>JAJFJG010000215.1 GCA_021774265.1 Nitrosomonas sp.
AGTACATCATCAGTAACAGTACTTGTAGAATCAGAGAACGGAGTCCAAGTTGGAAGTGATGCTTCAGTGGTATATTGAATCAAATAATCAGTGATTTCAGAACCACCTTTAGAAACAGGTGCATCCCAAGACAATAAGACAGATGTGTCACCTCTAGTTGCAACAACGTTTTCTGGAGATCCAGGCTGAGTAATTGGTATTCCAGTAGCAATTTCAGATGCAACACTTGTACCTACACTAGAGGTTGCAAATACTCTAAATTCGTATGTGTCACCATTTGTTAATCCAATTACAGTAACTTTAGTTTCTCCAGCTAATGGAGGAGTTGTAGATGGAGACCAAATAGTATCAGTTGATTTCTTGAATTCAACTTTGTAACTAGTGACTACAGAACCACCGTTGTTTGCAGGTGCATCCCAAACAATTTCAATTTCTTCATTAGATGGATTTACTTCTGTAATTATTGGAGCGTCAGGTACAGTAAAGGTTGTATCTTTGGCAGTATCAGAAGCACTGCCAGTACCAGCATTACTGATTGCAGATACTCTGTATGTGTAGGCAGTATTCAAATCCAATCCAGTATCAGAATAGACAAGTGCCGTAGATAATGGGACCGGAGGAGTTGCCAAAAGGTTAGGTACAATTATTTCAAATGAGCCAATTCCAGTCTGTCTCTCAATCTGGTATCCAGTAATGGCCAATCCACCATCATCTAATGGTGCTTTCCATTCTAGATCAATTGTTGTACCAGATGTTGCAACAGCAGTAAGATCAGTTGGAACGTTTGGTGCAGTAGATGGAATTGCAGTTACAGATGTAGAAGATCCGCCAGTACCAACAGAGTTTCTTGCAGATATTGTAAATGTGTAAGTAATTCCATTTGTAAGACCATCAATATTTGCAGTTAGTGGAGATGCTGGAACAACTTGAGTGTCAGTAGTAGCAGAAGTTACAGTTACGATATAATCTAAGATAGATGAACCGCCATCATCAATTGTCAAACCATCATCAGTGGATGGAGCAGTCCAAGTTAATGTAATTCTACCATCACTTGATTGAGTACCAGTGATATTAGGAATGCCAGGAATTGTTGCAGGAGTTGCAGTGGCAGGGGAGGATGCAGCACCAGTACCAATTGCATTAGATGCAATTACAGTAAAGGTGTACTCTACTCCGTTAGTTAGACCGCCAATTGTAACAGTAGTGTCAAGGGAATTGCCAGCAAGAACTACAGGTTGTACTTGTGAACCAGCAGGGGTGTAAGATACAGAGTAAGATGTTATTGGTGAACCACCATCAGAGTTTGCAGTCCAAGTCAAAGTAATTGCAGTATCAGCAACTTGTGTGCCGGTAATTGTCGGAGCATCAGGAACATCAAATGTTGTAGCACTACCAGTGCCAGATGCACCGCCAGTACCAATATCAGTAATTGCAGATACCTTGTAAGTGTACAAAGTTCCTTGTATTAATCCAGTATCAGTAAATGCAGGAATTGCAGATAATGAAAAAGGTGGAATGGCTGTAAGATTTGGCACAATTATTTCAAATGAACCAGTACCTGCAGTTTGTCTCTCAATTTGGTATCCAATAATTGCAAAGCCGCCAGTGTTTTCAGGGGCATTCCAGTCAAGATCAATTGTAGTATCAGATGTTGCCACAGCAGTAAGATCAGTTGGAACATTTGGTACGGTAGATGGAGTTCCAGTTGCAATGTTTGATGGATCACTTGCACCAACAGCATTAACTGCCTTTACTCTGAAGGTGTATTCTACACCGTTAGTTAGACCGATAATAGTAGTTTGAATTGCTGGAGTTTCAGTTGTTGTTGCAGGAGTTACAGAAACAGAATCATGTGGAACATTAAAGTTGCCACTCGGATTATCAGTGTATTCTATAATGTATGATGTGATTGGTTCACCGCCAGTTGTTAGTTGTTCATCCCAACCTATTGTTACAAATTGGTTTCCACTAGCGACAAATGATAAGTTCTCAGGTGCTGCAGATTCTGTAGCAGGTTTTGCAGTCAAAGGATTTGATGGGACACTTTGATCAACCAAGTTTTCAGCAAGGATTTGGAATTCATACAAATTGCCATTGATCAATTGATTTACAATAATTTCAAGTGGGATATCAATAGAAACAGTATCACTAAACGTATTCCAAGTATCAGAATTAGATAGTCTGAATTGAACAACATAATTGGTTAGTGGAGTACCGCCAGTATTTGCAGGTGCAGTCCATTTAAGTTCAACTTGTTCACTTGCTCTGTTTGCCTCATCAAGTGTTGGGGCGTCTGGAGCATGAAATGTTGTAGCACTATCAACATCAGAAGCACTACCAACACCAGGAGTATTAATTGCAGATACTCTGTATGTGTAAGAGGTGTTTCTGGTTAATCCAGTGTCAATAAATTCAATATCAGAAGATGCCAAGACAGGAGGATTTGCAGAATTATCAGGGACAATTATTTCAAATGAACCAGTACCTGTTTGTCTTTCAATTTGGTAACCAGTAATTACAGAACCGCCATTGTCTAATGGGGCATTCCATGTTAATTTTATTTCAGAACCTGATTGAGTTTCTGCATTAAGATCAGTTGGAGCATTAGGTAATGTAGCCGGAGTTACAGTTACAGGATTTGATGGAGTACCCAAGTTAACAATATTTTCAGCAGCCACTGTGAATGTGTAAGGAATTCCATTTTCAAGATCATTAACAATTACAGTCAATGAGGTTGCAGGTACTGTTAGTACGGATTGACCATTATTGTCAGCAGGAGAAATTGTAATAGTGTAGCCAGTTATTGATTCACCTCCAGAAGATGGTTGGGTCCAAACAATCTCAACTTGACCATTGCCACTGGTTGCTCTATCAATTACAGGAACTCCAGGTACTGTTGCAGGAGTTGCAGATTCTATATTAGATGCAATGCTTTTTCCAGGTACAGTATTAATTGCAAATATTCTAAACTCATATTCTATTCCATTTGATAATGAATCAACAGTTGCAGCAGTTACAGTACTTTGATTAGATTCAACAAAAGTTTCCCAAGGAGCAGCAGAGTTCAATACTCTAAATTGAATTTCATAATCAACAATAGCATCACCACCGTCATCAACGGTAACTCCACCATCATTTGATGGAGCAGTCCAAACAAGTCTAACAACAGTATTTCCTCTGTTTGCCTCAGTAAGTATTGGTGCACCAGGAACAGTGGCAGGGGTTGCAGTAGCAGGATCTGATGAAACACTTTGACCAGCAGCGTTGAATGCAAGTACTCTAAAGGTGTAAAGTGAACCATTAGCAAGTCCATCAACAGTGGTAGTGATAGGATCATCAGTTGGAGTGATGTTATCTTTTATCGAAGTGTCAGACACAAAGTTGTCAGTAGAGTATTCTACAACATATTTTGTTATTATAGAACCGCCGTTAAATGCAGGTGCATTCCAAGTAAGTCCAACCTCAGTATTACCACGTGTTGCGGTAAGATCAGTTGGAGCGTTAGGAATAGTAAATGGAACTGCATCCTTTATAGTAGAATATGAGCTGTCATTTGCATCACTATTTGCTTTAACTTTAAATGAATATGAATCTCCATTGATTAATTGTGATATAGTAGTTGAGATTGGATCAATATTTCCAGATGGTGCAGGTACCAAAATTATGTGTTCATCATTTTCAAAGTTATCAGATGAATATGCCACACTGTATCCAGTGATAGGAGTACCATCAGCAACGGATGGGTGCCAAGATACGGTTACAGATTGATCTGCACCAGTGGCAGAAATTATTTCAGGAGTTGATGGAGGGCCTGCAGGGGTTTCTTCTGCGATAGGGGTTGATGCAGCACTGTTACCTACATCATTGTGTGCAAATACTTGGAATTCATAAATCACACCATTAAGTAATCCAGTAATTTCTTTGAAAGTATCAAGGTTTTGACCTGAAGCATCAGTCCAAGTAGCAGCATCCTTTACTCTGTATTGTACAAGATAGTAATCAAGATCAGCACCACCATCATTTCCTGATGCAGTCCAATCAAGACGAACTGATGTGTTTCCAGATGTTGTGATAACATTAGTTGGGGCATCAGGTACAGTAGCAGGAGTCAATTCAATAGTTACAGATGTTGGACCATTGCCTTGTAGGTTGTGTGCAAATACTCTAAACTTGTACGGAGTACCATTTGCCAATCCATCAACAGAAGAAGTTACAGTTAGAGGATCACCAGTTGTAGTTGGATTATCAATTTGTAATGTAGATGTAGATGTAAAGTCATCACTAGAGTATTCAATTACATAATAGTCAATTGCAGAGCCGCCATTAAATGGAACAAACCAAGATAGAATTATCTCTTCACTGCCACGTGCTGCTGAAAGACCAGTTACTTGGCTTGGAGTAGAGACAGGGATTGCAGATTCAACATCAGATGGCAAAAGACTGTCACCGATAATGTTTGTAGAGTATACTCTAAAGTAGTAAGTTTCACCATTAAGCAATCCAGTTACAGTAAATGTTGTATCAGGTGGAGTTCCAGAGATTAATTGCGAATCTAAAATAGATGCAAAGTCATCATCAGACCACTCAAGACGATAGGATGTGATTGGTTCACCGCCAGTAGATGGAGTATTCCAAGATACTATGATTTGTTTGTCACCAGCAGTTAATGGAACTGTAATAGTTGGAGCAGATGGGTTTGTAGCTGGTTTTGCAGTATCCTCAACAGATGGTCCACTAGTACCAGCAGCATTAACTGCTTTTACTCTGAATGTGTAAGTATCACCGTTAGTTAGACCATCAATTGTTGTAGAAACAAATCCAGTGACAGGATCAACAGTTGGTGGAACAGTAACAGATGTAGGAGGATCATCATAATTACCATCAGGATCATTAGTGTATTCTACAATGTATGATGTGATTGGCACGCCGCCAGTTGATTCAGGGGCAAGCCAGGTAAGTGAAACAAGTGCATTACCACGTGTTGCAGCTAGATTAGTAGGAATGCCAGATAATGCAGCAGGTGTTGTAGATGCCTCATCAGATGGGGCGCTTCCAGGAGACACACCATTGTATGCAATTACTCTAAACAGATATGGCTGTCCATTAGTTAGAGGAGTGACAATTATCTCAGTAGATGTAGAGTCTGCACCGTCATCAAATGGAATCCATGTAGTACCGCCATCAGTACTGTATTCAGCATTAAAGTCAACTATAGCAGCACCACCGTCACCATCAGGATCAAATCTTAAGGTTACAATTCCATCACCAGGAGTTGCTGTAAGATTAATTGGTTTGTTTGGAACAGTTGCAGGAGTTGTATCTCTAACATCAGATTTCTCACCATAGTCAACATTGTTTGTTGCAGATACTACAAAGTAGTAGGTATCACCGTTAGTTAAGCCAGTAACAGTAGTTTCAAGTGTAGTACCAGAAACTGTTTTTGAACCAGAGAACACACCATTGTCAGCATCAGTTTGACTTGTAGTATATTCTATTAGATATCCAGTGATTGGAGTACCGCCAGTGCTAGGTGCAGACCATACCAAATCAACAGAGCCAGGTGCAGAAAGAATAGAAGTGATTACAGGTTTACCTGGAACATCAAATGTAACAGTACCTGCAGTACCAGATGTATCACCCAAACCAGCTTCAGTAATTGCAGTTACTCTGTAAGTGTAAGAAGTACCTCTAAGTAAACCAGTGTCATTGTAAATTAAAGCATCAGAGCCAGTATCAGTAGATATGATTTCAAATGTACCATCGCCAAGTTGTCTTTCAATTTGATAACCAGATACAATTCCACCACCAAGTTCTAGAGGGGCAAACCAAGTTACATCAATTTCAGTATCAGAGATAGGAGTGACAGTGTCCATTTGTGGTGCATTAGATGTTGTAGCTGGTTTTGCAGCAGCTACATTAGATGCAGGTCCAGTGCCAACTTCATTGTGTGCATATACTCGGAATTGATATTGTACGCCATTAGTTAATCCTGTAACAACAGTATCTACAGGAGTGTCATTAACACCATCATCGAAAACAGTCCAACCGCCATCTGGAGGATTAATCGGAGGTAATTGTCTATATTCTACAATATAATCATCAATTGGTTCTCCACCATCATTATCTGGAACTTGCCAAGATAATGTGACTTGCTGACTTCCAAACTGTGCATTAAGTTGTTTTGGTTTTGTTGGTTCAGTTGCAGGTTTTCCAGTTTCAGAATTAGATAGAGGGCTGTTACCAAGGATGTTGGTTGCAGTAATTGTGAATGTATACACTACTCCATTAGATAGAGAAGTAATAGTAGCTTCAGTTGCTAGAGGCTCATTATCACCAATTGTCTCAGTTTGTGATGCACCGCCAGCTGGTGTGTACGTAATGGTATATTGAAGTATGTCAGAGCCGCCATCAGAAGGTAAACTCCAATCAAGTGAAACGAATTGATCTCCACGTACCGGGGTGTCCAATACAGGAGCAGAAGGTTTAGCAGCAGGTGTTGCAGGAAGAGGGTTAGAGGAAACACTTGGACCGTTTGCGTTAGATGCAATTACACTAAAGGTGTATTCTACTCCGTTAGTCAAACCGCCAATTGTGACAGTAGTGTCAAGTGAGTTACCAGTAAGAACTACAGGCTGTGCTTCAGTGCCAACAGGAGTGTAAGATACAGAGTATGAAGTGATTGGGGAACCGCCAGTAGATTGAGGAGTCCAAGACAAGGTAGATGATGAATCATCGTCACTTGTTGCAGAATCAAGTGTCGGAGCTAGAGGAACAGTAGAGGATGTTGCAGTAACTGGATCAGATGCAGGACTTGTATCATCATCAATTACATCTTCTGGGACATCAGCTTCATTGTGTGCAAGTACTCTAAACTTGTACGGAGTACCATTTGCCAGTCCATCAACAGTAGTAGATGTTGCTAATGGGTCATCATCAACAGGAATTACTTCATGAGATTCAAAGTTTGTAAAGTCATCTGTAGAATATTGTACAGTGTATTTTACAAGATCATCACCACCGTCATCAGTAGGTTCAATCCAAGACAATGTAACAGATTGATTGCCGGTTCCAGTTACTTGAAGACCAGTTGGGGCCAAAGGATTAGTTGAAGGAGTAGCAGTTAGAGGATTTGAAGAATCACTAGTTGCGACAATATTACTTGCAGTAAGTGTAAAGGTGTATTCTACTCCGTTAGTCAAACCGCCAATTGTGACAGTAGTGTCAAGTGAGTTACCAGTAAGAACTACAGG
>JAJFJG010000216.1 GCA_021774265.1 Nitrosomonas sp.
ATCCTGAGAGTCGTTTTGGTGGCTTGCTTATGACTTGGGATGAAGATGGTAACCGCTACGTCAACAGTATTGCTGGCGCAGTTATACCTGTCTTTACTAAGCTTTAAGCTAAGTTAGACTGCACACCGGCACACCGCTGTCACAAGACAGACCGGTGTGCCGGTTTTTTTATGGAGATCGATGAATTTAAGATCAACCAATAACATAAGTCAAAATTCAAAAATTACATGCTACAATTGTTTGTATTTCTGTCTTTGGCATATGTTTCCTGAAAAAATTTAGTTAGCTTACTCTAATGTAATATTTTATATACGTATATAAACAGTGTATTGGATATATTGATCTTATGAATAATACACTGCCTTATATTAAAATTGAGATTGGAGATAAGCCAATCTACTCGGTGATATGGATGCATGGATTGGGTGCGGACGGTAATGATTTTGTGCCAATTGTTCATGAATTAGCATTATTGCCAGAAACTTCTATTCGATTTATATTTCCACATGCGCCTGAACGTCCGATTAGTATTAATAATGGACATACCATGCGCGCATGGTATGATATTTATAATCAAAATTTGGACTTGTCTGAGGATGAAGAGGGTATACGTCAATCACAGCAAGCGATAGAAAAGTTAATAGAGCAAGAAGTTCAGCGTGGAATTCCATGTCAAAATATTATTTTAGCAGGGTTTTCTCAAGGTGGTGTGATGGCACTACAAATAGGCCTTCGCTACAAGTATGAAATCGCTGGTATTATGGCGTTATCGTGCTATTTGTCGTTGCCTCAAACACTTGTGGATGAGATTTCAATTGCAAATCGTTTGACGCCCATTTTTATGGCGCATGGTAGTAATGATATGGTCATATCGATTGTTAAAGCAAAAGCTTCAAAAGATAAACTGTTAGCATCGAATTGTAACGTTGAGTGGCATGAATATGACATGGCGCATTCAGTATGCGGAGATGAGATCGCTGACATAAGTTACTGGTTGGATTGTATAATAAAAAATATTTTAAAACAGAAAGGTATTTAATTGTATCTACAAAAATATTCAATGGTACGCCACTTTATTGCGAAAGAAGTGGTTGCGGGTCAGGCATAATATTTTTTGCCCATGGTTTGTTATTGGAACCAGCAGATTTTTGATAGTCAGGTTGGAAAAATTATAAGTAAATATCGATGTGTAGCCTTTGATTTCTGTCGTCAAGGACAGAGCGCTGTATCTAAGACTTATTATAATATTAATTGGTTAACAGAGATGCTTATCAGATAATTAAGTCATTTAAGTGTACATTATATCATTTTGGTGGCTTATCAATGGGTGGTTTGTTGGAATGGGTTTAGTTATTAGGTCCCTAATCTAATCAGGTCGGTTACTTTAATTGTTGCATCTGCTGATCCTGAGTCAAAGGATAATATGGGATGAAATAAACGACTTAATTTTAAAGCATGTTGGGTTTGCCTTAGCGTATCAAATTATGCTGATATGTTTGGATATAAAGATCTGGTAATAACCGAGTTGAGGGCGCATGACTAGAAATACTTATCGTTATTGATCGTGCCGGTATAGGCAAGTGGCATGCCTGGCGTTATCAATCATCAAGGGGTCAGTGAATGGCTTAATATGATTCGTGACCGAGATTGGTTTTTTGGGGTGGTCATCATATTGTGACAGTTTTACACAAGCTTGAGAGAATTTACAAAATTTTAGTTATACAAGTCGCAGGTCATACTGCGACAGTGGAGGAATCGAAGGCTACCAATGCTGAATTGCAAAACTTTTATAACGAGTTGATATGAAATTTGCAACGTGGAACGTTAATTCTCTAAGAGTTCGTTTACAACAAGTTGTTGATTGGTTGAAATTTTACCAGCCGGATATCTTGTGTTTGCAAGAAACAAAAGTACAGGATGAAAATTTCCCGTTGGATGAAATAACCGCTGCCGGATATCAATCAGTTTTTGTTGGTCAGAAAACTTTCAATGGTGTCGCATTATTGAGCAAACAAGCAGGTGAAGACGTTGTGACAGCCATCCCTGGGTTAGATGATGTACAGAAACGCGTTATTGCTGCAACGTACGCTGATATTCGGGTAATTTGTGTTTATATTCCAAATGGTGAAAGTGTCGAGTCAGATAAGTATCAATATAAATTAAACTGGTTGTATGCATTTCATGAATGGCTTCAAGAGGAAATTGTTAAATATCCAAAGCTAGCATTGCTTGGTGACTTTAATATTGCACCAGAAGATGAAGATACCTATGATGCGGTTGCATGGAAAGACAAAGTGCTGTGTAGTCAGCCTGAAAGAGATGCTTATTATGGGTTGCTGAAACTGGGGCTTGTGGACAGTTTTCGTATGTTTGAACAGCCAGAGAAAGTATTTACCTGGTGGGATTATCGAATGATGGCATTTCGTCGGAACCGAGGGATGAGAATTGATCATATTTTATTGAGTGAGACTCTTTCCAATTATTGTGTTTCTTGTGTAATAGACAAATCAGTTAGGAAACTTGAACGCCCATCTGATCACGCGCCAGTTATGGTTGATCTCACTAAGATGAGCTAATATTTATTAGTTCAGACGGCCTGTTGAAACAGTTAGTTTTATGCTGAGAGATGACTCATGTGGAATAAAATATTGAATGCGTCTAAAGTAATTTAGATAATTTTGTACTTGCAATATTTCATTACAGGTAGACAGAATTTTTACAGGCTGCGAAACTTATCTGGAATGGCATCGAATGGTTGATTGTATCGGTCGAAACATTATACCAACTTTTTGTTTTCTATCGGCTCTTGGGATATTAAAGCAATTTCAACAATTAATTGCGACATAGCCTTTGTTTACCTCGCGTTGGCCTTTACTAGTGGTCGAAGGTAAAGCTTCTATTTTATCAATCCAACGTAACATCCGGGGTTTTTCAGCAGGCCGTCTGAGCTAGTACAGCTAATAGGTTATGACTATCTAATTAGTCGATCCTGAATAACAATCCAGCTCATTGATATTGTGAAATAACGAGTGTATTTTTAGCTCTCATTTCGACCGGGAATGGTAAAATAACACACTATTTTCTGGTCGAAATGGTTAACAAAATGCTCATACAAAGCAGCTCTTTCCATCAAACAAATTTATTTGGTACGGATCTACTTTTACAACTTGATCCAAACGATCCTCTCCTCAAATTATC
>JAJFJG010000217.1 GCA_021774265.1 Nitrosomonas sp.
GGTAGGATAAGAGTTTTTCATATTTTACCTACAATTTGGAGTGATGATGATTGATTGGGATGCGTTAATTGAACAGACAAAATCAATAGAAAACACCGAAAATAACCCAAAAAGTAGGGCATTGCCCGACCATTTTCCAACTAACTCAAGAAGTAGGGCAAGCATGAAACCCAATGCAGGAAACAGTTCTAGCGGTTGCGCCCGACCTGCCCGACCAAAAAATAACGGGGTCGGAGATAATCAAGAAAATAACCCATCCTGTGAAGGGGTGGCTTCAGAAGATTTCCGCGATGCAAAAACGTATTCAGTGAACCCGATTACTATATGTTTATTGTTGACCTGTTGCAATAAAACAACTGCAAGCCAGGAAGAAACACTCGAAGCAATCATGAAGCTCCAGGCTATTCCACAACAAGAACAGATCCGATCATGGACTATGTTATGTCACAGTAACGACATTGATCCCTATCGCATCATTTACCCATTCATCCAATCTCCAAACAAAGGCAAAAGCTGCCAAGATTGTAAACACTTGGAAATGCAATCCATACACAAAGAAGGTACGCGTCGTGTGTTTAGCTTTGTCTGTAGTCAACACCATCATATACTCGAAGCCTATTACATCTATGAGCGTGTATTGATTGCACCTGAATCATGCAATGATTACCAATCCACTGCAGCATTGCCAGGCAAGAACTAAAACCACTACCCTTCCCTTCTTATTTGCCTTGCATAAAGCCTAAGGTACTTCTGAGCATCTTTATTCTTGAGGGTAATTCGAACCTCGAATATTTTCTAGCGTGTTGCATATGAATATACGCAATCATTATTATATTCATTAGGCTGGTAGTCATTACCCGCGTAACCAAGGGGGCGGGTCGAAAGTATACAGCTTCCCGCCACTAGACCGTCTGCCTATAACTCTGTGCAAAAAATTGAATTAGAAGTAGGGGGGGGTTAATGCGGTGTATGGTTATATTAAGTTGTCGACTCAGTTAGGCGGGGGCGGTATAAAAGTCTGTGACCTTTTGTGTCTAGACCGTCTGCATAATTAAATTTTTGTGTGCGGGAATTATAGAGGGGGGTATACCGCTGATATAGGATCCCAGTGAGAATTTTGTACTAAGTGCCGCTTAGGAGTATATAGTTTTTTTCTTTTTGGTCTTATAGCACGAGTGATACATTTACAGCAGGTAATGTGATATAAGTCTTATAGATTGAATATTCTCAATACATTGCATAAATTTTAAGCAAAATAGCCATAAAAAAACTATAGTAACTCTTTTAATGGCATAGTTTTTGGCATAGGAACTTTTCCTGAAAACAATTAATATTTATTTATCAAATACTTATTCAACATTAATGGTGCCCAGAAGAGGACTCGAACCTCCACACCCGAAGGCACATGGACCTGAACCATGCGCGTCTACCAATTCCGCCATCTGGGCAATGCAACATCCTGACCAGGATGCTGAAGAACGCGTAATTCTATAGGAAACCGCTATTTTGTCAATTAAGAAACAGCCTAAAAAACGTACTCTCGACCCAAATTATGAGCGTGAGAAAGCCTTATATGGCACACCTTTGCCGAGTCGGGAGTATATTCTGCAAATCATGAAAGATCAGGGTATTCCACTGACGGACAAAGTATTACAACGTTTACTCGGCGTTAAGCTAAAAGAACAAGAGTTTTTTTGTCGCCGGATAGCAGCCATGGTTCGTGAAGGTCAAATCATGCGTAATCGCAAAGGCGACCTTTGCATGGTGGAAAAATTGTCGTTGATTAAAGGCAAAGTACATGGCCACGCGGATGGGTTTGGTTTTTTAATTAGCGATGATGAACCATCAGATCTGTTTTTAAGCCCTAAAGAAATGAGCAAAGCACTGCATGGCGACTTAGTTATGGTACGTGAAGTCGGTATGGACAGGCGCGGACGTAGAGAAGCAAGCATTGTTGAAGTACTAGAGCGTGCCAACACGCAGTTGGTCGGCAGATTGCATAATGACCATGGCATCTTGTCGGTGGAAGCTGAGAACCGGCGCATTACACAGGATTTCTTGATTCCGAAGGATAAATCCATGGGTGCTAAGGCAGGACAAGTCGTAATCGTTAAGATTATTCAACAGCCCAGCAAACGCTCGCAACCCATCGGTCATATCATTGAGATTTTGGGTGATTACACCGCGCCGGGCATGGAGATTGAGATTGCCTTACGCAAACATGACTTGCCTCATGAATTCTCGTCAGCAGTTGATAAGCTTTCCGCTAAATTTCCAAAACGCATTCCGAAGAAAGAAATGGAGGGAAGAGAGGATATCCGTCATTTGCCATTGGTAACTATAGACGGAGAAGATGCGCGTGATTTTGACGATGCGGTATATTGCGAGAAAGACGGCAAGGGTTACAAGTTATACGTTGCGATTGCGGATGTTAGCTATTATGTACAAAGTAATGATGTATTAGATAGTGAAGCGTTAGAACGCGGCAATTCCGTTTATTTTCCACGGCGTGTCATCCCAATGCTGCCAGAAATACTGTCTAACAATTTATGTTCGCTCAAACCCAGATGCAACCGATTATGTATGGTATGTGAGATTCGCTTTAAAGCGAACGGCGATGTGCTTGATTATCGATTTTATCCAGCAGTCATGCATTCCCATGCACGACTCACTTATAACAAAGTGGCCGCAATGCTGGACAATGCCACTAGCAAAGAAGCCAAACAATACGCAAAAGTGTTACCACATGTGCAGCTTTTACATAAACTATACAGCGTGTTATTAAAAGCACGTAAATTACGTGGCGCAATCGATTTTGATACGATAGCCACTCAAATGATTTTTAACAGCCAAGGAAAAATCGAAAAAATCGAGCAAGTTAAACGTAATGAAGCACATCGTTTAATCGAAGAATGTATGCTGGCCGCAAATGTCTGTGCCTCAGATTTTTTACAAAAACATGAACAACCGGCTATTTATCGCATTCATGAAGGTCCAACTCCTGAGAAACTTGAGATATTACGCAATTTTCTCAAGGAATTTGGTCTGCAACTGGGCGGCAAAGACAATCCTCATGCAAAAGATTACGCTGAAACGCTAAGTAAAATTAAAGACAGGCCAGATGCTAGTTTGCTACAAACAGTCATGCTTAGGTCACTACGCCAGGCTGTCTACAGCCCCGAAAAAATCGGGCATTTTGGGCTAGCTTATGACTCTTACACTCACTTCACCTCCCCCATTCGGCGTTACCCTGATTTACTTATACATCGTGCCATTAAAGCACTCATCAAAGACGAAACTTACGCACCTGGTAATTGGCAAGAACTCGGCATGCATTGCTCTCAAACTGAAAGGCGTGCTGATGATGCTACACGCGATGTGGAAGCATGGCTCAAATGTTTTTATATGCAGGATAAAATTGGTGAATGCTTTGATGGTGTCATCAGTAGCGTAACGGGATTTGGGCTTTTCGTCGCACTTGATAATATTTATGTGGAAGGTCTGATCCATATTTCTGAATTACCCAGCGATTATTTTCATTTTGACGCCACTAAACATACATTAAAAGGTGAACGCACTGGCAAACAATACCGTCTGGGTGATCGACAGCGCGTCAAGTTGGTACGCGTAGATTTAGAGACAAGCAAGATTGATTTTGTGTTGGCTGACACTAATGAGGCTGCTCAAACTAAAGAACTCACCAAAACGAAGACGTTTAGCAAAACACACAGTAAAGCAAGAAAAACGAACGATAGCGCTAAAGACGGCAAGACTAAGAAATCCAACAAGCCGCCTAAAACAACAAAAAAAACTAAAGCAACTAAAAGTAAAGTAGATAAAACTAGTAAACCAAGCAAAAAACGCATCAAAAAATCAAAATAACATACAATGCACGGTTATTTGCTGAGAAAGCGATGATTTGGCAAGTTTCGTCATCTCCATCAAGCGCCTAATTCATTCCTTTTTAAGAGAAACATGTCTAACACTCGTCTCATATTTGGATTTCATGCAGTTACCAGCCGTTTACGGCAGAACCCTGACAGCGTCAAAGAAATCTTTCTTGATGCTAGCCGTCGCGATCAACGAGCGCGGGATTTAATAAAACTTGCGGAATCTGAGAGTATTCGCCTTATCGCTTGCGACAACGTACGGCTTGATAGCATGGTTGGCAGTCGGCGGCACCAAGGCGTAACCGCCAATATTGACTTCACCCGCCATCATGTAAGCATAGAGGATGTTCTAGAAACACTGAATAAACCTGCAAGACTACTGGTTCTAGATGGCATTCAAGACCCACACAATTTAGGAGCTTGTTTACGAGTTGCCGATGCATTTGGCGTTCATGCAGTTATTGCGCCTAAGGATCGTGCCGTCGGCTTAACCGCTGCCGTACATAAGGTAGCCAGTGGTGCTGCTGATACCGTGCCATTTATTCCCGTGACTAATTTAGCACGCACATTACGAGAATTAAAGCATTACGGCATATGGGTCATCGGCACTGATGCTGACGCAGATACGGCGCAAGATCTAAACACGCTTTGCTTGAGCGGACCTATTGCTTGGGTGCTTGGTGCCGAGGGAGAAGGAATGCGACGACTGACACGTGAGACATGTGATCATCTAACGCGTATACCCATGCTAGGCACTGTCGAGAGTCTTAATGTTTCAGTCAGCGCGGGAATTTGCTTATTTGAAACACACCGACAGCAATTATTAGCACAATCAACGGCTACGACACATGCTGTTTGACTGATGGCATCATTTCCTTATAGAAAGCAAGGAAAAATAGCCTGTTTCAATCGTTAATTTTACAAACTTAATCAACCACATTCTCGCTATAATAGCGGCTGTATAAACATATTCCTGCCATGACATCGTTTGAACAACCTAATTTCAAGAATCACTTTGCCGAGCTACTAAAACTTGCTGCAAGCAAAATCGTCACGTCTGATTCAAACGCACGTATTGAACTGACGCGTACCAAACAAGCTAATCACGGTGATTACTCCTGTAACTTAGCCATGCAATTGGCCAAGCCTTTGCGTAAAAACCCTCGTGAAATAGCAGCCTTACTGATCGAAGCATTGCCGGACTCTCCTTATCTTGAAAAAGTCGAGATAGCGGGTGCTGGGTTTATCAATCTGTTTCTTAAAGTTTCGGCAAAGCAACGAATCATTGCCAATATATTCCAAAATAGCAATCAATTTGGCCACAGCGACGCCCAAAACGACAAGAAAATTCAAATCGAGTTTGTTTCAGCCAACCCAACCGGGCCTCTACATGTAGGGCACGGGAGAGGCGCCGCATTTGGGGCTAGCCTTGCCAATTTACTGAGCGCCGTCGGTTATTCTGTCTCACGCGAATACTATGTCAACGACGCGGGACGGCAGATGGATATTCTGACGCTTTCTACTTGGCTGCGCTACCTTGAACTACATGGCATTACCATCCCCTTCCCTAGTAATGCTTATCAGGGTAAGTATGTTCGCGATATGGCGCACTTAATTAAACAAGCTCATACTGATCGTTATGTTCACCAGTCTGAATTCTTGTTACAAGACATGCCTTTACCCAACCAAGATGGCGTCATTGATCTCGAAGCACAACTAAATAAGCTTATCGCCAACAGTAAAGAAATTCTGGGACAGGATTATGCTTATATTCATAATTTTGTATTAACAGAGCAACTGGGTGATTGTCGCAATGATTTAATGGAATTTGGCGTCGTATTTGAGAATTGGTTTTCCGAACAATCACTCTTTGATAATGGATTGGTGGCACACGCTGTTGAGTTGCTTGAGAAAAAGAATTACTTATATCATCAAGATGGCGCAAGCTGGTTTCGTTCCTCTGATTTCGGTGACGAGAAAGACCGCGTTGTGCAACGCGAAAATGGTCAATTCACGTATTTTGCATCTGACATTGCTTATCATCTGAATAAATTTGAACGCGGCTTTGATCTAGTGATCGACGTATGGGGCGCTGATCATCACGGCTATATTCCACGCGTTAAAGGTGCGATTCAAGCATTGGAAATGGATCCGGAGAAATTAGAAGTTGCCCTGGTTCAATTTGCTGTGTTGTATCGTGATGGAAGAAAAGTACCGATGTCTACACGTTCCGGTGAGTTTGTTACGCTGAGAGAATTACGCAATGAGGTCGGTAAAGATGCCGCACGATTTTTTTATGTCATGCGTAAAAGTGACCAGCACCTGGATTTTGATTTAGATTTAGCTAAATCACAAAGCAATGAAAACCCCGTCTATTACATACAATATGCCCATGCCAGAGTTTGCAGTGTGTTATCACAATGGAACGAGGATGTCGCAACACTTCATGATATTAATACTGAGTCACTAACCAGTCCGATGGAACTGGCATTATTACAGAAGTTGATTGATTTTCCTGATATTATCGAATCAGCAGCAAAAGAATATGCGCCTCACGTGATTGCATTTTATCTAAGAGATTTGGCCAGTGAGTTTCATAGTTACTATAATGCAACCCGTTTTCTCGTACCTGAGATCCCTATTCGGCTTGCCCGTCTGGCATTAATCGCATCGACGCGACAGGTTTTATGTAATGGATTAGCGCTTCTGGGAGTTAGTGCTCCAGAGAAAATGTAACTGAATAACTAAAAAGGAAATCGATGAGTCGCGATTACAAATCCAGCAAGTCAACAAAAAATAACAAGAAAAGCAGCGGGGCATTGTTTCTTGGGATACTTATCGGCTATGCGCTGGGTCTGATGAGTGCAATTGCTATTTGGATGTATATTAGTGAGTCGCCTAGTCCATTTTTAGCGCCTGAGAAAAAAACTGTCAGCAATAAAACTGTATTTGACCCTATCAAATCACCGATAGACTCACAATTAGTAAAAGCTAAAGAAAATGCTATCGCTGAAGTTGACACAAAAAATAAATTTGATTTTTATGATATTCTACCTGGTGTTGACGAGCCAGCCTTTGAACAAGCACCCAAGCCAGTTGCCCAAGTACCAACACCCATAGCGCCGCCTATTAGTCCAACAATTACACCTCAACCTAAAAAGTCTGTGGAAAGCATTCAAATGGAACATTACTTTCTTCAAGCAGGCTCTTTCAGAAGCACAAATGACGCAGAGAACCAAAAAGCTAAACTTGCATTACTGGGTGTAGTTGCAGATATTCAATCAGCCGATCTAGCTGAAAAAGGTATTTGGTACAGGGTTCGTGTCGGACCCTTTATTAGGATGACTAAAGTAGAAGAAGTACGTGCTTCTCTGCAGCTTAATGGTATTGATACACATTTCATTAAAATAAGCGGAAATCTGTAAGATTTTTTCATCAGAAAAATACACTATAAATTTAAATAGTGTAATCGTCACGTTAACAGTACTGACCTGCATTGCACTCTCATATAATACGAATTAAATCACCTTTGCTACAGCTACTTGAAATGCCATGACGCAACGATGCGTAACCGTCAAAAACAAATATTGGCACGCAATACTGATCCACTATCTTGTTTTATACGCTCGAATAAGAAGTAATAGAAATACAATCGAAAGAAACATTACAAAAGCGATTGCAGGCAAAAAATCTACCTATTACTACAGCAATTAAACTGGCTTCTATATTTTATCCAGCTGAAGAATATGACCAACGTTATTTTGAAAAGAATAACATCTATTAAAGCCTTATTGGTTCGATCTTAGCTAAATGGATAATGAGATAATATAATTCAGATTAAAGCTTAAAGCGTTAATTACGTAAGACAATGAAAGATGTTTCCGTAACTATTTATATAAAAAATAATTAATATCATTTAAGGACGGATTAAAATCAGTGCAAAATGATACGCAGTCAAATACGAAAGATTCACAAGCCAATAGACTGAGTAGTGAAATCAGCCTCACTGCAAAAGACAAATTGGTTTCAGCTATACGCAACGACCTAGATCTTCCGGCGCTTGGCAGTGCGATCTCTCGTATTGTACAGTTATCTTCTTCTGATGACGAATCCATAAGACAACTTGCCTATTTGGTATTGTCTGATGTTTCGTTGACGAAAAAAATTCTACGTTTATCGAATTCTGTTACTTTTCGTGCTGCATCAGGACAAGTTGTGACGAGTATTTCTCGGGCCATTTTCCTATTGGGATTTGATACCGTTAAAACCTGTGCACTTGCTATAATTCTGGTTGAAGCTATGTCAGGCAAGCAAGCTGACTGCGTGCGTATTGAATTGACCAAGGCTTTGGCAGCCAGCATGGTCGGTCGAGAACTCGCTAAGCGCAGTTACTTCAAAGACGCAGAAGAGATCGCCATCGCCGCATTATTTAAAAATATGGGCCGCCTGCTGATTGCATCACATGACCACAAGTTATATCAGAATATGATGGATTTGATTGAGTGCGGCACATACACAGAAGTGGAGGCTTCAATAGAAGTGCTGGGTTTCAATCTTGACTCCTTCACTGAAACCATATTAAAAGAATGGGATATTCCTACCAGCATTATCCATTCTATCAAAGCGCCACCTGATGGTGCACTAAGTCCACCCAAAACACGGCAAGAATGGATGCAACAAGCGGCTGAATTAAGTGAATTGGCTGTCCCACTTATACTAAAGCAGACGAATCCTGATGAAACCGCCATCGATGTCGCACTACTGAGGCGTTTTGGGAAAACTTTAAATCTCGATCGAAAGAAATTCGATAAATTAATGATTAATGCTACTGAGGAGACATGCACATTAAGTAATAATGTTCAACTCAGCTCACCCCTTCTTGACGAAAAGAAAGAAATTAAATCGGAAGCAGCCAACCAAGCCGCAAATTTACAAGCTGAAGAAGATATTTTAAGTGGTTTGTTTTTACTTAATGTTGAAGAAGAAAAATCAATGGTAACTAAGTACCACCCCAGTGGTAAGCCATTCAACGCACAAGAACAACTCTTAATCGGCGTCCAAGAAATCGCAGAAATGATGGCTTCTCTAGACTACAAAATTAATGACCTATTTTTGCTCGTTTTAGAAATACTATATAACAGCCTAGGTTTTCGTTTTGTGACGATCTGTTTAAAAGATATCAAAAATAATCGATACCGATCACGCTATTCCCTTGGGGAAAATAACGCGGAGGTCCAACGAAATTTTATTTTTCCTATTAATTCATCGACTGATATATTTAGTCTCTCAATAAAAAGAGATGTAGACTTGATGATATCAGATGCTTCAACCAAAAAAGTACGTGATATGATCCCCCGATGGCATCGTTCATTATTGACAGATGCACGTAGCTTTATCGTATTGCCATTGGTCGTCAATGACAGGCCGATCGGTATATTTTATGCCGACAGAAAACAAGTCGCGCCTGAAGGTATCACCACAGATGAAATGAGAATTATTAAAACTTTAAAACGTCAGATTATGACGGCGCTAAGTTCACGATAAATAATATTGACTAATTGCCCGAACAAATATGACGACAATAACTGGTTGCTTGTTTATTATTAGCGCCCCTTCTGGCACAGGAAAAACGAGCTTAGTAAAAGCATTGTTAGCAACAGATCCGAAGCTTAATCTATCAATTTCACATACCTCTCGCTCACCACGACCCAGTGAAATAAATGGTCGTGATTATCACTTCATCAGTGAATCTGAATTCAAACAAATGGAACAGCATGGTGATTTCCTTGAAAGTGCTGAGGTATACGGTAATTTTTATGGCACATCACAAAGATGGATAGATGAGACTACCAATGTTGGCCGTGATATCTTGCTGGAAATTGATTGCCAGGGCGCCAAGCAAGTTCATAGCCGTTTTCCACAATCAACAAGCATTTTTATTCTTCCCCCCTCTCCAGAGGCACTTGCTTCACGTCTAAAAGCACGCGGACAAGATGATCTCGATGTCATCAAAAAAAGACTCGCGGCGACTAGTGAAGAAGTCAACCATGTGAACGAGTTTGATTATGTTATCATCAACAATGAAATAGACAACGCACTTAAAGACCTGACCAGCATTGTACGGGCAGAACGCTTGAGATTAGCGCGGCAACTTGTTAATCACAGCAAGTTAATTTCTAAATTAAAAGATTTCCCTTAATATTCTAACCAAAGAGCGATTAAAATTATGGCACGTATTACTGTTGATGATTGTTTGAAGAGAATTCCAAATCGGTTTGATATGACCCTGACTGCCACTACACGTGCTAGACAATTAGCCGTTGGTGCTACACCAATGATCGATGCGGCGCGTGACAAGCCGACTGTCATTGCATTACGTGAACTAGCTCAAGGCAAGATTGATATAGACATACTCAACCCTACGTCCAGTATTTAAATTTTCAACCTCCAGCCCATGACTACCAATTAGCTTTAAGTTATGAATTTACTTGCTTCAGCTGACTGAGTATTAATGTGTTAAATACTAATATTTTTTATTTTCTCCCTTTAACATAAAAGTCTTTTCATCTGTTAAAAACGCTTGCCAGTCGCTTAATAGATGATACATCGTGATGCATATGCTTCATTGATATGCGCCCTATCATCATTGAGGATAGTTTAAAAAACGCCGACCAAGCAACCACTATGCCTGAAGCAGAAATTTTATTTCAAGAAACATCCAAATATCTTAAGCAAGAAGACATTACTCAGCTTAGAAATGCTTACGAATTTAGCCAAGGCGCTCATTTAGGCCAATTTCGAAAATCTGGGGAACCTTATATTTCGCACCCCTTAGCTGTCGCTAGAATTCTAGGTAATCTCCACTTAGACGTCCACACACTTGCCGCAGCGCTACTACATGATGTCGTTGAAGACACGCACATTTCCAATACTGAAATTAGCGAACGATTTGGAGAAACCGTTGCTGAATTAGTTGAGGGCGTTTCTAAACTCGATAAAATTGAATCACAAACTGCTATAGAGGCTCAGGCTGACAATTTTCGTAAAATGCTACTTGCAATGGCGCGGGATGTCCGTGTCATACTCATCAAGTTAGCTGACAGATTGCACAATATGTATACGCTTGAAGTGATGCGACCAGACAAACAACGCCGCATTGCGAGAGAAACATTAGAAATCTATGCACCCATCGCTCATCGATTAGGGCTGAACAATATTTATCAAGAGTTACAAGATCTTGGACTTCGTTACTCCTATCCCACACGCTACAAAGTATTAATTAAAGCGACCAAGGCGGCACGCGGAAACCGTCGTGAAGTCGTTGGTAAAATCCTTGATGCCATCACAGAAAAATTACAAGATGCCGGATTAGATGCCAAAGTAAGTGGGCGTGAAAAGCATCTCTACAGCATTTATTCAAAAATGGTAGATAAGCGCTTGACCTTCTCCGAAGTATTGGACATCTATGGGTTTCGTGTAGTTGTAGAAGACATTCCTTTGTGTTACGTGGCACTGGGTGCGCTGCATAGTCTTTACAAACCCATACCTGGTAAATTTAAGGATTACATCGCTATTCCTAAAGCAAACGGTTATCAGTCATTACACAGCACCTTGTTTGGCCCTTATGGCATCCCTATTGAAATACAAGTTCGCACAGCAGAAATGCATCGTATTGCCGAAGCTGGAGTAGCCTCACACTGGCTTTACAAAAGTTCCGGTACGGATCTTGATGACCTTCATATGAAAACCAATCAGTGGTTGCAAGGCTTATTAGAAACATTGAGCGATACCACAGATTCTTCAGAATTTCTTGAGCACCTTAAAATTGATTTATTTCCTGGAGATATCTATGTCTTTACACCGCAAGGGAAAATCTTATCCCTGCCAAGAGGGTCGACTCCTGTTGACTTCGCCTATGCCGTTCATACCGATATTGGCAATTGCTGTGTTGCGGTAAAGATTAATGGTGAAAATGCACCTCTACGTAACAAATTAAAAAGCGGTGACCGTATTGAGATTGTTACCGCACCACAAGCCAAACCCAATCCTTCATGGCTTACTTTTGTTACAACCGGAAGAGCGCGTTCACAAATCCGCTATTTCCTTCGTACCATGCAATATGATGAGTCAGTCGAGCTGGGTGAACGCCTACTTAATCAAGCCTTACAAACTTTCAACATTAACCAAGAAATCATTACTGACGCGCAATGGGAAAAGATTACTCGAGACTGTGGTGTCAAATCTAAAAAAGCATTATTTGCCGATATCGCACTCGGCAAGCAACTTCCCGCCGTTATTGCAAAACGACTAGAATCATCAGAAGAAGCGATATCCAACAAAAATGGCAATCATGAGCCTATCACTATATTAGGCACTGAAGGTATGGCCGTGCAATTTGCCAAATGTTGTCGCCCCATCCCAGGCGATGTCATAGTCGGTTTTATCAAGAAAGACCAAGGACTAGTGATCCATGCTCATGACTGTTCATTGGTGAAGAGAAGTCACAAGCACCCAGATAACTGGTTAGATGTTACCTGGGGCAAAGATATTGATCGTTCTTTTGCAGTGAACATCAAAATATTCGCCGCAAACAAAAGTGGTGTACTTGCTAGAGTTAGTACTGAAATTGCCAAAGCAGGTTCTAATATTGACGACGTAAGAATGGATAGTGAAGAAGACTACACATCCATGAATTTTGTTTTACAGGCAAAGAATCGCCATCATTTAGCGCAAATGATGCGCACCCTGAGGCGTATTAAAGATGTTGTAAAAATCACTCGTGTTAAGGGCTGATTAGGTCGATACAAAACATATCTACGAATGTATTGACTGGCATTGCTTCCAATCGATTTTTGTCTAGGCATAAATTAGCAATAGCTTGCTGTTGACGTGCTGAAAAACATCGTGCAAGGTTTTTTTTAAATTTCTCTTCTAATAATGGCATACCTACATCACGGCGACGTTTATGCCCGGCAGGATATTCCACCATCACCTCTTCCAACGCATAGCCATCGTTAAATACTACCGTCATTCCATTGGCAATCGCTCGTTTATCCGGATCATGATAGTCCTGCGTAAATCGCACATCCTCAATACATATAATTTTTTCACGTAGCTGATCAATACGAGGATCAGCTGCTACATCATCTTCATAATCGGCCGCCGTTAAGCGCCCAAAAATCAACGTGACAGCTACCATATACTGCATACAATGATCACGATCAGCTGGGTTATTCAATGCACCCGTCTTATCAATAATACGAATAGCTGCTTCATGCGTGCGAATCGTAATACGTTCAATGTCACTCAAGCGATGCACAACTAAAGGCTGCAACTGCATCGCGCACTCAACCGCTGTTTGCGCGTGAAACTCTGCGGGAAATGAAACTTTGAATAAAATATTTTCCATGACATACTCATCCCACTGACTAATTGGCCGCTGAAACTTAAATGACTCACCTCCAAATAAAACATCATAAAACCCCCAAGTTTTTGCCGTGAGTGCAGATGGATAACCCATCTCTCCCTTCATTGTCAGCATCGCAAGCCATACTGCACGGCTGGTCGCATCCCCCGCCGCCCAAGATTTGCGTGATCCCGTATTTGGGGCATGACGATAAGTACGCAACGATTGGCCATCTACCCACGCCTGAGACAATGCATCAACAATTTGATCGCGGCTACCACCTAACAAATATGTTACCACCGCCGTTGATGCTACCTTTACCAGCACGACATGATCTAATCCCACCTGATTAAAACTATTTTCTAGCGCCAAACAACCTTGAATCTCATGTGCCTTAATCATCGCAGTCAATACATCACGCATTGTCAATGGTGGTTTTCCGGATGCCTGCGCTTGCCGTGACAGCCAATCTGCCACAGCCAGAATTCCACCAAGATTATCCGACGGGTGCCCCCATTCCGCTGCCAGCCAAGTATCATTAAAATCAAGCCAGCGAACCAACAATCCAATGTTAAACGCCGCCTGCACCGGATCCAACTGGTGAAAAGTCCCAGGAATTCGCGCCCCATAAGGAACCACCGTACCTGGAGCAATAGGCCCCAACAGTCTACTGCAAGCAGGATAAGATAGCGCTTCCAAACCACACCCCAAGGTGTCCATCAAGCAATAGCGTGCAGTGTTGTAAGCCAGGTCGCTATTAACATGATGTTTAACCACATAATCGGCGATCTCCATTAGTACTTGATCAGGCTGCGGGCGGTTATTTGTAATCTTTTTTGTCATTCAAAGCCTTATTTTAAGTTGTGGGGGAACACACAAAAGTAACATGCAAATATCTATAATGACCTGAGGAAGCACCGATTAATTCTGTGCCAAAATAATGAAAAGATAGAATCTTCAAAATAAGGCAAAAATTGAAGGTAATAGCCAGCTATTGCCAAGATTTGTAACAATAATACGAACGATTTTAGCTGTCAGGCATTGGCTCATGAATTATTTGGTGCTTCGCCAAGGAAATTTGCTGAAGAAGCAATAGATAAGCCATGTGTCAATGTATTACTAAATATACAAATTTAACACCAAAATCGATAGAATAGGTTGACCAACATGCCTCAAACCGTTAATATTCGCTTTTCACCAAATCCCTGATAGCTCAGTTGGTAGAGCAACGGACTGTTAATCCGTTTGTCCGAGGTTCGAGCCCTCGTCAGGGAGCCACAA
Organism: Nitrosomonas sp.; assembly: GCA_021774265.1. Taxonomy (GTDB): domain Bacteria; phylum Pseudomonadota; class Gammaproteobacteria; order Burkholderiales; family Nitrosomonadaceae; genus Nitrosomonas. The sequence goes on from JAJFJG010000217.1 coordinate 14,578, forward strand.
TATTTAAAGGCTTGCAGCGATGCAGGCCTTTTTACTTTTCAGACTTAGTAGACCTATAGTAGACCCACCGCAGAACCCAACACATTGTCAGTCTCCAAAAACTGGAAAGTTTCTCAGATTTAAATAGAACTCATTTCATTAATTTGGGAAGAAAACTGGAGAATAATTCTGGAGCAGTATCAGGCACCTCAAATTCCAGATCATTTGCACAATGCAATGACTGACACTTTTTGTCGAGTAGCCCAACCTGGATGGTCATGTCGCAACACATCACCACGCCGGGACAGACGCGCAGTGATACACGTCGGCACACTCAGCACAGCAAGCAAAAAACCATTGGCACGCTGATTCTGGCTCCCTCATATTGACGCCTTTTTCTTGATCGATCTTAGCCACCTGTCTGTAAACCGATATCACCAACTCGATGGCGTATTAAATAGATTTAAAATACTTGAAAGCGCGCGTTTCTTTGGCAATGCGCAGAATTATCAGCAGCTCATCCAGGCGCTCGCGCAAAACCAACAATTGATCCTGCTTATCATGTACGGCGTTGGCCTTAACAATCGGTGCTACAATTTCGCGGCTTTTATTGCGCAGCTCAGTACCTAGTGTGTACTTATGATAACGCGAAAAACCGGCTACCACTTTCTCAAAGCGCACCGCCACATCCATCGCCTGCTTATAAATGGGTAAATGTTCGTAACGCGCCCTCTGTAAAATATTCCGACAACAGAAGGGGAAATTAAACCAGCAGGGGGAAGTCTCCCCCTGCACCCCTCAAAAGGGCCGAATCACTCGAATCACCAAAGCATCAACGTCGACGCTGACGACGCCCGAAGCCTAGCAATCCCGCTAGCCCCAATCCCATCAGTGCAATAGTTTCTGGCTCCGGCACTGACGTCGTCGCGCCGACATCGCCCGAGTGAACAGCCCACGCGAACAAATTGGCGATGTTGCTGGTAGCGAGCTGGCTGCCGATGTTGAAGGCGAAGAGCCACGAGGCGTTTGGAACCGACGCAAAATCCGTACTGGTCTAATAGGTCCTGGATTGGACGTTAGAAAACAGTGCCAGGTCAGGATCACCGCTACTTAGAATCGAGCTATTCGCTGTGCCACCCAATTCGGTATAAAACAGATGCCCCATCTCACTACCAGTACAATTGTATCCAGCACAAGGACCAGTTCCATCTGCATGAATTGCAGTAGGTAAACGCCAACCCGTATACCACCCACATTAAGGCTGGCCGCCCAGGCACTGGCTGCCCCAGGTCATGAGACCGTCCGTCGGACTGAGCCCATCGTCCAAGCTTGTTCCTGCCGCTGCGTTAGCGTTTGCTAACCACGATATGCCCGATCCGTATCGTATACCGCCAAACCGCCCAATGTTGATACTAATGCCGAATTGGCTGTTGATACCAGCCCAAGCGATAAAACACTCGCACATAATATTGATGCTAATATATTTTTTTTCATTATTATGCATTCCCATTTTTATTATTTAAGAAATAGAGACTGTCGTTGCTACCTCCATGCATATCACAAGCAAAACTTATGCCCCTTTAATATAATATTACTTATTCAATTACTTGAAATCGCGCCTGTTCTAGCTCAGAAAAATTTAGGTGCATTCTCTGGTTAGCCTTATTGTTAGTTCTACACCTAAACTCAACAGCAACCATATAGGTAGTTTTTTTGCTCTCATGTTTTATAAAATGCCACAGATTAGTTTTGAAAAGAAGATAATGAAAAATTTATGAAATCAACGTATAAATAACTCGCAGGAAGCGGGTTAAGTTATGTGAAATTCAAGGTGTTGGTAACAATTAAAAATAATGTACAAAAAATAGCAAAGTAGGCAGAACCAACGCTGTTACTACCCATTTCCAATTTTCCACCAAAAATAACTTTGTAGAATATATCGGATTAACTTCTACAATGATTTCTCTCTCAAAGACTGGGTGACTTATATGATTTTGTGATGATTCTATTTTAATCTGTAAAGTAGCAATAAGTTGTAAAACCTGTTTTCCTTTTTTTTCGGGTTTAACATCCCATACCCACTCTGTTTTTCCTTTCTTAGAAACAATCTGCTCTTCTTCGCTTAAGCTGACAATATTAAAATCACCCCCACTTAATTTTAGTTTCATAACTTCATAGACCCTAATCTTTTCAATTTGTGGTATCCCACGCCCTCTCAAAGCTTTATTTAATTCTACTTCTATGTCTTGAGTTACTCTTACTTCAATTCTTTCCTTAACCCCAACTTTCATATTATTAGGAGGATTGAATATAATCTTACCA
>JAJFJG010000218.1 GCA_021774265.1 Nitrosomonas sp.
AAACGAGAGAAAATAAAACAGCGAACATTGGCTATGCGGCGACAAATGTACTACGATAAACAATCAAGAAATTTAAACTTGATGAGCTAACCGTCTCTTAATTTAGACAGTCTCTAGTCCAAAATACTTTGACGACGTACATTAAATGCAAATAATATTACTCGTTAGTCAAATTATCATAAAAAGATACATCATTATATTTCTCCTAAAATATAATGGCGTGAATCTGTCAAAAGCAAATAACGGATTAGTAGTACTTGAGGGTTTGCTACAACTGGCCAAGGACTCGCGGATTAAATGTCCAGTATTGACTGCCCGATCAAGTGGCGGTTAGGTTGAAAATGCTTGATTCAGTGATTGCTGTTGTTAGGAAGGTTGCGCAGGAGGAAATCATGCCACGTTATTTGCAGGTGGCACGGGGGTTTAAACCAGACGGTAGTTTTTGCTCAGAAGCGGATCTTATTGCACAAGAAGTGTTATTGCGCGAGTTGCAAAAGATTTACCCTTGCGCCCAGTTAGGTGAGGAAATGCCTGAACAGGTGCAGCGGGAACAGTGGACTGTAGGAGACGCTGGTTTGTGGAGTGTGGATCCAATTGATGGCACTTCCAATTTTCTCAATGGGTTGCCTTATTTTGCAATTTCAGTGGCACTGATGCAGCAGGGTAAAAGTGTTTTAGGGGTTGTTTATAATCCTATTACCAATGAAATGTTTTATGCCAAGAAAGGTTGCGGTGCTTATCTAAATGGGAAATTGTTACCGATTAATCAGCATGTACCTAACTTGTCTGGAGCGATTGCACATATTGATTTGAAGCGGCTGGATCGGAAATTGCTAAAAAAGATTGCAGAGAACCCGCCTTATGCATCTCAGCGTAGTTATGGAGCGAGCGCATTGGAATGGTGCTACACGGCAGCTGGTTATTTTGACCTGTATTTACATGGCGAGCAGAAACCCTGGGATTATGCGGCAGGTTGCTTAATTCTGGAAGAAGCGGGCGGGCATATGTGTGGAATAGATCAGGATAATTATTGGGCAGGGTTGCCATGGCAGCGTTCGGTTATTGCCTCCCTTGATCAAGCTTTGTTTATTCAATGGCGGGATTGGGTGCGCGCGCAGTTGTAAAAACGGTACGAAAAACTAATGAAGATATTTCGATAACTCGCACCCCGTTTCATAACATGATGCTAGGCGTTTGGAGGGTATTGCCATGTTAACTTTCAAACGGCGCAACCAGTGCGACCGGTACGATAAAGGATGCCATGATTTATGCTAATATAATCGGCTGTGATCTGGAGCCAAAGATCACGCCAATCGGTAGTCTAGCGACTTTGTTGTGGTTACATGTGCTGGCACGAAAAGGCATGACCATTACTTGGGGTCACTATTTCAAAGTAGGTGTTGTGTTGACTGTACCCGTACTGCTGGTAACACTTGCAGCACTCGCAATTCGGCTTAGCGTCTAATGAGGCTTTAAATAATCAAGAATTGCCTTAAAAAAAGGTTCTGTCGCATTAAACGAAGTCATCGATCCATACGTGTAGACTGCTGATGTTTAAAAAGTGGTGAGGCTACATGCTGCCGAATGCCGACTGCACACTCTAATCATGTTTTAATTCCAAAAGTATCAGATCGCGTGTGAATCCATATCTCAGATCGACAGTTTCACCAATCTAGGCCAACGGTCATGAATCCACTGATATTCAGGAGGTGAGTTCACAGTAACGACATAAATCCGTTGTTCGCCTTTTCTTTCAGCCAGAAAACCCTGAATCGCTATACTGGTATCCAATGGAATCCAGTGAGACTGACCATCGTGATCTTTTTCCATGAAATTCTCAGCAGGTATCAGCACCGGCCTTGGATGCCAAGGTTTCCATTCACCATTTGCTATAGAAGATTGTATAGAACGAGAGTAAAATACCCACACAAACCACTGGAAAAATTATCTAGGGGATGGTGGTGGATTGTCTGGTGGTGGAGGTGGGGTAGAATTTTCTGGTGGCATTGAAATTCTTCGACTAGCACCACCACTATTTGTAAAAGAATCCCTAGTGATATTACCTGAAACAGGAACAAGATGGCCTTTTGAATACATGCACTGAATATAACTGTTGTCATATCTTTCTTGACTGACATATGCTGAAGATGTGCCAGTACTTGATCCCATTAACGCGCCCCCTAAAAGACCCAAACCAGCACCTATGGCAGCTCCTTCACCACCACCTATGGCAACGCCCGAAATAGCACCTAACCCAGATCCAATAGCCGCACCTACTAAACCGCTAGTTTGGGATGCTTGTTGAGGAGTCTTGCCGCCAATTTGTTGATAAGCATACTCTCTACACTCATTGTCATCTTGGCGAAACTGATCAAAGCTTATGCCTGCGCCAGGTAATGTCATGATACTTGGGCCCGTTGGTAGATTTACACATGCAGTCAGTATGCAAGCAGCCAATAATATGAATAGTCTTTTCATCATTAATATTTTTTACCCTTGTTTTCTATTGCTCTGAAGGTTGCGGGGCTATTTGTAACCAGCCGCCGGAACAATTCTGGACGTACGGGTAGTAACCTTCCGGGTTTTGACAATAGTACCAATAATTAGGTTGCGGCTGGACTGGTTAAGCTTGCTGTATATAGACAGGTGGTGTCGAAGATACTATCATCGTTGGTGGATAATCATAATAAGGTCTATTGTAAAAAGGATAGCCATATCCATAGCCGCCAAGCCCGTAGCCACCATAGCCATAGTATCCGGGACCATAATAGCCGATGCCGATATTTAGATGACTACGCCCATGATGTCCATAACCACCCCGAGCCAAAACAACGCTGCTTGCTGCTGTAAGAAACGTAATTATCAAGCATACCCATCTTAAGTTTGCCATCTGAACTCCATTCAGTACCAGTGATGAAATAAGACTATCTTTTAATTCGTATGCTAATTGGACAGTAAGGAAACCCAATTAGTTACAGTAGATCTTGTGATTCTGATATTCAATTCGACCGCACATGAAGGAATTATAGCTGACGTGCAGTTACTCATTTTGGCTGTGTGTCATCTAATTCCTGACAACTAAAACCTGAAGCAATTATTGATGGCATGATCACAATGGACATCCTGGTTTAATTAAACACTAACTGATAACATGCTCCGACTCTTGAAATCCCCTGTTGCCAATCCCATATCAGTTGAAATACTTTGTGTGCTTTTCTTCAACGATAAATAGGTGGTTATCTCATGAAAAGAATATTGTTGTTCGTCGCCACTAATATTGCGGTGCTCCTGGTTTTAAGTGTAGTTTTAAGTATTTTAGGACCTATGTTGGGTCTGGATCCGCAAGGTTATGGCGGCTTATTGTTATTTGCCACCGTGTTTGGTTTTGGCGGTGCGTTTATCTCGTTACTGCTGTCAAAAACCATCGCCAAGCATTCTGTGGGCGCGCAGGTCATTGTCTCTCCGCGCAATCAAACCGAACGTTGGCTGGTTGATACTGTCGCCCGCCATGCCAAGCAATATGGCGTCGGTATGCCTGAAGTGGCTATTTATCCATCGCCAGAAATGAATGCCTTTGCCACCGGCGCCTCAAAAAACAACTCATTGATTGCGGTGAGTTCAGGTTTACTAGAACAAATGGATCAGCGTGAAGCTGAAGCGGTGTTGGCGCACGAAATGACGCATGTGGCTAACGGCGACATGGTCACATTGACCTTGATTCAAGGGGTGCTGAATACTTTTGTGATTTTCTTTGCCCGCGTTGTTGCCGGCATCATCAATAATGCATTGAGAGGGAGCAATAATCAGAGTGGCGGTCTCGGTGGTTTCGCGTACTTTGGGATTGTAATGGTGCTACAGATTGTTTTTGGCATTCTCGCCAGCACTATTGTCATGTGGTTCTCCCGTCAACGCGAGTATCGAGCCGATGCAGGCGCGGCTAAACTTGAAAGTCCGCAAACCATGATAGCTGCGTTGAACCGCTTGCAGAGCAACAGAGAAAGTCAATTGGATAGCTCATTGCAAGCGTTTGGTATTACGTCCAAACCAGCCACTTCCGAGTTATTCATGAGCCATCCACCAATTGAAAAACGTATTGCGGCATTGCGTAATTTACCGCATTAAAAAGTAAAACATGGTTGGGTTGGATATCAAAAAATCGTTGAACAGCAAATAGAAAAATGAATAATTCAGCGACTCTATACAAACACCATCGATTTTCATCTGATATTATTCAGCACGCAGTGTGGCTCTGTCATCAATTTAACTTGAGTCATCGTGATATCTAAGAACAATTATGTGCGAAATACTAATTTATGCGCAAATTGATACTTTCAGTCTAACTGCCAGCACTTTTTTATTGAAAATACGATGAATTTTAGTCTAAAAAAGATTTTCATGAGAATCTTCGGCATAAAACCTAAAAGTACGATGATCAGTGTGAGTCTAAGAATAAAAAAGTTCTGCATCGCTGCAAGCCTTTAAATATGCGGCTCCCTGACGAGGGCTCGAACCTCGGACAAACGGAATAACAGTCCGCTAATCATTATGACAAATGCTGCTCCAGAATCTTCCGCACAAACTGACTGCGGGGTTGTGAACCGGATAGCATCTCTCTAATCTGCTCTTTAACGAGTTGCGTAGAAATACCTACGCCGGGAGCCGCATTCATCACAGCTGCATACGCATTGAGTATATCGCCGCCCGTAATCTTGTAACCATGCCCGAGCGAAATCCACCGCAAGGCGGCCAGTCCTGACTCAACAGCAAAGTCGGGTTGCTTGTCACGATAGTCTCTGGCTGCACGGATCAGGGTGCGCGGGTCTGTAGGACTGCGTGTCAACAGTTCAATGGCAACATCGAACAAACCAGCGCTCTTGGCGGCAGCAAACCATTTTCCTTCTTCACCAGGTGTGCTTGTATTCAGGTCTCGCAGGATGTCTTGCGGCGCTTTGTCTGGATATTTTTTGGCGATGGCACGGAATGTTGTGAGGTTGGTCGTGCCTTGATTGGCTTCCAACGCATAGCGCCGATAGGCTTCTTCATGCATGCCGGACGACAGCAGAATGGCCTCACAGGCCTGCGCAATCAGCCAGTCTGGGGTCATTGCGTCCGCGCGAGTCTTCTGCATAGCGGATCGCCTCGACTTTCTTGCCCATGATTGCCAACGCCTTCACCCCCCATTCCCGATAGTGCCACCACTTGAATGGCGCCTTGTCGATCAACGCTAGTAATTCGTCAAAACGGCCTGCTGCATACAAGGATGCCAGACAGATACTCGTTCCTTTAAAATATCCGCGTCCAGATGCTGTAGGGCTCCAGACCTGCTCAACTAGCGGCAAAAACTCATCAGCCCAGGTTGATGCCAGTTCCGTGGATACACATAGCTCACCCCAGTAGTCGCCGAGGTTCTCAATGTAAGGCATGTCATCATCCTGAATAGCCGACCAGAGGCGCTCCAGCCAGCGTTGCCGAACCTGTTGATCAACCTTCGCCTTCGTTATGATCGGTACCAGTGTATCGATAGCGCGATTCACCGCAGTACCTATGGCACCTGACGAGCTGTCGACATGTTCCAGGGCTGGCGAAAGTTTTTCCAGAAACGTCATTGCACCCTCTGCAGCGAGTACGGGCTCCTTACGGCAAACCTGTTTGATTTCTGTTACGGCTTCCTTGATCCGTTGTATCGGCGCGTCAGACCGCCAGCCGAATGCATGACGGCGAAAGCTGGGAGAAAAATGCCACTTATAAGTGCTCATTATCCATTCTACTAAGTGTTATGCGGTGTAGCGTACTATACGGTTATACGGTAATGCATATGTCGATAAGGCTGAGATGAGTTTTTCCTCCTGATTTGCGTAAAAATTTTAAATATCAATCTTCATGCCAATACGTTCAGCCATCCCGATGAACGATATCCTGTGTGAGGCGTAACACTCGTCTCTCAGCCGCATGTAGGTCCACCGGCGCATCCTCTCATGTAATGGTCAACTAAAACCGGACACTTTTTTTAAGCAGTCTTTCTATAAAATATATGTTCGAATTCCATCGGTGATTGGTAGCCTAATTTTGAGTGTGACCGTTTTCCATTATAGAAAGCCAAATAATCAGTAATACTCAGCTTTGCCGCTTCCTTAGTTGTGAATTTTTCGTAATTCAATTGTTCATATTTAAGGCTACGAAAGAACCGTTCTGTCGGAGAATTGACACTCACGGTGCAATTCAAAGCTCCTATTAGGTCACAAGTATTGGGCCCGGCAACGCTCGGGGAATACCTGGACCAGGTCGACAGGTCAACGCAAAGACACTACTTCGCCAATCCCAGCACGGGTCAGATCAGGTCTGAGCTAGTACAATTGAGATGAGTAGTGCCGAACAAGGTTTGAATAGCTACTGCATGTTGATCGACCTCATGGGCTTGTTGGTTCTAATACTTCATTAAATTCAAGTCGAGACTCTTCAATAGACTCAAGAATTTGTTGTTTGAATTCTTCACGAGAAAAGGTTTCTTCAAGCATTAACAAGAGTTTTTCAACCGTCAAACCAATGGTAACACCACCGACGACACCGCCCAATGTCGCACCTATTGCAGTGCCAATTCCAGGGAAAATTGAACCGACTGCCGCACCCGTTGCTGCACCTGTAGCTGTTCCACCCAATGCACCAGCTACTTTGGCTGCCGTTACTTTTGCTAACGCTTGAGCACCCAGTTTAATGGCGCCTTTTGTCGCTACCTTAGCGGTTATTTTTCCGGCAATTACACCTGTTATAGCACCTGCTGTGCCCATGCTGCCCGAAATCAATATGCGGTTTTCCATGTTGACAATGACGCTGTGATTGGGTGGCTCTTGCATAGCAACAAGTGACGATTGTTTGATGATATCAAGCTGCGCTGTCTTGGGTTGAAGACGATTCTCAATTAGGATCTGATCGACTTTTTTAAGATGCTCTACTTGCAATTGCTCATTCATCCGAAAAGCTTGATCAATTGATTCCTGTACCGGCCCGAACGCATTGCCTCGCATGAGATGAACTTGCAGTGTTTTAGCCATCCATTCTTCAAGTGCGCCAGTTGCTAATGCAACAATACGTTCATATTCTGCAGGTAAACTGTAATACCAGTCTAGGTAATCATCAATATTTTCCGCCATTTTCTGAAAGCCAGCATCTGAGACGAGCCTCAATTCATTGATGGAAACGTCTAATTCACCAATGCTATCGAGATAAGCGCGTTGGATTTGTTTTGATGTGCCTGGTTTATAGTAATCCTCCCCGATCATTTCTACTGTTTCAATGATAAGAGTTTGTGACTGATGAAACTGTTTAACAAACTGCGGATTGGTATGTAACCAACCATCAAGATAAACCGTGGTTGGTATGTAAATAAAAAACACAAAGACAGTTGCTAATGCCGAAGTGATTGCGAAAGATTGCGCTGGCAGTTTTGATGGTCGATCAGTGTCTTGTATGGGCCCAAGTATGCGGCGGTATTCGGAAGGGGGGAGCATAAAACTAGAAAGGGCGAGTGAGATATTGTAGAAAATCATTAAATTACCTAAAAAGGCAAATCCCAGATAAACGGCACCATTTAGCAAATATAAATTGTCCAATGCATAACTTCTAAGCTCCACAAGAAGGCTCAATAAGCGCGCTGTTTCAAGAACTAAAACACTATTACTCATGCCGATATTATTTTGAATTCCTTCGTGAATAGCAACCGCTAATGAGACATGTTGATGGTTTTCGCCTACAAATATTTGTAATAAGGCATAACCTAGGGACATGGATAGAGCTGTACACCAGCGTGTCCAAGCAAGGGATTTATGTGCTGCGATATACGGCTTGTATTCTCGCGCGGCAATGGGCCAAAAAAGCGTGTAAATAAAGGAAAATACGGGTATGGCTATAAACAAGACAACCCATTCTAATGTCTTTGCAGAACCAAGATAAAGCAACAGTAGGAAGGCAAATGTAACAGTCCAAAGCAACCACCCTATATATGCCAAAAACCTACGGTTTAGAAACCAATGCAAAATGCCTCTGTGATGAAATTGGCTTAAACGGTGAATTCGTCGAATGGTGACTGCATAGGTAGCGGCAAGATATAGCGGCAACCCAAGCAATAGTGTGGCTAATAAAGCAAACCACAACTCAAGGTCAAGAATTAAACGGCCTGCATAAATTGCAAGAGCTAACCAGATGATGGAAAAACAAAAATAGCTAGCCAATTTAATGTTAAAGCACATTTAACATGTTAATAAAAAAAGAAGTAAAGCCAAAAAATTACAAAAGGGTTAGTCAATACCTATATAAGCGAAGAATTATAATATTGATAACAGTATGGTACAAAATTAATAATTCTATAATTCGGCAAGCTAATTCAATTATTCTCAAAATCCCAATCAATTTTTAAAATTCACCTCTGGCTCATAAAAAATATAGAATATGCACTAAAGTACAGTTGTTTCAGTAGTTTAAATTGTTAACATGCAATTGCACAGCTAAGAGTTTAAGAAGTTATTTTTAATTACTTACTCTTAATCATTAATGTGTAATTAAGAGGACGCAAAAATGGGACTAAATATTCAAATTACAAATGCAGCTCATCAATATGGTTTAGATACCTTAGATGTGCATGGTTTATTTAACGCTATTAATGCAGACGTTCTTGGCGAAGAAACTAGTGTCGATTTAAGTTGGAAAGGAAGCCTTTTATCCGGGCAATCCGGAGAAATAACAATTAATTATTCAAATGGTTTCACGATAAAACAAACAGTTCAAAATATAGATGGCCAAACAGCAAAAATAACGCTTGAATCAGTTTATAGAACGGAAACGAATGAACTTTTAATCCAAACAGAAGGTGATAAGGTATTTACTTTCCCGAATGTAGGTAACACGTTGCAAAGCAATATTATTTATGCTGGAGATGACCAGTTTAATGGGAATGATTTTAACAATGTATTAAATGGTTTTGGCGGTAATGATTTGATCAATGGCCATGCTGGTATAGATGCCGCTCATTTCTTGGGTTTCGCTGATGATTACGCTATCACAGTACAAAATAATGGCTCGATTATTATAGATGGTGCTGACGGTACAGACACACTTATAAATATTGAACGATTAGAATTCGATGACAAAAAGCTTGCTTTTGATCTTAGTGGTAATGCAGGCAAAGCTGCAAAGTTAATTGGCGCTGTATTTGGCGTTGAAGGCTTATCTATTCAACTTAACACAGGAACCTTTCTTAGCCTACTTGATAATGGATTGGATTACTCAGATGTGATGAATTTGGCCTTAACGGTAAAGCTTGGCACGGAATTCTCTAATGCTGATGAAGTTAGGTTGCTCTACGAAAATTTGCTTAATGTTGAACCATCAGATAATGACATTGAGTTTTGGGTAAACACCATAGAATCGGGTGAGTACACACAAACCACTTTAGCATTGATGGCAGCTGATGCGAAAATAAATCAACAGAATATTAACCTAACCAGTTTAGCTAGAACAGGGCTAAGTTATGCAGATACCAATACAACAATTCCACTGTCTAATCAGAACAATATTGACAGTTTATTAGCTAATTCCAAGTGGAGCGATGATATTGGAGCAGGTGCTAGTGTTACCTATAGTTTTCGCTCAGAAGCCTCAAGTTATTCCACTGACGAAGTGATGGGGTATGGGTCTCCTGATGGCGTTGGAGAACCATGGCAAGCGGATAGTTCTTTTTTAACTACTTTAGAAATTGAAGGCATTAAAGCTTCTTTGAATGTTTGGTCTGAAATTGCAAATATAAGATTAATAGAAGTGACCGATAGTGAAACTGAATCAGGTGACATCCGTTTTTCTACATTGCCGGAAATAACTGACGCCATAACTTATCAACCTGAGTCATCATCACGTGGTGGTGACATATGGCTTCCTGTATCCAGTGATCTAAATACGTCGACCAAAGGCACTTATGGTTACACCACTTTTTTACGTGAAACAGGTCATGCTCTTGGCCTTGCTCATCCGGACGAGGGGCGAGTAATAGCAGAAGCAGAAATTGACGCTTTGTCTTTTTCTATCATGAGTAAACGTGATTTTATAAATGATTCATTAGATAACAAACGTGACATTCTTTATCCAACAACACCAATGCTCAATGATATTGCAGCTATTCAATATTTGTATGGTGCTAACAAAAATACTCGTAGTGATGACACAATATATAGCTGGGAACCTGATCAACAAATATATGAAACCTTATGGGATGGTGGCGGTAATGACACCATAGACTGGTCGAATCAAATTACACCAGTCAATATTAATTTAAATCACGGAACTTGGAGTGATATAGGGCCAAGCCGATGGGATGGCAAAACAAATATAAATACAAATCTTGCTATTGCCTATGACACGCTGATTGAGAATGTAAATGGTGGGTCTAGTAATGATGTTCTCACAGGGAACAGTGCAGATAATATTATCAATGGTGGTGATGGCGATGATGAACTGCATGGCGGTAAAGGTGCAGATATTTTTGATTTTGAGGCCACCCTGAGAGGCGGCAATGATGTTATGTATGGTGGGCCGGGTGATGATGTTTATGTGATTGATTCATCATCAGATATGGTTGTTGAGTTAACAAATGAGGGTGTCGACATTATATGGTCAGGAGAATCTTATTCTCTTGCAGAATTAGAGAATATTGAAAAGCTTTATTTATTTGGATCAGATCCCATTAATGCAACTGGCAATATTTTGGCAAACGAGCTACGTGGAAATGACAACGACAATATTCTCAACGGTGCCGAAGGAAACGATTTTCTAGTAAGCAGTGCTGGTAACGATACGTTGAGTGGTGGCGAAGGTGTTGATACAGCGGTTTACCTTAGCGCAAAAGATGATTACATTATTAATATTTCAAATCCTAACTGGCAGATTGAGGATGTTACGGGTGATATTGATAGTTTAACCAGTATTGAACGACTTAAGTTTGTGGATATCAATATTGCATTTGATTTAGATAGCAATGCAGGTGACGTTGCAAAAATTATTGGCGCCGTTTTTGGTACAAAAACTTTGAAGGAAAAAGGTTTAATCGGTATTGGTATGAACCTAATTGATAATGATATGGATTACACAACATTAATGAACCTTGCGCTAGACACAAAATTAGGTGGCGGGTTCACAAATGCTGATGAAGTTAATCTTCTGTATAAAAATCTTGTTGGTATCAGTCCTTCCAAATTAGATCTTGATTTTTGGGTAAATGAAATTGTATCTGGTCAATATACACAAACTTCATTAGCCATATTTGCAGCTGATCATGATATCAATCTAACTAATATTGATCTTGTCGGTTTGGCGGAAACAGGCCTCGAATACACCTAAATTGCAAAGAGCTGTGACAATTACATCGCAGATTTATTTACCTGCCGTACGCGTTCAAAAAGACAGATTGCTGCGGCAACTGCGACATTTAATGATTCTGTTTTGCCTGGCATAGGAATGGTAACTAGTTCACTCGCTACCATTGATATGTCTGCAGATAGGCCAGTGCCTTCATTACCAAATATAAAGATAACAGGGCCCGTTAATGACGTTTGATAAAGACTCTTTTTTGTTTGTAGTGATGTAGTAATAATTTTTCCTTGAAACTGTTGAGCAATGGTTAACAAATTTGAATGTTCATGAATGCGCAATAAGAAATGTGCGCCCATGGCTGCACGTAGTGTTTTAGGTGACCATACGTCGTTGCAATCAATTGATAGATAAGCATCATTAACGCCTGCAGCTGCGGCAGATCGTAAAATGGAACCAAGATTGCCAGGGTCTTGGATTGCTTCGAGCATAACGCAGAAAGCATTTTTTGTGCTGACATGTATTTTGATTTTAGGGATAGAAATAAGCGCCAAGATTCCGGTGGGAGTTTTCACGGGAGAGACTTGGTGAAATAACGTGTCACTAAGGATGATTTTTGTAGTGCTTTGTTTCGACGTAATGCTTTCAAGGAAATGCGTTATTTCAGAAGATTTAATGGCTGATTCGCTGATGATGAGACTTGTTGGTGCATCCAGTTCAGCATCATAATAGGACTGAATCAAGTGCATACCGTCCAATAAGGTTTGGTTACTTATCTTACGCTGTCGTGCAGATTTTCCCAGTTTAACCAGTCGTTTAAAGAAAGGGGTGTCACGAGAAGTAATGGGTTGCATGACTGTTCCCTGGTGTCATTGTCTAAAACTGCTAATTAGATTTTAAATCGATACTCAGCAGACATCGCATGAGCTTGTAGGCCTTCACCGCGAGCTAATGTGGAAGCGATTGCTCCCAGTTTGCTAGCGCCTTGTTCTGAAACTTGAATAAGGCTGCTGCGTTTTTGGAAATCATAAACACCCAACGGTGAAGAGAATCGAGCGGTACGTGAAGTAGGTAATACATGGTTTGGTCCTGCACAGTAATCGCCTAATGCTTCACAAGTATGTCTTCCGAGGAAAATAGCACCAGCATGTTTGATTTTATTAACCCAAATTTCAGGCTTATCAACGGACAATTCCAGATGTTCTGGTGCAATTTTGTTGGCAATCACGCAAGCTTCTTCTAAATCATTAACGTGGATTAGTGCGCCGCGATCTTCAAGTGAGGTGCGAATAACCGTCTTCCTTGGCATGGTCTCAATTTGACGGGTAATGCTGGCTGCAACTTTGTCGAGGAAGGCCGCATCAGGCGAAAGAAGAATCGCTTGCGCCATTTCATCATGCTCGGCCTGGGAAAACAAATCCATGGCGATCCAATCAGGGTCAGTTTTACCGTCACAAATAATCAAAATTTCAGATGGTCCTGCTACCATGTCAATACCTACAACACCAAAAACATGACGCTTTGCTGATGCCACGTAAGCGTTGCCAGGACCTACTATCTTATCGACCTGTGGAATGGACTGCGTGCCATAAGCCAAGGCACCAATTGCTTGTGCACCACCGATGGTGAGTACACGATCAATCTCGCAAATCGCCGCTGCAGCGAGTACCAAGTTATTTCTTTCGCCGTTGGGTGTGGGAACCACCATAATTAATTCGCCAACTCCAGCCACGCGAGCGGGCAGTGCATTCATTAACACTGACGAAGGATATGATGCTTTACCACCAGGGACATACAAGCCCACGCGGTCAAGTGGGGTGATTTTCTGCCCGAGCATGGTGCCATCGGCTTCGTCATATTGCCAAGAGGACGAAGCTTGTTTTTCATGATAAGCACAAACGCGGTCTGCTGCTTGCTGAAGCGCATCCCGTTGGTTTGTTGGCAAACCCTTTAATGCTTCTTGTAACAGTGGTTTTGGTAACTCAATATCCGCCACTGCCGCCACATTACATTGATCAAAACGACGGGTGTATTCAAGCAATGCTTCATCACCGCGTTTTTTAACATCAGCGAGAATGTCGATGACAGTTCTTTCAACCGCATTATCTTGCTCGTTTTCGAAAGCAAGTAGCTTGTCGAGCGTAGCATCAAAGTTTTGATCAATGGATGATAGGCGTTTTATTTGAATCATGGAGATAAAAGTTCCAGTCTTTATTTGGCAAATTTTAAAACAAGTTATTACTTCTCAATGGCTTCCGAGAATGCATCTAAGATGGGCTGAATGGTTTTTCGTTTCAGCTTTAGTGCCGCCTGGTTGATAATCAAGCGTGATGAAATTTGCATGATTTCTTCGACGGGTTTTAGGTGGTTTGCTTTCAGTGTGCTACCTGTCGATACGAGATCAACGATGACATCTGACAAACCAACCAGTGGCGCAAGTTCCATTGACCCGTACAGCTTGATCAGATTAACGTGTACGCCTTTACTGGCAAAATGTGCGCGGGCTGTTTTCAGGTATTTAGTGGCCACACGTAATCGCGCACCTTGAAATACGGCTGATTCATAGTCGAAATCATTGGGTACAGCGACCATCATTTTACAACGCGCAATTTTTAGGTCCAGCGGTTGATAAAGCTCCGCGCCGCCATGCTCCAATAATACATCTTTTCCGGCAATGCCAATGTCTGCTGCGCCGTATTGAACGTAGGTGGGCACATCGGAAGCGCGAACAATCACCAATTTTATATTGGCATGGTTGGTGTCGAGTATGAGCTTGCGTGAAGTTTCCGGGTCGTCTAACGCGGTGATACCGGCTGCTTTTAATAACGGCGCGGTATCATCAAAAATACGCCCTTTGGAAAGGGCTATTGTAATATCAGTCATAAATTTGCAAATTAACCAAGATTGGCTTCTGCAAACTTCCAGTTGACTAATTTATCTAGAACCGTACCGACATAATCAGGGCGGCGGTTTTGGAAATCGAGGTAATAAGCATGTTCCCATACGTCGATGGTTAGTAATGGCCGTAAATTTTTGGTTAACGGTGAGTCTGCATTGGCAGTTTTAGCGATGGTAACTTTATCGCCATCCAGTACTAACCAGGCCCAACCACTGCCAAATTGTGTCAGTGCTGCTGTTGTTAATTCTTTTTTACAATTATCAACACTATCAAAAGCTGCTTCAATTTTTTCTTTTAATGCGCCGGATGGCTCGCCGCCACCATTTGGGCTTAAGCTGTGCCAGTAGAACATGTGATTCCAGACTTGCGCCGCGTTATTAAAAATACCAGCTTTATCAGCTTGCCCAGCTGTTGCTGCAATGATTTTTTCTAGTGATTGCCCAGCAAGATCCGTGCCAGCAACCAGTTTGTTTAAGTTATCAACATAGGTTTTATGGTGTTTGCCATAGTGAAAGCTGAGTGTGTTTGCTGAAATAACAGGCTCTAGTGCATTGTCTGCATAGGGCAAGGGCGCTAAAACATAGTCAGAGCCAGATAGTGCAGCAGTAGAAAAGTTATCGATGTTGATAGCCATAATTTTTTCCTTTGTAGTAGTTGTGGTTTGTAAAGAACTGAAAAATAACGCTATTTTTTTAAACATATCAAGTGAGTTTAAATTGTATGAAAGAAAACTACTTGGCGTTATTTGTTTCAGTTGTAAAAGTTATTTTATTGTAACCGGCCATACGAGCAGCTTCCATAACGGTGACAACAGCCTGATGGGTGGCTTTGGCATCCGCATTAATAATAATAATTGGTTCAGATTCGTCGCCAGCAGCAGTGCGTAGCTCATGTTGGAAGCCTTCAATGCTGGCATAAACTATGGGCACGTTGTTAATTGTATATTTACCGACGGCATCAACAGAAACGTCAATTACGCTAGGACGGTCAACATTTATATCCGTTTCTGCAATAGCAGATTGTGGTAAATTGATTTCAAGTTCTGCAAATTTCGAGTAAGTTGTGGTAATAACCAGAAAAATAAGAATGACCAACAGCACGTCAATCATGGGGACCAGATTGATTTCAGGCTCGTCTTTATGTCTACCACGTTGAAAGTTCATAGAATTTTTTGTGATTCGAACTGCATTGTTAAAAAGAATTCAAGTTGAGTGTGTGAAAATTCTGAGTATACTGAGTATAAAGTATAGCTAGTATAGTTTATCATTAGAATAACCGTCATTATTACAACTTTCTTTTATTCTGAGAATAGCAAACCTTCAAATGAAAAATCCATTAGTTAGTGTGGTCATGGGCAGCAACAGTGACTGGGGTGTCATGCAACATGCCGTGAGTATATTAAAGGACTTCAATGTCGCGCATGAAGCATTGGTGGTGTCTGCTCACAGGACACCAGACCTTATGTTTGAGTTTGCTGAGAAAGCTGCGGCGCGTGGGGTGAAAAGCATTATTGCGGGTGCAGGTGGCGCAGCACATTTACCTGGCATGATTGCTGCAAAAACGACGCTGCCGGTTTTGGGTGTGCCGGTAACTTCTAAACAACTGCAAGGACTTGATTCATTACTTTCTATTGTGCAGATGCCGAAAGGTATTCCTGTCGCTACCTTCGCTATTGGAGAAGCAGGGGCGATCAATGCGGGCTTGTTTGCCGTCGCATTATTAGCTGTTGAAGATGCGCGACTTGCAAATCAATTGCTTAGCTTTCGTAAAAATCAGACTGAGAAAGTTACTGCAATGGCATTGCCAACACTATGAGTATTATGCCAGGTGCAAGGCTTGGTTTGCTGGGCGGCGGTCAGCTCGGGCGTATGTTTACCATGGCGGCGCAGAGCATGGGTTACCAAGTGACCGTGCTTGATCCGTCTAAAGAAAGTCCAGCAGGGAGCGTAGCTGACCGTTTCATATGTGCTGACTATTCTGACAAAAAAGCGCTGCGGGAATTGAGTACGACGTGTGTTGGCATCACGACAGAATTTGAAAATATATCGGCTGATTCATTAAGGTTTCTGGCGAAACATTGCATCGTTTGCCCGGATGCAAGCTGCGTAGCTATCGCTCAGGATAGAATCACTGAAAAATTATTTTTAGCGGCCAATAAATTTCCCATTGCACCATTTGTTGTCATTAAAAAGGGTGAAGCGAGGTCGCAAGACATCAATCCAGAATTATTTCCCGGCTTACTTAAAGTAAGCCGATTTGGCTATGACGGAAAAGGCCAAGTATGTGTGAATGACTATACTGAGCTAAAAGCTGCCTTAACCAATGTTAATGGCGAAAATTGTGTGCTGGAACAGTTGTTACCCTTGCGCAGTGAAATTTCAGTGATTATGGCGCGAGGCTTTGACGATGAAGTTTGTGTTTTTCCTGTTGCGGAGAATGAGCACCACCATGGTATTTTGGACGTCAGCATTGTTCCCGCTAGGGTACCGCAAGGTATTATCCAGCAAGCCAGTGAAATGGCAGTTGAGGTTGCTGAGAAGTTAGATTATCGCGGTATTTTATGTGTCGAGTTTTTTATACTGGAGGATGATCAGTTGCTCATCAATGAAATAGCGCCACGACCTCATAATAGTGGCCACTATACAATTGATGCTTGTGTGACTTCTCAGTTTGAGCAGCAGGTCAGAACACTTTGTGGACTGCCGTTAGGAAGTACCAGCCTACATAGTGCCGCCGTCATGGTGAATTTGTTGGGTGATTTATGGAAATATAACGAACCCGACTGGCATCAGGTACTAGAACATCCGCATGCTAAATTGCATTTATACGGTAAGCGGAAAGCACGTCAAGGACGAAAAATGGGGCACTACACCGTATTGGATGTTTCAGCTGAGGCTGCATTGCTGCATGCTTTAAATATTAAACGCGTCCTTATTCAAGATCTGAATGTATCATCATGACCATTGAAACTGTTTTGTTTGAAACAAGTATTAAAAGCTTAAAATTTTTGCACCGTGGTAAGGTTCGCGATATCTACGTGGTTGATGATGATCATTTGTTAATTGTGCAGACTGATCGCTTGTCGGCTTTTGACGTTATCCTGTCATCGGCAGTGCCTGGGAAGGGTAAGGTGCTCACCGCCATATCAAATTTTTGGTTTGATAAATTGACGCATATTGTACCGAATCACTTAACAAGCATTACGCCTGAGTCGGTCGTTTCAGCTGCAGAGCGAGATCAAGTTGCCGGGCGTTCATTTGTCGTAAAACGCCTTAAACCATTACCTGTAGAAGCTATCGTTCGCGGCTACGTTGTAGGATCCAGTTGGAAGGACTATCAAAAAAATGGTGCGATTTGTGGCATTGCATTGCCTGCAGGATTGCTGGAAGCAGAAAAGCTACCTGGGGGCGCCATATTCACACCATCAACCAAAGCAGAAGCCGGTGCGCATGATGAAAATATCTCGGTTGCAAGGGTTGAAATGTTAATGGGTGTAGCATTAACGACCAAAGTGAGTGATATCGCCGTGCGGCTTTATACCGAAGCCGCAGATTACGCTGCGCAGAAAGGTATTATTATCGCAGATACTAAATTTGAATTTGGTTTAGATGACTTAGGCGCACTATACCTGATTGATGAAGCATTGACCCCAGACTCCTCGCGTTTTTGGCCTGCAGATCAATACACAGTAGGAGAAAGCCCGCCTAGCTATGATAAACAATTTGTAAGAAACTGGTTAGAAAAACAGGACTGGAACAAAAAATCCCCCGCACCCGCATTACCAGATGACATTCTTCAGCAGACGATTGAAAAATATCAGGAAGCAATGCGGTTGTTGAGCTAATAGAGTTGTTGTCACAGAATGTTAGATCTGGATCAGATCGTGTGGATATTCTTTAAGCTTACTTAAGATATAAGGTCTGGTTCAGTTGCAGGCTGAATGTGGCAGGACTAAGCAACTAGGCGATATTCACGGTTGACACGGCGAGATTAGTAGCTGGGCCAATGATGATTCAATAATTCGGGATCACTTGATCCTGCAAAGGATTGCCGCGTAATGCCTTTAATTGTATTAGTTAAGACCTGACGGTTAGTTATTGCCCCAGACTAATGGAATGGTTGCCCCTAACTAAAACGGCCTTTATGTGCCAAAGTGGCGAATGAGAGTTCCCACAAATAGGAAAGAGGCGAGCAATATGAAGACTACAACCGTTGGCATTGATTTAGCAAAAAACGTTTTTCAAGTACACGGTGTCAATGAGCACAGTAAGAAAATGTTCAATAGGCAAATTCGCCGTAACCGAATGATTGCTTTCTTCACCCAATTAGCCCCTTGTTTGATCGGCATGGAAGCCTGTAGTGGCACGCATTATTGGGCAAGACGGCTGCAAGCAACTAATGTCTTTATTTTTCCTGTTCGATGGATAGCCCATGCCTTTAACGGCTTCGGGATGGAATTCGGCAATATTTCTTAATCATAAGCAATAAAAAATAAGAAGCTCATAAACTCGCTACCATGGAACATTGGTGTGGTGTATAACTAGACGCATAACCTTGGCTTCCAATACGCTTGGTATACTCCTGTTTTTCTTTATCAAGCGCAACTAACTTGTTAATAACACGTGGTCTGCCAATAGCCAATATTTCTTTGAGTGATGGTGCATTACCCAATAATGCTTAATAATGATGGAGAGGTTTCTCTTCGCCGCTGCTATCTAAATATGTTTTTAATAAACGTGTTTTAGGGTCGTAAAGAGTGATGGTAATACGTGCAATAAAATTGAATTTCTCGCTAATAGAACGATGTGTGCAAATAAGCTTGTCTTTTAAAGGTAGATGTTTATTTAAGTCTTCGAGTGAATCACAGTGGTCAAACATATTAGAAGGGCTTTTGAAGTTTGTAATAAGTAGTTTATTGCTAGTTCCGAAAAATCAACTCATTAAGCTGATATAGATTACATGTTTAATTTAATTGAAGCTTTGTTATCATTATTGTTAAGAGTGGGTTGGAATTATTGATGATGGGCTGTTATACTCACGTCACATTTTTACTGCCATTACTATATTAAAAGAACGGTGGATGACTAATTTTTTAGTTATCAGCATTAAAGTTTTATGGCGGGCCTCCCCGCATTGCAGAATGGTGAATCTGGTCAGGTCCGGAAGGAAGCAGCCACAGCTATTTTTTGCAAGTGCCGGGGGTTTGGCTCGCCACCCAACCCTAAATCAAAATATACAGGGTTTTATTGTGTTGGTCGGTTTGAAACATCGATATAATTCTCCCACTCATTTATAAAAACGTGTCCCAATCACAAGTACTAGCACGTAAATGGCGTCCTAAAAACTTCTCTGAATTAACCGGGCAAGATCACGTGGTCAAAGCGTTGAGTAACGCGCTTGAACAAAATCGATTGCATCATGCTTACTTATTTACGGGTACGCGCGGTGTTGGAAAAACGACTATTGCACGTATTTTAGCCAAATCACTGAACTGCGACACAGGCATTACTGCGTCGCCATGTGGGACTTGTTCGGCTTGCGTTAACATTGATAGTGGTAATTTTGTTGACCTGATAGAACTGGATGCAGCGTCAAATACGCAAGTCGATAATATGCGCGAACTACTAGAAAACGCACTTTATGCCCCGACCAGTGCGCGTTACAAGATTTATATCATTGACGAAGTGCATATGCTTTCTAAGTCGGCTTTTAATGCGATGTTGAAAACATTGGAGGAGCCGCCAGCACATGTCAAATTTGTACTCGCAACCACAGACCCACAAAAAATTCCGGTAACGGTTTTGTCGCGGTGCTTGCAGTTCAATCTAAAACAAATTCCATTGACGAAAATCGTGGTGCATTTGAAAGCAATCATGGCAGAAGAGAAAATTAACAGTGATGCGGTGTCTATGCAGTTACTAGCACGTGCTGCGCAGGGTAGTATGCGTGACGCTTTGAGTATGTTGGATCAAGCGATTGCTTTCGGGCAGGGCGAGGTGACTGAAGCTAGCGTACGTGAAATGCTGGGGGCCATTGACCAGAATTATCTTTATGATTTGTTGGATACCTTGGCGCAAAATGATGGCGAGAGGATGCTATCCATTGCGGATGAAATGGAGGTGCGTAGCCTTTCGTTTGATACCGCCTTGCAGGATTTAGGTGCATTGTTGCATTGCGTAGCACTAGCACAAACGGTGCCTAAAGCCATTGCTGAAGAAATACCTGAACGGGAGCGAATATTTGCATTAGCAAAGACATTCTCTGCTGAAGATATACAATTGTTTTACCAAATTGCCTTGCATGGAAGAAGCGATCTAAGTTTAGCGCCGGATGAATATGCCGGTTTCACCATGACGCTTATGCGCATGTTGGCTTTTTTACCAAATGACACAGAGCCGGAAAAAGCTGGTCTGCGTGAGGACAGTAAGAAAAAAATTGTTCATCAACCGATAACAAGTCAAAAACAAGCGTCTCCGGTGATTTCTGCTGTACCTGTTGAAAAATCAGCGTTCGTAACACCAACGAAATCAGCCTCTGATCAGTCTTGTAATGATTGGCCGACGCTGGTTGAACAACTAGCGTTAAAAGGAATGGCGAAAATGCTGGCGCAACATAGCGAAGCAAGTACGCTCACGGCTGATAGAATTGAATTACGTGTGCCGAAGATTCATAAGCACTTGCTGGAAAAAAAATATCAAGAGAAAATACAGGAGGCGATAAATCAATATTTTGGTCAGTCGGTAAAATTAAAGATTTCGCTGGGTAACGTAACTGGAATGACGCCAGCTGCACTTCAGCAACAAAAAATAGAAAAAAAACAATCTACAGCAGTCGCGGCAATCGAATCAGATCCTGTCGTGCAAGCATTAGTAGAAAATTTTGATGCTAAAATAATCGCCTCGTCGATAAAACCAATTGAATAACGGAGAAAATAAATGATGAAAGGTAACCTAGGCAATCTGATGAAGCAGGCGCAACAAATGCAGGAAAACATGAAGGGCATGCAGGAAAAATTGGCATTAGTTGAAGTCGAAGGTCAGTCTGGTGCAGGTATGGTTAAAGTTGTTATGACCTGCCGCCATGATGTGAAGAGTATTACTATTGATGACAGTTTGGTCGGTGATGACAAGGAAATGCTTGAAGATTTGATTGCTGCTGCGTTTAATGATGCGGTTCGTCGTGTAGAATCCACGACTCAAGAAAAAATGGCTGAACTTACCGGCGGCATGGGCTTACCACCAGGAATGAAATTGCCATTTTAATAACTCCCTCTACTGTTTCTATGTTGTAACTATTAATAGTTAAGGCGAATAAGAAGTTTTTTTGCTGTATTTGGAATAGAAAAATAAATGAAGGTTAACCGGCCGATCAGGCCAAAACAGAAAAAAACACCTCGCTCAAGCTCTACTCGAACGCCTGAAGTTAACGTTGATGTTGAAAAGGAATCCGTTACTGCACCTGCGCCCATAGCTGACATCACCCATAAGCTGCATAAGATATTGGCACAAAAGGGTTTAGGCTCACGGCGTGAAATGGAAGCATTGATAGCCTCGGGTCAAGTCACGATTAATAGAGAAATTGCCAGTGTCGGCGACCGAGTAGGGTCAACGGATGTCGTGCGCATTGGAAAACGAATTATCCGCCTGCGCATGGACGGTCCCACCACGAAGGTTATTCTATATCACAAGCCAGAAGGCGAAATCGTTAGTCGAAGTGACCCACAGGGTCGTCCATCTGTGTTTGATAAGCTGCCCCATCTGGACTCTTCCAAATGGATCGCAATTGGTCGATTGGATTTTAATACCAGTGGTTTACTAATTTTCACAACAGATGGTGAGCTAGCGAATCGACTGATGCACCCACGTTTTGAAGTCGAGCGGGAGTATGCCGTGCGAATTATTGGCGAATTAACATCTGAACAAATGAAGTTACTAACTACTGGTGTTGAGTTGAAAGACGGCATCGCTAATTTTACTTATTTATCAGATCAGGGAGGGGAAGGTACCAATCATTGGTATCGCGTCATCTTAAAAGAAGGCAAGAACCGTGAAGTTCGGCGCATGTTTGAAGCAATTGGTTTAACAGTTAGCCGTTTAATGCGTGTGCGCTTTGGCCCAGTTAACTTGCCGCCGCGTATTAAGAGAGGACAATGGGTAGAACTAGATGAAAAAGAAATAAAACGCCTACTTAAATTGATGAAATGATAACGCTAATCTGGAAGCTGACTACGATTTAATAAAAACACATATTCATCGCCAGCACTGATTTCAAGCCAAGTGAAGGGGGTTTGTGGATAGGCTTGCTCCAGACATTCTCGGTTATGCCCAATTTCAACAATTAATATCCCGTCATCATTTAAATACGTTGCGGCCTCGCGAAGTATTGCACGGGTAGCATCTAATCCATCGTCACCACTTTCCAATGCGTTTTTAGGTTCATGGTTATACTCAGTCGGTAACTCTTTTATTGATTTAGCATTGACATAAGGTGGGTTGCTGATAATGAGGTCATAGCTTCGTCCTGACAAAGCTGTGAACAAGTTGGATTCAATTAAACTAACCTGCTTTTGTAATTTGTAATCGGCCACGTTTCTTTTTGCAACGGCTAACGCGTCAATAGAGATATCAACCGCATCAATGATTGCGTGTTCAAAAGCATGTGCCATTAAAATAGCAAGGCATCCTGAGCCGGTGCACATGTCCATCGCGGAGTGAATGCTGTCAGGGTCTGTTACCCATGGTTCAAGCTGTGTTTGTAATAATTCCGCTATGAATGAGCGTGGCACTATTACACGCTCATCGATATAAAAATTATAATCACCCAACCAAGCTTCGTTGGTAAGATAGGCTGCCGGTTTTTTCTCGGTGATACGACGCTCAATGATATGTAGCACCTGTAACAATTCATCATCAGTCAGGCGTGCGTCAATAAATGGTGCGAGCTGATCAAGCGGTAGGTGTAGTGTGTGTAGAATAAGATAGGCTGCTTCATCATATGCATTAGTGGAGCCATGCCCAAAGAATAGCTTGGCCTGGTTAAACTGGCTGACGGCAAAACGAAGAAGATCGCGAATAGTGTGAAGCTGGGTTTTTGCTTGGGTGAACATGGGTTATAGATGTTTTATAAATAAGTATTGAAATTTACTTTGGACAAAGTTTATACAATTTTGGAAGACAGTGATATTGATTTTATGCGCACTGCACTTGAACTAGCACAGCAAGCGCAAGCAATTGATGAAGTGCCTGTCGGTGCGTTGGTGGTGCGTGAAGGTATCATTATTGGACGGGGATACAATCGTTCGATCACGATGATGGACTCCACGGCTCATGCAGAAGTGGTGGCCATTCGTGATGCTGGGCAGAATGAGGGAAATTATCGTCTGTTGGGCAGTACGATATATGTCACGCTGGAACCCTGTGTGATGTGCATCGGTGCACTTTTTCATGCGCGTATTTCACGTTTGGTTTTTGGGGCGACAGATCCTAAAACTGGCGTGTGTGGCAGTGTGATTAATTTGCCAGCTGAAACACGCCTTAATCACCATATGCAGGTCAGCGGTGGCATTTTGGCAGCGGAGGCAAGTGCGATGTTGAAACAATTTTTTGCGGCAAGACGTAAAGCAATAGGACAGCATCATAATGAAAATTAATATCAGTATTCCAAAACAACAGCTGGATTTACTCGGCAATAATGGCGAAGTGATTCAACAATATTCAATTTCTTCAGCTAAAAATGGGGTAGGGCAAAAGAATGGGAGTTTTTGTACGCCATTGGGAAAACATATTATTCGCGCCAAAATCGGTCATGGTCAGCCGACAAACACCGTATTTATTCGGCGGCGTCCTACGGGTGAAATTTATTCATCTGCATTGGGCGAGCAGTTTCCCAAACGTGATTGGATTTTGACACGTATTTTGTGGCTTTCTGGTTGCGAACCAGGTTTTAATCGTTTGGGTTCGGTGGATACCATGCGCCGCTATGTTTATATTCATGGCAGCCCGGACAGTGTAGAGATGGGTAAGCCCGGTTCAATTGGTTGTATTCGTATGCGAAATTCGGATTTGTTGGTGCTCTTTGAGCAAGTGGATGCCGGAATTGAAGTGGATATTAAGAATTAGTTGGGTATCTTTTAAAATATTATTGTTGAAATAAGAAAATTAATTATGAAACTTGAAACCTTAGCGTTACACCATGGCTATGAATCGGAAGCACCCGCTCGTGCAGCCGCCGTCCCTATTTACCAAACAACCTCGTTCACCTTTGACGACACACAGCATGGTGCGGATCTTTTTGATCTCAAAGTACAGGGAAATATTTATACGCGGATCATGAATCCTACCACCGACGTACTAGAGCAGCGACTCGCTGCAATGGAAGGCGGCGTCGGTGCGCTTGCAGTGGCATCAGGTATGGCGGCAATTACTTATGCCATCCAATGTATTTGTGAAGCAGGCAGTAATATCGTAAGTACCAGCCAACTTTATGGTGGCACATATAATCTGTTTGCTCACTCGTTACCGAGGCAGGGCATTCATGTTCACATGGTGTCTTACGAAGATTATGCGACCATTGAAAAAGTAATTGACGCTAACACCAAAGCGATTTTTTGTGAATCTATTGGTAACCCAGCAGGTAATGTGGTCGATATTGAGCAATTAGCGATTATCGCCCATCGACATGGTATTCCACTGATTGTCGATAATACGGTTGCCACTCCCTATTTGTGTCGTCCTTTTGAGTTAGGCGCGGACATTATTGTCCATTCGTTAACCAAATATATTGGGGGGCACGGTACATGTATTGGCGGTATTATCATCGATTCCGGCAAGTTTGACTGGGTTGCGAATAAAGATCGATTCCCTGTAATGAATAAGCCAGACCCGTCTTATCATGGTGTCGTATATACCGAGGCTCTGGGTCCAGCTGCATACATTGGTCGTTGTCGTGTTGTGCCGTTGCGTAATATGGGCGCAGCGATTTCACCTTTCAACGCATTTCAAATATTGCAAGGACTAGAAACTCTGGGCTTACGCATGGAAAGGCATTGTGAAAACGCAGAAAAAGTCGCGGCTTACTTAGACAACCACCCTAAAGTTGATTGGGTCAACTATGCCACTCTGCCAGAAAGTGTTTATTATCAAGCCTGCCAAAAAATTACCGGCGGAAAAGCATCTGGCATCTTAAGTTTTGGTATTAATGGTGGTTTGCAATCGGGAACACAGTTTATTGACGCATTAAAAATGATTTTGCGTTTAGTTAATATCGGTGACGCCAAATCACTGGCCTGTCACCCTGCTTCAACAACCCATCGGCAGTTGAATGAAGATGAGCTAGCCGCAGCAGGAGTCAGTAGTGATCTAATTCGATTATCAGTGGGTATTGAAAATATTAATGATATCATCGCGGACATTAGTCAAGCATTGGAAGCGGTGGTTTAAGGGGTCGCTTGAACCTCTCCAGAATTGTTTGGGGCGTTAATTTTATAAAATAGGTAGAACAATTTTTTGAGTGAAATCTGGAAAAATAAACTTGGTGTAAAGCTAAAAAAAGAATAATTGAGTGCGTATCTGCAGAATTCCACGCGTACTCTGTCCGCATTGGATCAAAACAATACCGGAAGATAAACAATGAAATCAATGCTACACGAGCCCAGTCTGGGACCTATTGTGGGCCATACCACATCCTCTTCCGCAAGAATCTGGATACGCGGACTTGATGGCGATGAGAGTTCTCGTTCTATTGGTGTCGCAGCACTATTCAAAAACGGACGCTACGTTGCCAATACGGCGCGTTATTTCCGTTTACGTCGAGAATTCGATCGTACCGGTATCACCGACTTTGAAGGGTTGGATGCCAACACAGAATATACCGTCCGCTTGGGTTGCACGCTGGTCAATCATCATAACGACGAAGAGGTGGATCAGGATGACGCTGTATTCAGTAAACTGCCGCCTGTTAAAGCTTGGGTGGGTGATCTCAGAAAACTTTCAGCCGAAACCAGCTTGGCGCGTTTTAGTACCTTTGAACATACGGTAGAAAGCGGCTTCTCATTCTTGTTCGGCTCCTGCCGTTACCCCGGCTTTATTTTTGATAGAAAACGCTCCGATCGGATCTTTAAATCCATGACGGCAGAATGTTCCAAAGAGCACGCTGACCCAGCCCGTTTTGTACTGATGGTCGGCGATCAGATTTATGCCGATTTACTTGGTAAAGCGATTCCCATTGGGCGCGCCGAAACTCCCAAGGAGTTCCATGACCGCTATAACGACGCATTCAGTACACCCCATATGCGCCGTCTAATGAGCAACACACCCACTTATATGATGCTGGATGACCATGAAATTGAGGATAACTGGGTTGCCGGGCGGGTACAAAAAGACCCACATAAACGCACATTATTTCTAATGTCGATGGCCGCTTATGCTAGCTACCAATGGTTGCATGGCCCGCAAACTTATGGCCGGCGATTGTTCTACAGCTTTAACTATGGCGGCTATCCTTTCTTCGTGCTGGATGAACGCACAAGCCGCATTCGTGATGACGATGATAAAATTCTGGAAGACAACCACCTGCTCGGACGCCCCGCCAAAAATGCGCAATATCAAGGTCAAGTTGACCTGTTCTGTGATTGGCTGATAGCACAACAAAAAGCTGTCGGTAATCTGCCCAAGTTTGTGGTATCACCCAGTGTCTTTGCGCCCAATTCTGTGGAGGCGCTGAAAGATAAAGGAAAATACCGAGATGACGCCTGGGCCGCATTCCCCACCACGCGACGCCAAGTACTCCAGACCATCGTCAATAATCACATTCAAAACGTTGTGTTCCTGAGTGGCGACATTCATTGCTCAAACTGCGCTAGCATTAAGTTCAAAAGTGAAAAAGCAGGAATCCGTGCGCTACGTGCGTATGACATTACCTCATCCGCACTATACTGGCCTTTCCCTTTCGCCGACGGCGATCCGCTTGACTATGTGCATGACTCAGAAGCAGAAGGAGACGGCTTCGATGTATTTGAAGATGGCTCTGTCATCATGCATTACACCACTAAAAACTTCGAGCAAGAAGACAACTATAGCCGAGTCGACGTCAGTGAAAAACAAATTGAAGTGCAGACTTTTGGCCGTAAAGGAGAGTCATTGGGTACTACTATTTTGCCGCTATAGAAGGGGTAAGTGGGAAGTGAAGTGGTTCCGCAAAACTGGCCAAGTTGTTAAGCTCGGATATGAGATAAATAAAGAGAGACAACTATAAGTAAGAAACGCGCGCAATATTCATTAGGATTCAAAGCCAAAATAGCCTTGGCAGGGATGCGTGGAGAAGAAACGGTTCCGCAACTAGCCGCTCGTTATCATATCCACCCCGCGCAGATTAATAGCTGGAAACGTCATTTAACTGAGAGAGCCAGTGATCTGTTTGGCAAGAATAATGACGCCAATACTAAAAGCGGTCACAGTACCGACGACTTACATCGCGTGATTGGAGAATTGACGGTAGAACGCAATTTTTTAGCCAGAAAGCTCAATCATTAAGTGTTGGCGAGCGCAAAATGATGATTGGGCGCCACGAGAAACCAAGTCAATCCCGTCAATGCTATTTGCTGGGTGTTGCACGTTCGACGTATTATTATCACCCACAACCCACAACCCACAACCCACAACCCACAACCCACAACCCACAACCCACAACCCACAACCCACA
>JAJFJG010000219.1 GCA_021774265.1 Nitrosomonas sp.
AAACGAGAGAAAATAAAACAGCGAACATTGGCTATGCGGCGACAAATGTACTACGATAAACAATCAAGAAATTTAAACCTGATGAGCTAACCGTCTCTTAATTTAGACAGTC
Source organism: Nitrosomonas sp. (assembly GCA_021774265.1). Taxonomy (GTDB): domain Bacteria; phylum Pseudomonadota; class Gammaproteobacteria; order Burkholderiales; family Nitrosomonadaceae; genus Nitrosomonas. The sequence continues at coordinate 113 of JAJFJG010000219.1, forward strand.
TCTAGTCCAAAATACTTTGACGACGTACAGCCGGATATACTGAAGCAGTTGCACCTTAAAGCTATCACACGGTTTGCTTGCAAAACGGGAGGAGTTCATATACTGATTAACAATCCAGCATCCGCTAGCAGTTATCGAGATTTGAGACAAAGGGCTGTGCAGCGCAAAGAAAAATACTTTAAATTAATTTGCTCCGCGCGCCCTGCACCTATCCCCGCAGCAAGACTGCGGGAAATTACGGCGCAGAAAACCAAAAAACCAAAAACGACGCGCTACGCTGACTTCAAAAACGATAACTATTATTCTCCGTGGCAAGACCACGGGGAATCGCAAGTTGAAACGATATTGACCCATCAAGATCTAAGTTTCCTTATTTTATAGCTTTGTATGGTCTTAAAACTGAGCGATAGCTGAATACAAAACTATCGCCTGCCAAAAGAGAATACAACATTTCGCAAAAATATCTGATTATTTCCTCGGCAAAGTTTGTTGCATTGTAAGGAAACTCTGTACCTTCCGACTAATTTCTCAAGCATCCAGATTCAATTACTTATGATGATATCTTCGGTTGCCAGGAGATTGATGATGTCTTACTTGCTAACTATAAAATATGTTTAAAACTATAACAAAAGGAAAAATTATGAAGATTCGAAATAAACCGTTACGCGCAGCAATTCTCACCGGTGTGTTTGGAGCAGTAATTGGTATGCCTGTACCATTGGCAGCTGCACCTTGTATGCCTTGTGCACCACGGGCTGGGCAACGTAATCCATGTGCCGCGAGTAACCCATGTCGCGCAAAAAATCCCTGTGCGGCCATGAATCCCTGCGCCGCAAAGAATCCCTGTGCTGCTGGCCGGGTAGATCCTGCGTTTGTAACTCGACCCATAGGAACGGAACCATATAAAGGAGATCCTTCGAAGGGAGATCCCGTTGCGTTAATAACTGAAGGTAGAGATTTGTGGAATAGCAAGGCAATCAGTCGCAACAATTCCATGTCGTGTTCAACCTGTCATCAGGATGGCACAACGATGCTACAACCCGACTTTGCCAAACCTTATCCGCACTTTGTTCAAATGGTGGCTGAAGGCTCCGGAAAGGAGTCGATCACGCTGGAAGAAATGGTTCAGTTTTGTATGCTTAAGCCAATGCAAACTAAGACATTCCCTTGGGATTCACGTGAACTTGCCGCATTAACTGCATATACTTCTGTACTTCAAAGAAGATTTAAACCTGTTAGTAATGCACAAAACCCATGTGCAGCAATGAACCCATGTTCCGCTAAGAATCCATGTTCAGCAATGAAGAATCCTTGTGCCGCTAAGAATCCTTGCGCTGTAAGGCCTTAGAGTAATTAAAATAAAACCTTTTAGGGTTCATACGATGAAGTGCTGACACAGGCTTCATTGTTTCTTTATGGATAGGAAGTGAAAAATATTATCTTTATTTCATTGCCCCGCGTGCAGCTAGAACGCATGGCTGACGCGGGCGCACAGATTATCGAGTGCTATAACTGCACTTGAGAAACCACAAGGCATAGCTGGCTTATGAACAACATTAAAACAATATAGAAAGGAATATTAATGAGAGTCGCATTTGTATTTGCGTCAGCATTTAGTCTGTTAACAATTGTCATCCTTATTTTTCTCTGGCAAGACAAAGGATTGATTTTACTGCTGATTGCTGTGCCTTTAATTGCTATTGGTTGCTACGACATGCTGCAAACGAAACATTCACTTAGGCGAAATTTTCCATTGATCGGACGCGGGCGTTGGTTTATGGAGTTTGTTCGCCCATTTGTGCGGCAATATTTTATTGAGTCTGATATTGATGGCGCGCCAGTTAATCGTATGTTCCGTTCAATCATTTATCAGCGTGCTAAGTGTAATCTTGATACTAATCCCTATGGCACAAAAATTGATACTTATCGTCAAGGCTATGAGTGGTTTGCACATTCAATGGCAGCTTTTCATTTAAAAGACAAAGATTCAGACCCCAGGGTGCTGATAGGTGGTCCATCCTGTAAGAAACCCTACAGCGCCAGCATACTGAATATTTCAGCAATGAGTTTTGGAGCACTCAGTAATAATGCGATCCGCGCATTGAATAAGGGCGCAAAAATGGGCGGCTTCGCACATAACACGGGAGAAGGCAGTGCCAGCCCTTTTCATCTAGAGAACGATGGCGACCTGATTTGGCAAATAGGAACGGGGTATTTTGGTTGTCGGACAGAAACAGGGCTATTTTCTGAAGACGCTTTTGTAGAAACAGTGATGTGCGACCATATTAAAATGGTTGAGATCAAGCTATCCCAAGGTGCAAAGCCAGGCCATGGTGGAATTTTACCGGCAGCGAAGAATTCGCCAACAATCGCAAAGATTCGTGGCGTCAAACCCTACACTACCGTAGATTCTCCACCCGCACACAGTGCTTTCACAACGCCGATTGAGATGATGCATTACATTCAGAAATTACGAGATTTATCTGAAGGAAAGCCCATTGGCTTTAAACTTTGCGTGGGAAGACCCAGTGATTTTATTGCACTATGCAAAGCAATGGTTAAAACGGGTATTAAGCCAGATTTCATAACCGTTGATGGCGCGGAGGGAGGAACAGGTGCGGCGCCCCTAGAATTCAGTAATTCTGTTGGCATGCCATTACGCGATGGATTACGACTGGCTTGTGATGTATTAACAGGGTTTGATTTAAAAAAAGATATTAAAGTTATCGCAGTTGGAAAGGTTTTTACTGGCTTCCATATTGCCAGGCTGCTGAGTTTAGGGGCAGATCTCTGTTATAGCGCTCGTGGCATGATGATGGCACTGGGATGTGTGCAATCCTTGATTTGCAATACCAATGAGTGTCCCACAGGTGTCGCAACGCAGAAGGAAAACCTGATCAAGGGGCTGGTTGTCGCTGACAAATCACAGCGAGTGGCCAATTTTCATCGTGAAACAGTGCAAGCATTTATGCAAATTATCGCTGCGGCAGGCCTCACTGATACGACGCAAATTAATCGAACTCATGTATTTCGACGCGTCGATCAGACTTGCATCAAACGATACGATGAATTGTTTCCCTACCTCACACCCGGATGCTTGTTACGTGAACCCTATACAGAATATTTGGAAAAAGATACTAAAGAGGCATCGGCAGAAAGTTTTAACCCGGAACATTGTATTGCCCGTAATGACAAAGGTCTAGATGTCATCAATTCACCCAACGAAACATAGATATAAGGGACATCATGAAAGCTTTTGATATTTTTGTAAAAGCACTGGAAGCAGAAGGCGTGAAATATATTTTGGTATCCCAGGCGAAGAAAATCTTGATCTACTGAATTCTCTAAAGGATTCTTCAATTAGGCTTATCCTTACCCGACATGAGCAAGCAGCTGGGTTTATGGCTGCGACTTACGGTCGTCTAACCAGTAAAGCTGGCGTATCAATGGCAACCCTCGGACCAGGTGCTGCCAATCTCGTAACTGCAGCTGCTTATGCGCAACTCGGCGCCATGCCAATGATGATTACTGGGCAAAAACCGATAAAAAGTAGCAAGCAGGGTCGGTTCCAAATTGTCGATGTGGTCGATATGATGCGCCCATTAACCAAATACACACGTCAGATACAAGTTGCGGATAGTATTCCAGCGCATGTCAGAGAAGCCTTTCGTATTGCTGAAGATGAACGTCCCGGCGCGACACACTTGGAGCTTCCAGAAGATATCGCATCGGATGATAGTGATATGCCGGTCATTCAGAAAAGTATATTTCGTCGTCCCAATGCAGATGATGAGACTATTGAAGTAGCAGCCAGAATGATTGAAAGTGCAACACGGCCATTATTACTAATTGGTGCGGGTGCCAATAGAAGATCGACCTGTAATCGATTGCAGTCATTCGTTGAGAAAACAGGTATCCCATTTTTTTCGACTCAAATGGGCAAAGGTGTTGTGGATGAGCGGAATCCGCTTTTTTTAGGTACGGCAGCATTATCAAGCAATGATTTTCTGCATCACGCGATCGCTCATGCTGATTTAATCATTAATGTCGGGCATGATGTGGTGGAAAAGCCGCCCTTCTTTATGGAAAAGGATCGCTTAAAGGTTATTCATGTCAATTATGTCACCGCACTCATTGATCCTGTTTATTATCCACAGCAAGGCTGTCATTGGTGATATTGCCAATAGTGTCTGGCGATTATCTGAACAAATAACACCACAAATAAAATGGGATTTTTCTTTTTTTCTAAAGGTAAGGCGGAAATTAGAAGCGCATCTTCTGGAAGGGTCTGATGATCCGCGTTTTCCGATGTACCCACAACGCTTGGTCGCAGACATTCGGAAAGCGATGCCTGACGATGGCATTATCGCCCTGGATAACGGTGTGTATAAAATATGGTTTGCGCGCAATTACAAAGCTTATCAGCCCAATACTGTTTTACTGGATAATGCATTGGCAACGATGGGGGCGGGCTTGCTTTCCGCAATGGCCGCCAGCCTTATTTACCCGGATAAAAAGGTTGTTGCCATTTGTGGAAATGGTGGATTCATGATGAACTCACAAGAATTAAAAACAGCCGTGCGTCTCAAACTGAATATAGTCGTCATTATTTTACGTGACAATGTTTATGGGATGATTAAGTGGAAGCAGGCCAACATGGGGTTTGTCAATTTTGGGCTTGATTACGGCAACCCTTATTTTGTTAAATCTAATAATGATTTTGCGCTGGGTATTGTTCTGAATCAGATAAATACACAAAGCAGCCAGGCTAGCGCTATCAGTACTTTTTAGTGAGGGTTTTATGAGCGACAAATACGTTACACCGAAGGTTTGGATTTTTGATGAGGAAACTGACGGAACCTGGGCGAAAATACACCGCCCTGTGTCAGGAGCGGCACATGAGGCAGAACTGCCAGAGGGGCAGCACCCATTGCAGCTTTACTCGATGGGAACACCCAATGGCCAGAAGGTAACTATCATGCTTGAGGAGCTCCTGGCCCTGGGCGAATCGGGGGCTGAGTACGATGCACATTTGATTGAAATTGGCGAGGGCGATCAGTTCTCCACTGGTTTTGTGAAGGTTAACCCCAACTCTAAAATTCCTGCATTGCTCGACTGTTCAGGGGAAAGCCCTGTACGGGTCTTCGAGTCGGGGGCTATTCTACTGTACCTCGCAGAAAAATTTGGCCATTTTTTTCCACGGCAGATAGCTGAGCGCACTGAAGTGCTCAACTGGCTGTTTTGGTTGCAGGGCTCGGCACCTTACCTGGGTGGAGGCTTTGGACATTTCTATTCTTATGCACCTAAGAAAAATGAGTACGCCATTAATCGCTTCACCATGGAAGTTAAACGCCAGCTCGACCTGTTGGATAAACAACTCGCATCAAGGCGCTTTATTGCGGGGAATGATTACAGCATTGCCGATATGGCCATATGGCCGTGGTATGGGAATTTGGTACTGGGAAACTTGTACGACTCGGCTGACTTCCTGGATGTAAAGAGTTACCAAAATGTCAGGCGCTGGGCAGAAGCAGTAAGGCAACGCCCTGCGGTGCAGCGTGGGCGTATAGTCAATCGGACACGGGGCGAGCCATGAGAGATTCTAGCCGAACGGCATGAAGGGTCAGACATTAACAATGTTCTGAAACTAATACCTTCGAAACCAAGCTAATACTCGGACGCAATTTATAATCTATTTTTTAGCTCTTTTGGGACTGCTTCAAAAGATTTTATAATAGCCGAAGGAAAGACAATGATAAAAGTTGGGTAAATTCCAACAAAGGTACGTAATGTGTCATAGAGAAATTACTACCAAGTTTGGGCAGAACCCCATTAACCTAACTGGCACACATATGGCGCGCTATTTGGTACCTTTCTACTCCCTTACTGATGCTTCTAAATGACGCTAAGCATTAAACCACTCTAAAGCTCAGCTTTGGTAGTTTGGCAACTTCTGCGACCACTTCGTCTCCTTTTACTAGCGAACCAACACCTTCTGGGGTGCCAGTAAATATCAGATCACCAGCCTGCAATGTAACTAGTCTAGACAGCGCACTGATAATTTCAGCAAGGTTCCAGATCATTTGGTTGGTGTTGCTATGTTGGCGTTGCTGACCATTTACAATTATGCCGATCTCTAAGTGGCTTGCATCACCAACTTCAGCGGCTGGTACCAGTTTAGATACCGGCGCTGAATAGTCAAAGCCTTTCGCCATGTCCCAGGGTCGACCCAGTTTTTTAGCCTGTCTTTGTATATCTCTGCGAGTCAGGTCCACCCCAACCGCATAGGCATATATATGATCAAGCGCTTTAGAGACTGGAATATCAATGCCTTTCTGCCCAATAGCCACTACCAGTTCTACTTCGTGGTGTAATTCTACAGTGGCGGGGGGATATGGTATTTTACTGGATTGATTGGCAGCGTCAGCTGGCTTGGAAAAAAAGAAAGGTAATTCACGGTCTGGCCTACCACCCATTTCTCGCGCGTGGGCTGCAAAATTCCGCCCCACACAGTAAATTCTATGAACTGGATACAGCCGCCCATCACGCATCTGGATTTCATTGGTATGAGCAAGATGTGTAACAGATAAATGTACGTCACTTCCCATAATTTTGGAATATACTCGAGGCCAAATTGACTGCCGAACACACTATACTAAGGCAAATTTGTTCTGGATTATAATTCATTTATATTTTCTGCATAACCTGTCTTTTATAGCCTTATCTTATTGAAAATCAATGTTATTTTTCTTGGCCGCGCTGACTATATTGGGTATTACTATAATTTCACATAAAATCAAAATGTTGTACTTCAGAACAAATTAGCCCTGCACACTATCGCGTGGTGCGACGTTTTTACTTCCATTGGCATTAACCGAATGGCACTAAGTTAAGCCGTTTTAGCAAGGCAAGAAGCTGAAAAATGGAGCGTAAAATGGCATAACTTGCTATGCAAAGTACAACGCCTTTATTTCCTGACTTCCACCTCCAGACACTCCGCAGAAAACCTCGTTCAGTTAGTCAGAAACCTACCGATGAGATCGCAAAGTTAATGCAAAAATCGTTTAGTCAACTAGGTGAATGTTTTCAAAATTTCATTCCCAATCAGTATTCGTTCATCAGAATCTGGGGTTCTCAATCGTCGACGTTTCTTCAGCAAAGAAACCACTTTCCGGGCCTTTGGAGAGCATAAAAAATCAAGAGGTGCCTTGGAAGATCGCTGAAATCCTGGAATCTAAAGATACTGACCATTCATTATATTGTGTGTTCCTAAAATTCTGTCTCTGTAGAATACCCACCACTTTTATATGCTCTCCAATGTAACCATTATTCAGAGAATCATTTAATCTCCTTTGGGTTTAATTCCCCGTCCCTTGGGGCGAAATCTGGTTGAAAATCAGTAGATTGAAGAGCGTAGTTAATACCCCGCTGCTTGCGACGGGGTGCTTTATCAGTGTTCGAATTGTGATTTATAACGTGAGCGATCACCGGACGACGACGAAAGTCTGTTCATTGCCAAACCCGCGTAGCCTCGGAGCTCCGGTGCGCCGGTGCATCTCATTGTTAGCCATCGTCAGTCCATCACTTAATTACGTTTTACAGTCGCTCGCCACGCATCAAGGGTGTAGACGTCGTGCGTTCGCAACACCCACAGTACTATGCATGCGGAAAGCATAGGTATCGCGGCGAAAAACAGCAGGTTAGGGTAAGTCCATGGATCAATGTATTTCATGTAAGAACTGACGGTTGATATCGTATGGAGGATCAAAATTGCTCCATAGGAATACGTCCGAAACAGTCCCGCTATGAAGGCGAGAATCAATACAGACTGGGCACCCCCGATTGCATAAGTGATTTCGGACGTCAGGCCTGAAAGCTTGTAGAACCTCTCAAACACAGCGGCAGCATGCGTAGGATTGATGAATTTGTCGATGGCCCACATCACGAAAACAATAGCAATACCCAGCCTCAGAATTAATAGGCACCAAGCAAGCTTTTGTTTGAAGACCATCGCAACACGATCTGTTTCATTCATAGGTAATTAACCCTGTTTTAGTTTAAAAAGGCTATGTCGTAGTTAATTGTTGAAACTTACAGTCATCTGATGAAAAATGTTATTTTTAGCTACTAAAAATTAGCTATTTTCAACTTTGGGCAAGAGGTTAGGAAGATATAGATCATTACGTAACATTTGGCCCTTTCCTAACTTTTCACCCTATTATCGGCGGCGAAAGATTAAGGCGGAATAGCCTTTCTTCCAGAAAAGCAGCATTGCCGATTGGAGAAAACAACATGAACTTACATTCCACAGAACCGTTACTCAACGGTGTCTATAGTCAGCACTTCGTCTCTCTGATAAAGTCCACTATCCAGAACAAACGCTTAACGTACACTCGATGCCTGCTCGAAAACGGTTCTCAACGATCAGTTAAGGCTTGATGCCCGTTAAGACACCGAATCGGTAACCGCATTAATGAGATCAATTATCCGTTCAATTTCATCGTGTCGAGTGGCGCACCGCATCCCATTCCCATAAATGTGGAAGCGATGCAAGTGCTCATCGTCCCAGCCATTGACGATTTGGATTAGGTGGTGCAAATCGGCCAATGAGATTGGACCAGGAATCTGGAGGTGACGCCAGATCATCGGACTCACGCCCCGAAGAGCGATTTTTATGAAGTGGTTTTCCATTTTAGAGAGCGCCCAAATCGGTTAGAATTCGAGTCTCCCCCAGAGAGTATAAATAGTAAAGGCTAAAGTGAAACACCCCCGCTTTTTTATGCTCTCCGATTAAAATTACCCCGAAATTATAAATGTGAAATATTACTATCTATGTCACGGGTAATAAATTCAGGCTGATTTCTTTCTTCCATACTTCGTTGTTTAGTATGCAGGTTCCCTACTATTCCACCCAGCAGAGCACCGTAGACCCAATGACCAACCAAGGCTGCCATTGCCGCTTGAATACCTCCGATTTCTGACATAAAGAAACCGGCACCTGCCATCGGCATCACCATCGTTGCAGTAATAAGCCATAACATCTGACCAAACAGTAAACCTTTAACCAACGGTGCTCCTGGCAAAATTCGAAAAAACAACCAGGCATAAACCAGGGGAAAAACTAAAACACCAAACATGACATGAGCCGCCACACCCATTTCATACACACCGCCCATCATGTCCCCTAGCATAGCCGCGATATCCATTGGCTGCCCGATCATCACCGGTGCCGCAAATTTCATCATCAAAGACATCATTAAAGTTCCGGCTATGCCGCCGATGAGGATTTTGGAAAATTTAGACTTCATTGTAATATCTCCTTGTGTTAAGTGAGATGATTAGTCAACTCATGTATTATTTCCTTACAATCCTTACAAAAAACCAATAGTCATTACTCTCCGTCTGCAAGGATTTTATGTTATCGACGACTTATTAAATAAATGCTATTTTCGAATAAGTTTTGTTTTGTGATTGACGATCATTTGACATGTCGAACGAAATTTACCAAGTGTCACCAAAGGAGCTGTTAATGTGAGTCACTTACAAAACATAGACAAACCTATATTGATGTTTCCTGATGAAAGCGGTGGCAAGATAATCAAAGTAAGCGGCCAGTGGACTCTACACACCTTGGCAGCATCTCCCGGTGTACGAAAGAGAATTAAAATACTGGGAGGCGAGAAAGATAAACAATGGGACATCAGTACGGTTGAACGACTTGATAGCGTTGCCGCTTTCTTGCTATGGCAGGCGTGGGGTGAAAAACTGCCAGATGATTTGATCATGCGACCAGAGCAACGACATATATTCGACTATTGGCACGACAGGCCAATTCCAAAACCTGATTCCATGACGTCTCGCTTTGCTGATTTAATACATCATTGGCAGTTGATGTCACAAGGTTTTTACCTACATATTAGTGCCTGGATGACCCTATTTGGCCGATTGTTGCTTGATTTTATTTATTTATTACAGCACCCCCGCGCCACACCGTGCAAAGAAATATCGCAAACGATATATAAAGCTGGCGTCAGCGCCATGTGGATAACAGCATTAGTTGGGTTTTTAATTGGTATATCTATAAGTTACCTGTCTTCGTTACAACTACAACGATTCGGTGCAGAAATTTATGTCATTGATCTGCTTGGACTCAGTATCATCCGTGAACTGGGGCCAATGCTGGCAGCCATTTTGATCGCTGGACGCTCCGGTTCTGCGATGGCCGCCGAGATTGGTATTATGCGTGTCACCCAAGAACTGGATGCATTGTCGGCATTAGGCATTTCCCATTCGTTGCGGCTGGTTTTGCCAAAAGTTGTTGCACTGTCCCTGGCAGTGCCGCTGCTGATCGTCTGGACTGACACAATGGCTCTGATCGGTGGCATGATTTCGGCGCAATTAACGCTGGATATTGGTTATCAGCAATTTCTTGACCATCTACCTAAGGCAGTACCAATCGCTAATTTTTATATCGGCCTAGCCAAAGGCGCTGTATTTGGTGTGATGATTGCCATGATTGCCTGTCACTTCGGATTTTTGATCAAGCCCAATACCGAAAGCCTCGGTAATGAAACTACACATGCCGTTGTGACCGCCATAACTGTCGTGATTATTGTCAATACCGTATTTTCAATTTTGTTTAGAAATGTGGGGTTTCCATGAAAAATCATTGCGCGGTAGAACTGGATCATGTGTGGACATATTTCGGCGAACAATTGATTCATCAAGACATCAGCTTATGTCTTGAGAGTGGCGAAATACTGGGTCTCGTGGGATTATCTGGCAGCGGCAAAACGACGTTATTACGCGAAATGATCGGTCTGGAATCGCCTTGCCGTGGAAACTTGAAAGTCTTTGGTGAGCGAGCGCAAGAATCCTGTTCAAGTGCCTGCGGACAAAGGCGCAATCATACTGGCGTGTTATTTCAGAATGGCGCCTTATTTAGCGCTTTAAACGTGTTTGAAAACATTGCTTTTCCGCTGCGTGAAATGGGTATCGATGACGAAGATTTGATCAATCAAATGGTTTGCATGAAGTTAGCCATGGTGGGTCTAAGCGCGCATGACGCCATGCACAAACCTTCTGAGCTGTCGGGTGGCATGGTTAAACGGGCGGCAATGGCCCGTGCAATAATTCTGGAGCCGAAATTGTTGTTACTGGACGAACCGACTTCCGGCCTTGATCCCATCGCTGGCGAAGATTTCGTCACCTTGCTACGGCAATTGCATCAGGAACTCGATTTCACTGTGGTGATGGTGACACATGATTTGCATATTTTAAGAGACTTATGCACGAAAGTTGCCGTGCTGGCTGATCATCGCCTGGTCGCCTTCGATTCGTTGGATAAGGTGCTTGACTGTGACCATTCCTTCATTCAGCAATTTTTTCATAATAATCGCGCACAGCGTGTATTTACTTGATTGGAGGTTATGTATGGGTAAAGACAGTTATGCGCTAATCACCGGCTTGTTCATGTCCGTTCTGATAACAGGTATTGTGATCATTATCATCTGGTTGGGAGACGTTCAATCGCAAACGAAAACTTATATTGCAGAAACCCGTGAGTCGGTGACTGGGCTTAAGGTCGGTTCTACTGTTTATTATCGAGGTATAGCAGTAGGCAAAGTAAGCGCGGTGCGTTTCTCTCCTGACAATCCGGACATTATCCTTGTGCCAATGGAAATCGAAAGTGACGTTCAACTTAAACGTGGTGTTTATGCAATACTGGAACTTCAGGGCGTCACAGGCTTAACGCGAGTCTCGCTCCAGGATAGCGACAATCAAGCCGAGCCGCTGTTAAATAGTGATCCGTCTGAGAGTCATATCCCGATCAAGCCTTCGCTCATTGACCGGCTGTCGGTATCCGGAGAGAATACAGTCAATGAAACCCGCGAGCTAATGCTCAGGCTAAATCAATTGCTGAATGAAGACAATATTCGTCATGTGAAACACATCTTGATCAATATCGAATCCGCTACCGAACGATTCAATGTATTACAGGATCAGGCCAGCAAAGCCCTGACTCAAGTGCCTGCATTAACAACAGATGCTCGACATACGTTTGCAGAGGTAAGCAACCTAAGTCGTGACTTCAAACAATTGAGCAGTCAAGTACAGCAAGATTTGACAACGCTTTCCGATCAATCAAGTCAATTGATGCAGACAGGAAACTTAGTGGGGCAGCAACTTTTGCAAGTAACCTTGCCTAGAGCCAATACTCTGATGTTGCAAATGCAAACCACCACCCGCCGTTTCGATCGCGTTGCAGCAACTTTAGAGATTGATCCGCAAGCCTTCTTACTTGGCGTCGAGTCACAACCACCCGCCCCTGGTGAACCAGGTTTCAAGGAGCCGAAATGAAACGCTACCTGAGGCATTTGTCAGTAATTATTCTGAGCACATCAATTTCAGCTTGCAACATTGGTTCCAAACCAGGTTTACCGATCATTCACGACTTTGGACCTACTGTTCAACAGACATCCAACGTCACGATCACGTTGGATGCGCCGGTCTGGCTGTGGGATGACAGGATACGTTACCGCTTGCTTTATGATGATGCCACTGTCATTCGCCATTATAATAGAAATCGCTGGGAAGCATCGTTACCTGCTTTATTGGAACGCCGATTGATTATCGCAGGATTATCGCAGCCCATTCACTTACAGGTTCGGCTGACACAATTTGAGCAACAATTTGAGGCGGCGGATAATGCGCATGTGATAATGACGTTGGCGGTCAGTACTTTTGTCGATAACAACCTCAGATTGCTGGGTGAACGTAAATTCAGCCTGATACAAAAAAATGTTCCGCCGAACGCAACCGGTGCAATAACTGGCTTTATCGCGTTAATCGAGCAAGCGCAAACAGAAATTCAATCCTGGCTTGAAACAATGTCCGATGAACCATCAACGAGGTAAACATAATAATAAAGATTTGCAGATAAAATTTAATATTACATACCCAAAAAATGCCTGAATGGATACCGAAAAGTATCATCATGACACTTGAGCGCACTCAATATGGCGGTACCCGGAAACAATCTGGCGTCATATTGACATAGACTAACGACAGGAAATCGGTGTCCGAGTTCCTGATTGTATCGGATTTCAAATTCATTTAATTCATCAATTCCCATACCTTTTTGTAACGTCCAAGCCATATCACCAAGTACTCGCAGGCCCTGAATGCCATGTTTGTTGGCATTCAAAAAAGCATTCTCGAAGAAAGTATATAGCTCTGCGCTGTTTGCCATACCCTCCACTAAAACAATATGGCCATCCTCAACATCCTGATCAATATCGGTTCTGACATCACGTAATTCGTTTAATATGATGGATTGAACTTCAGCAGTAGCAACCACGAAACAGCGGTTACCTGCCTGAAGGCCGCCGAGTAAAAAAGGTAAAGCTAACTTTAGTCGTCCCAAATCGGTTTCATAAAATGCACATAAGTGGCTACCATAATTAATTTTGATACCTTCAAGATCAATATGAGCGATTCGGCTTGGCGCATGTTCCAATGCAGCAATATTAGCAGGCACTTGATCCTGCTCAAGATAAGCCAGGAGGTCCGTTAAGCGATATCTCCGCTCGCGTTTGACCCCTATACGCAGACATGTCAATTTACCCGAATCACTCCAGCGTCTTAATGATATTACACTGGCGTTTAGAATCTTAGCTGCTTGTTTGATGTTCAGAAGTGACTCAGTAACACTTTCAGTAGTGCTCATGCACACGCTCTCCCTAAATAATCATTATTTAGCTCATTAAAAATTCTTAAATCTATGATTGTACTTATAGTTCTCAATTTCACCCTTTCAAGTTGTTTCAAGTCATTTGCCTGCATTAATAAGCCTTTATAAAAATCTTGACTTTTATTATAACACGGGTATTATTCTTAATAAGATTATCTATGATGATCAATGATGATCAATGATGATATGAATCATATGATAATCACAATACTATTCAAATCAATAATTATAGGATAACAAGATGAATTCAGTTCCCGGAAGTTCAGAGGATTATAGTTTCTATAGCGCACTCAGTCATTCGCCATTACGGGCGGCAGGTAATACACCCGATTTGTCAATCTATCGTCCCCAAGGCATCCCTGAATATGGCGTTTTCCGTTATAAGGCACCGGTTGAGGGTTTGCTGCAAATAGGTGATGCACATAGCGCTAAAACTGACTGGTCGGATGATTTCGAAATTGCATGGACTAAAATGGGCAATAAAGGACCACTAGTTTTGTTTTTGCATGGTGTTCCAACCAACCGCTCACAATGGGAAGAAGTACAGGCACAAGTATCACGTTTCTGTGAAACAATTTCTATCGACATGCTGGGGATGGGTGAAAGCTCCAAACCACGACTTTATGGCCGTAAAAATAATCCAGCTCCTAATACTATGTGGAACTGGATTAATGATGTTGATTATATTGAAAAGCTGATGCAGAAAGAATATCCAGGGCGACAATTTATTTTTATTGCTGATGACTGGGGTAGCGGCATAGCGTCACAATATGCCGCCATGCATGACGACCGATTGAATGCGTTCGTACAGATGGATCCGGTTGCCTTCGATGGCTATCCGGTTAATGAAATACAGGCAATAGGCAGAGCCTCAGAAATTCCTAATACACCGGAAGGTGACGCGCAATTTGCAATGTTGTTTGCAGCTTTTGATCAGACATTAGTGCAGATTCTAAAGTCGATGGTGCACGACCCTTCCAAATACAATCAATACAATCTGCGCTACCTGACTTTTCCTTATGTTGATGTGGATTATGAGCGTAATAGTACAGGTGACGGCGTCACCGATGTCGCCAAATCAACTACCATGCGTCTTAAATTACACAACATACGCGTACTAGCTGATCGCGCTGCAGTTCTTAGCCCAGCCCTGCTACTGCCAAATCACCCGCAATATAATCCCCAAGGTGTGCAGTACCAGGACATTACTGTCCCGACATTGATTATGTGGGGTGAGTATGACAATATGATGCCAGCAGCGCAGACACAACGATTCGCTAATGTACTCGGAACGGATGATGTGCAAATTACCTACATACCCAGAGCCGGACATTTTCCGGCCACGGACAATCCAGATTGTGTTGCAGACACGATCATTAACTTCATCCGGCGGGTGATGGGACGCAGTTCCCTCGCTGATGTCTATGTGGGAAATAATGGCATTTGGAAGGGTGATGAGCGACTGATGATTCAAGAGTTGCGGGCTTTGCATGGTATTTCCGATTGCAAACTTGCTACCGGCTGAAACGACCTACTGCGCTCAGAATGATACATCAAACATTTTGGATATTAAATGAATGCATGATTCAAACATCGTAGATTGGTATAACTGTATTATCCTGGCAAAATTTTATGACAACAAATAATAAAGACTTAAACATTCAAACATTGTTTGAAGAGTATGGCGATTATCTGTTTAGCTATGCAATTCTGAAGGTGAAAGATAGCCATTTCGCTGAAGACTTGGTGCAGGAAACTTTGCTTGCGGCCTTCACTGCAAAAAATTCTTTTTCCAGTCAATCCTCAATCCGTACTTGGTTGACCGGGATACTCAAGCACAAAATTAGCGATCATTTTCGACGCCAGGGGCGTGAGGTGAAGATTGAGGATCTAGTTGATCAGGACGAAGCAGATGGCTTAGATGCTTTTTTTAAATCAAATGGGCGCTGGATTCAAAAGCCAGATGCTTTTCCCAGCCCTGAAGCCGCTTTACAACAACAAGAATTCTGGAAAATTTTTCAGCAATGTCTGGCCGGTTTAAGGCCAAAACAGGCAGAAGTTTTTCTTGCCAAAGAGATTTACGGTTTGAGCAATGCGGATATTTGTAAGGATTTTACGCTCAGTTCGACCAATGTGTGGGTATTAATGCATCGTGCCCGCTTGTCCCTCGGTAACTGTTTTAAAATTAACTGGAAAAGTTAAGAGCAAAAAATATATGTTGAACTGTAAACAAGCCAGCCAACTGGCTTCGCGCGCAATGGATGAAAAACTGCCATTTTGGGAGCGTGCGGCATTAAAACTACATTTATTCTTATGTCGTAGCTGTACGAATTTTACGCAGCAGCTTAATTTTCTGCGGGAAGTTTCACGCCGTTCCAGAACCAGTAGTAATTTTCAACTTTCTGAAAAGGCCAAACAACGAATAGCCAGCGCCTTGAAATCCAAACAAGACGGCGACTAATCGTATTGAGAAACCATTGCATCGGTAATTTTACAAGATAACGGATGCCAAGTATTGCGTTACTGCGCATACTGCAGCGCTGCGTAGCGTAGCGTAAAGGTCACTGAATCAAAAATCGCAGCAATACTGACCTTAAAGCATTATTTGATCTTTGTGTTGAAGACGATGCGTTGCTGGAAGCATTGGCCACTATGGAACTTTTTATCGCATTTAACCGGTTCGCCGATGTGATGGGCATTGAGATAGACTTTTAACGAAATTAAATCGATGTTGCTCTTTATGAAGGCATCATACACATGAACCACATTGAGCATCTCATTAAAAGCCTTTTTATCATGGCTTCAATGGTGGAAGCGCGAGATCCTTATACAGGTGGCCATTTGTGGCGCGTTTCTCAATACAGCCGTATCCTGGCTGAATACGGCGAGTTACCAACCAATATCGTTGCACGAATCGCTTTGGGCGGTTTTCTGCATGATCTTGGAAAAATCAGCGTACCCGATGCAATATTGAATAAAGCGGGAAAGCTTTCGAACGAGGAATATGCGGTGATCAAAACCCATACGGAAGTTGGAGGTCGATTACTGTCTGGTCACCCATTGGCTGATCTCGTACGTTTCGCCGTGATTCAACACCACGAAACACCCGATGGGCTGGGATACCCTCAAGGCCTTGCAAACGAGCAGATCAGCATGGATGGAAGTATCGTCGGCATTTGTGATGCCTTTGATGCTATGACCAGCACACGACCATACCGCAAAGGTATGCTCGTAGAAAATGCCTTGGCTATCATTCAGGCCAATCTCGGCAAACAATTTCACCAAGAATGGGGAGAGAAATTCATTAAACTAGGTGAAGCAGGATTTCTGAATCAGATAGTTGGACATAGTGAAACCGGTATTCCATTGCAACAGTGTCCGATATGCGGCCCTACCATTGTTGTCAGCAAACACCATCAGCACGGCGATCATGTTTTTTGCCGTGCCTGCGGCAGTGAAGCGTTGGTCAAAAAAGTGGGATCAAACCTGGCAATCGAAGCAACAGGACAACATGGAACCCCTCGTGACCTCGAGCCGGAGGTCGACAACTATTTGCTCGATCATCTGGCTCAGGAGAGTAGCAAATATATTTCGGTCAACGCGACCCACTCCAAGTCGTTCTGGCATTGGCCATTTTGAGCTATATCGGGAAAGACGGCTATCTCTTTTCAATTACGCAGGTGTTCATACTCTGCGGCTCTCGAGCGCCGCTACCACGTCTTTAATTTGCTGTTCGACAGCGATGGCCATGTAGCCGATTAGTTCGAGTACTAGGCTCGATTTTTGTTCCAACAAATCAATTAAAAAAATACTTGGGGTTTATTTTACGATGATAACGATTAAAATTATTAAGCCATTTCGTAATATTTTATTGCTTACCTTGTTTTTTTTAGCAATACCTTGGGTTTATGCAGAGCCTCCTAAGAATCTTGCCAATCAGGGCTATAGTGTCGTTTCTTATTTTGAAAAAAATAAAGCGGAAATGGGACAAGCTAAATTTAGTGTTGAATATGAAGGTGAACTTCACTGGTTTGCTTCAGCAGATCAAGTAGAAACTTTCAATTCCGACCCTACAAGGTATCTTCCAATATTTGACGCTTTTTGCCCTTATAGTCTTACATTAGGGCGCCAGGTACCCATTGACCCTACTAATTTTAAAATCGTTGCCAATCAATTGTTGCTATTTCATCTTAATGATGAATCAAATGGTCAAGAGGAATGGAATCGTTCTGGTAACGAAGAGGAATTACTGCGTCGTGCAAGAGGTGCATTCTTATTGCTTGAGTTCTAATTTATGTAAGGAAATAAGAATAAAGACGACAAATACGTTTTAGTAGCGGGAGATGTTCAAAATGAAACATTATTACTCAATCCTGTTTTCTCTGGTTTTGCTCAGCGCACCAATAGTGCTTCATGCGGCTGAAATCAATACCAGCTTTGAATTTAACAATACCAGCGGCTCTTTCACCTTAACAGAAAACGAAGCTTCTGCCGCATTTAGTGGTGGCGAAGCCAAATCAGTTGGAAATTTTTCTCTCTATCATAGCGGCGCTAATGCCTGGATGATTGCCCCTGGTGCAACAGGAAATATTGATTTTAATCCTCCAGCTCAAGAATTGACGGTTTTCTTCCGAACTCAGAGCGGCAATAATTCCAGTACGCTGGATCTTCTGGATAGCGACGACCAGATTTTGGGCAGTTTCCTGGGCAACTCAGCAAGTTGGACAGAAATTAATGCTTCCATGGCAATCTTAGGCAAACCGGTAGCCAAAATAATTCTTCGTAATCAGAGTGCCAGTGGCTATGCGGTATTGGATGATCTTCAGATTATCGCGTCGGAACCATCTACAGGGCGGCGCCTTGATGATCCGATCCCTGCTTCGATCCAAAAGAGCTCAATCCGGCTCAGACTGAAGCAAATAGCCAATGAACTGACTGCACCAAACTGGGCGGTTTACGCTCCGGAAGATTCAAAGCATCTTTATGTGGTTGATCAAAACGGAAAACTTTGGCGTATTGATTTGACCACCGGCAATAAAGAAGTCTTTCTGAATCTCTCTAACCTTCTGGTGTCTTTAGGGGCTTTTGGAAGTGGCACATTTGACGAGCGCGGCTTTCTTGGTTTTGCCTTTCATCCCCAATATTCTGATAATGGCTTGCTGTATACCTATACTTCGGAACCGGCAGGAGAGCCGAGTGATTTTTCCACAATCCCTCCTGATTCCAGTGCGAATCACCGCACAGTGATCCGGGAATGGCAGTTAAGTTCAACCAGCTCAGATCAAGCCGACGTGGTAGATGTTCGCGTGTTATTGACTGTGGACCAACCTCAGTTCAATCATAATGCTGGCGCACTTAATTTTGGCGCAGATGGCATGCTATATATCGCGTTGGGAGATGGTGGCGGTGCCGATGATCGCGATGATCAGGAATTTATTGGCAGTCCAATGATCGGACATGGCATCAATGGCAACGGTCAAAATACCGCAAATCCTCTCGGTAGCTTGCTAAGAATTGATCCAACTGGAAACAATTCTAATAACGGTCAGTACGGTATTCCTAGCGATAACCCTTTTGTTGGTTCGGATACAATACTTGATGAGATTTATGCTTATGGTTTTCGTAACCCCTTCCGGTTTTCCTTTGATACCAAAACTAGTGCACTTGTTCTTGTGGATGTCGGCCAGAACGATATTGAAGAAGTTAATCTGATTCAGGCTGGCGGTAATTATGGCTGGGGACTGAAGGAAGGAAGCTTTCGTTTCGAGCCTAATGGCAACGATGCAGGATTTGTTACAAACGAGCCAGTTTCAGGAAATTTCGTTGATCCGGTTGTGCAGTATGATCACGATGAGGGCACTGCTATCATCGGTGGCTTTATTTATCACGGCAGTGCAATTCCCGCATTGCAACAAACTTATGTGTTTGGCGATGTAGCCAGAACAGGAGATGGCGATGGCCGGTTATTTTATACCGATGGATCTAAAATTATGGAATTGGATTTGACCGATCGCGATCAACCTGGTTTCTGGGTGCTTGGTTTCGGGCAGGATGCAGAAGGAGAGCTTTATGTGCTTGGCAACACGACCGGCACACCTTTTGAAACTACCGGAGCGGTTTACAAGTTGATTCCCAATGCCCGTTTTGATACAACCTTCCTCGAAATACCCGCAGTAGATGTACAGATTGATAATGATTTTAGCGGCGTTTACCGGGCTCGGTTACAACTTGTAACAGGAAGCGATCCGTTACGCTTTGAATTGATTCAGGCTGAAAAGCTGAGCGAAAATTTCCGTGGTGATAATGCTTCATTCAATAAAACTACGGGCGAGTTGAATCTTCCATTTATCGATATAACCGACACTAACAATAACATATCCACTTATGCGGCCGAGCTTCAATTGATTCCTGATCTACCGGTGCTGACTTTCGAGTTGAGACAAGCATTGCTTGTAAAATAATCCCGCGCATTCGGTTATGGAATTACTCGAAAGCTATTCATACGGAATATTGTGTAAGCATTCATCGAACACCTTTTTTTTCTCACCCGGCGCAGCAGGAAAGCTGCTTCACGTCCTTGTTGAAGGTCTGCGCCGCAAGCTTCAATCCCTCCACCATCGTCAGGTAAGGGAACAATTGGTCAGCCAGTTCCTGCACCGTCATACGCGCCCGGATAGCAAGTGCAGCCGTCTGGATCAGTTCTCCCGCTTCTGGGATCACCGCTTGTACGCCGATCAGTCGGCCCGAGCCTGCATCGGCAACCAGTTTGATGAAGCCGCGTGTGTCAAAGTTGGCAAGCGCGCGCGGTACGTTGTCCAGCGTGAGCGTGCGGCTGTTTGTCTCGATACCCTTCAAGCGTGCCTCCGCCTCTGAGTAGCCCACGGTTGCCACTTGCGGATCGGTGAATACTACGGCAGGCGTGGTGGTCAGGTCGAGCACCGCTTTGCCGCCGGTCATATTGATGGCTGCGCGCGTCCCTGCAGCTGCCGCCACATAGACAAATTGCGGCTGGTCGGTGCAGTCGCCAGCGGCGTAGATATGTGAACTACTCGTGTGCATGGCCTTATCGATGACGATAGCACCTTGGTTATTGATGGTCACACCCGCCGCTTCCAGTGCTAAGCCGTGCGTGTTCGGTGTGCGGCCAGTGGCGATCAGAAGCTTGTCGGCGGAAACGATGCCGTGCCCTGTGGTCAGTACGAATTCATCATTTACATAAGCGACATGGCTGGCTTGCCTATATTCCAGCACCTTGATCCCTTCATTATGGAAAGCGGCTGTGATGGCCTCGCCAATAGCAGGGTCTTCGCGTAAAAACAACGTGTTGCGCGCCAGGATCGTCACTTGACTGCCCAGCCGGGCGAAGGCCTGTGCCAGTTCCAGGGCGACCACCGACGAGCCGATTACGGCCAGATGTTCCGGAATGGTGTCGCTGATCAAGGCTTCAGTTGAAGTCCAGTACGGTGTCTCCTTTAGGCCAGGAATAGGCGGCAGCGCCGGGCTGGCGCCGGTGGCAATCAGGCAGCGGTCGAATGTCACTTCGCGCTCACTGCCATCGTTTAATCGAACGGTAAGGCTATGGCTGTCCTTGAAACGGGCTTCACCATGTAGCACGATGATAGCTTGGTTGTCATCCAGGATACCCTCGTACTTGGTGTGGCGCAGCTCATCGACGCGGGCCTGTTGCTGGGCCAGCAGTTTGCTGCGTTGAATCGCAGGCTCAGTGGCTGCGATGCCGTCGTCGAATGGGCTTGCACGACGCAAATGGGCGATATGGGCGGCACGGATCATGATTTTGGATGGCACACAGCCAACATTGACGCAGGTGCCGCCGATGGTGCCGCGCTCAATCAATGTGACACAAGCACCTTGCTCGACGGCCTTTAGCGCGGCCGCCATCGCAGCCCCGCCGCTGCCGATGATAGCTACGTGCAAGTGATTATCTGTCTTATCAAACGCTGACGTACTTTTATGAAAGACCGCCCGATAGCCTAGTACCGTGACAGCTGCAATTAGTGCCTCAGGTGAGATATTCGGCTCAATATCCAGTTGCACTGTTCCTTTGGGATAGGACACAACGGCTGATTTGACACCGGACACGCTTTCCAGCGCTTGTTTGATATGTGATGCGCAAGATTCGCAAGTCATGCCATCTACTTTCATTTCAATCATTTGTTTTCTCCGACGTCAATGTATACACAGCAGGTATCAGCCTTGCATTTGCGCCATATGGCATAGATAGTCAGGCCGACGAATATGGCGAGCCCGGGTAGCAACACGTAATCGAGATACCCGGTGAGTGCGGATAATCCAGCAACCCCGAACGGGAGGACCAGGATCGGAGTGAAACAGCAAAGCGCCACCAAAGCTGTGCCAACCAGGCCGACCCGAACCAGGATTTTTGGGACTTTCACATTCATTACTTTACCGAGGCCGGATAGCCAGCATTTTCGGTAGCTTTGGTCAATGCATCGACAGTGGTCTTGGCATCATCAAAGGAGACAACGGCTTCGAGTTTCTTATAGCTCACATTGATCTCTTGCATGCCATCCACCTTAGAGAGCGCCTTCTTCACCGTGATAGGACAAGCGGCGCACGTCATGCCGGGTACAGACAGCGTGACCGTTTGGATAGCGGCCCATGCAGGTACAACAGCCAGAGTGGCGAAGAATGCAGCTATTGAGATAAGTTTTTTCATGGGAATCTCCTGTTAATAGAATAATGGAAGGATATAAGGGAAGGCCAACGCGACCACCACCAAGACAGCCACGATCCAGAAAATAATCTTGTAGGCGATCCTCACTCGAGGGATGGAACAGATCTCGCCGGGTTTGCAGGCTTGCACTGGACGAAAGATGTTGCGATACGCGAAAATCATAGCCACCAGCGCCGCGCCGATGAAGATCGGGCGATACGGTTCCAGTATGGTCAGATTGCCGATCCAGGCACCGCTGAATCCCAATGAGATCAACACCAGCGGCCCCAGACAGCAGGTGGAGGCAAGGATAGCGGCCAGTCCTCCAGCGACGAGGGCGCCATGCCTTTGTTGTGGCTCGGTCATGCATTTCTCCTTTTAAAAATTTCATGGGTTCCGTAAGATTACTTCCGTAGTCATGTACGGAGTCAAGCGGTATGGCGAATAATCTGGAAAATCTGACCATCGGCGCATTTGCTAAGGCGGGCGGAGTTAGTGTGGAAACGATCCGTTTTTATCAACGTAAAGGATTGTTGCTCGAACCGGACAAGCCCTATGGCAGCATTCGCCGTTATAACAACGGTGATGTGCAGCGCGTAAGGTTTGTAAAGTCTGCCCAACGGCTAGGTTTCAGCTTGAATGAAATCAGTGAATTGCTACGATTAGAAGACGGCGTTCACTGCAATGAAGTCAGCTATTTGACTGAAATAAAACTGGAAGATGTGCGTAAAAAATTGGAAGATCTGACGCGCATGGAGGCTGCGCTATCTGCGCTTTTACGTGCCTGCCATACACGGAAAGGAAATGTTTCCTGCCCGATTATTGCGTCGTTGCAAAAATGAGATAAGCTGCACAGCGCGGAGGTAACTAAGTGCCAAACATGGCATAGCGGGCAATTTTTTTCATTTAGTGACTTGAACCCGGTGTTGCCAGGGAATCGATATCGATTTTGTGCCAAATCTTCCAAGTCTTCACGTCATATTATTTGGCCCGGTAAATATCGGTTTGCGGATGAAACGCGTACCACGCAAACCAGAATAACGTGATGCCGGGCAATGCGTTACCTTCCGCATCAAAAACTTCGGCAGATTTATAGTTGTGGCTATAGCGTACACGGATATTTTTTCCGGCCAATACGTCACTTACCTCGCCTGAACCTTTAGCCAGTTCAACAAATGGGAAAGCCTTGGCTTCCCCGTCTAAAACCAAGCCTAATACTTGTTCCTTGGGATGATAGCCTTCTGAACGGAAACGTACCGGAAACATAATGCTGCTTTCTCTTTCATATCCGTCATAGGGATTCGCTTGATAATTACGGTTAAAACCGGTATTCGTATCCAGCACCAGCGTATCTGGATAGCGATTACGCCAATCGGCCCATGTGGTATGTGTAACAGCCACAGCGGGCAACAGCGTCCCTTTCATCGGCCCGGTTACTGCCTGTGATAGAATCTGTGACCACAATGATTGCGTCTGCCGATCATACATCAACACATCACTGTTATAGAGCAATCCCGATACACCGAACTGCAAAAACTTTCCCGCAACTTTTGCTTCTGAAGCCGTACCGGAACCGCACAAGGGACAATAAGTAATGATGACCCCTTCATCGCCAAAACGATCATTGACGATTTCATGCCAATTCAAAATTCTTAGGGGGTAAGCCTTGGCTATGCCATTACGCTTTAAAGCCAACACTTGATCCTCATCACGCAGGAAGTGTGCCTGCGTTGCTTTGACAAACTTTGGATGATCCAGTGAGGGAATACCGTCCTTGGGTGGGCCTCCGGAGAAGATTTCTGCTTCCGGTATCAGCGCACCATCCAGAACAAAACCATTCATGGAGGCTGCATTGGCAACTGTGCTTCCAATCAACAAAATAATGATCGCATATGCGGCTGAATATAATTTTTTCATGGTTATCATCCTCTTGCGCCGCTAATGTATGCGGCAGTCAGTTGGTGGGTAGGTGTTTCAAAAATATGCTGGCAAGGCCCAAACTCAACTAGACGGCCCGCCCGCTCCTTAACCCAGAAAAAAGCCGCATAATTCGCAATACGACGTGCCTGAGCCAAGTTATGTGTCACAATGACAATGGTATAGTGGCCACTTAGACGACTGATCAGGTCTTCCACCACTCCGGAAGCAAGGGGATCCAGCGCACTGCACGGCTCATCCATCAGTAGAATTTGTGGATTCAGCGCCAGTGCACGGGCGATACAAAGACGCTGTTGCTGGCCACCCGACAGGCTAAGTGCAGCGGTATCCAAGCGATCGCATACTTCATCCCATAGACCAACATCACGCAACACCTGCTCACTGATCGCGTCAATTTCAGAGCCTCGCGTAACGCCATGTTCACGCAGTGGCAAAGAAAGATTGCGCCGGATGGAAAGAGGAAACGGAGTTGGCTTTTGAAACACCATACCGACTTTCCGCCTCAGAGCCTGCACATTGCTTTCGGCCGTATGAATATCTTGACCATCAACACGAATACGACCTCCAATCACACAATTTGGAATTAAATCGGTCAATCGGTTAATGGCTGACAAAAAACTCGTTTTACCACAACCAGAAGGACCGATCAGCGCAGTGATACAGCCACGGTAGATGTCTAATGTAACCTTATCAAACGCGGTCTTATCACCGTAGCGAAGTGAAACATTCTCAACCTCAATGACAGGCCGTGGGTCACAACAAACCGGGCCCACCTGTAGTGGTCCTAACGTAAAACTATTTTTTTCGTCGGATATGGCTTGAGTTGTTGCAGGCTTATTGGGATTCATACTAAAATTGTCCTTCTACGTTGCCAGTCCTGCACAAGCTTCATGGCAAACATATTAATACATAACAACATGGCCACCAGTACCAATGCCGAAGCATAAGCAGGGACATCACCACCTGTTACATTCATCGATAAATCAAAAATATGTAGTGTCAACGCACGTCCGAAATCCAATAATGAGCCCGGCATCCGGTCGATATAACCACTGGTAAATAACAAAGCCGCCGTTTCCGCAACCGCACGCCCGATTTCCAGCAACAATACTGCCGCCAGCGTAGGTGCCGCAATGGGTAATAATATATGGATGAGCGCGCGCGATACCATTCCGATGTCAGCCGTGTCATTCAGGGTATCGTTGATGGCACGGGAAGTCTCTCCGGTTTGTACATCAATGCGCACGCCAAGATTCATGATCTCAAATCGTCGAGCCATTTCGCCCACTAATGGCGCCACGGTACTTGAACCTGTAGCACCAATCGCTCGGATGCGGCGTTTGCGCAAGTCAATCCGCCGAATCCAAGGATAAAGAACATAATGCAAATTAATAAAAATTTTTGTTGTCTGACATGCTCATTTCTTCTTGTTCAATGCCCAGTCATAATTAAGAAACCTTATTTTGACACCTCCGGCAATCACTAATGCTTTAGCTTCAGGTGTATCGGTTAGGCTGTCCGCATAGTGGGCAAGAAACTGTTCCAATTTACGCCAACCTTTCCACCCTCGTTCAAAATCTTCCCGGTACCAATCGAAGATCTTTGACACTTCCAACCTTCCGGTTGCCACGTTATAACGATTACGTGACCGATCAGCCAAAAAAGCCCGCGTCACTGTCTCCAATTGCGACTCCAGTTTTGTGCCGACATAAGCTTCATTCAATAGCCCTGGACAACCAATGGATGCACAGTTTACGGCAAAGTGGATACGCGGATCATTGTAATCTCCTGGCTTGCGAATCATGCCATGTTCAATATCATCCAGTGATAACATCTTGCCAAATAGCGGCACAAAACTCTTTTTCCAGGGACTTTGCAACAATGAGCCCAAATCCTTAATCGAATCCAGCTTTGGATAACGGGTAAGAATTAAATCTACGGTATAGGCGTTATACGAATTGATCAAAAAGGCTAACCGTTCTGACTGACTCCAGGTTGAAAATTCATTTGCGTTGATCGCCGACAGCTGAGACAAATAAGTATGCAAAACCGCACGTTTTTGTAGAAAACCTGCGTAATCTACTTGGCTGGCTTGGCCATGATTTATCATCTGAACATGATCGCGTAATAACCCATCCCAGATACCGTGATCAAATTTTGCGGCAACTACCGCATTTGCTGATACAAGCAGAACCCATGCTAAAAGCAATCGTTTCACTATCATAATCATTCTCCTAACTTCGTTGTTTGGTATGAAATTTCTCTACCCACTTCAGCAGCCATTGCGGTGCATGGGTGCGTTTCCATTCTCCAGCCGCATATTTATTAGCCTCTGACCAAGTTGGATAGGTATGGATCGTGCCAAGGATTTTATTCAGACCCAGGCCATGTTTCATTGCCAACACAAACTCTGCCAGCAAATCACTGGCGTGCTCACCGACAATGGTCACCCCCAAAATTCGGTCCTTACCCGGCACCGTCAGCACCTTTACAAAACCATGCGCGGCTTCATCAGCAATGGCTCGATCCAGATCACCCAGATCATAGCGCGTTACTTCAAAGGCAACTCCTTGTGCCTTCGCCTCATTTTCCGATAATCCCACGCGTGCAACTTCCGGATCGGTGAATGTCGTCCATGGAATCACTGAATAATCAACCTTGAAACGTTTTAAATCACCAAACAAAGCATTGACCGATGCATACCATGCTTGATGAGCCGCAGTGTGCGTAAACTGGTATGGCCCAGCGACATCACCGCAGGCATAGATGTTGGGATAGATTGTTTGTAACTTGGCATTAGTTTCAATGGTGCGCCTTGATGAGACTGGGATACCTAATTCTTCCAAGCCAAAGCCTTCCGTGCGAGGCGCTCTGCCGACCGCACATAATAAGGTATCAAATGGCAACACGGTTTCTTCACCCGTCTGGTTACACACAATCAGGCATTGAGTATCTGCATCTTTCTCACAACGCACAGCTTCAGTTTGGATCAGACATTGCACGCCATCCGCTTGCAATGCCGCTTTAACCAGGGCAACCGCATCGGCGTCTTCGCGCATCATCAAATCACCGCGTTCCACCTGAGTAACCTGACAACCTAATCGAGCAAAAGTCTGCGCCAGCTCACAACCTATGGGACCACCACCCAACACAACCAATCGTTCAGGGCGTTCAGTCAGCGACCAGATCGTATCGGAGGTGTAGTAACGAACGGTTTCAAGACCTGGGATGTTTGGAATAACAGGGCTCGCGCCCGTGGCAATGACAATGCCACGCGTGGTCAGGGTTTGACCGTTCACTTCTACTGACCAAGGTGAAGTGATGATTGCTTTTCCTTGCAGCACCTCGACCCCCAATTTCGTGTATCGTTCTATTGAATCATGCGGCTCAACCGTACTGACAACCCGTTGTACACGCGCCATCACATCACTAAATTTGTAATCAACCGTTGCAGTAGCAATGCCCAGAGATGCGGAGTTATTCACTTGTTTCAGAAAAGCTGCTGAATGAATGAGTGCCTTGGAGGGCACACAACCGTAGTTGAGGCAATCGCCGCCCATTTTATGACCTTCAATCAACGTTACCTTGGCACGGGTAACTGCCGCGATATATGAACTCACCAAACCTGCGGCACCGGCGCCAATCACTACCAGATTGCGATCAAACTGGACGGGTTTTGTCCAGCGCGCATATAATCGCCGAGTTTTGACCAAGCCAATGCCCCAACGTGCCAGCCACGGAAAGGCTGCCAATAATACAAATGACCCAATTAACACTGGGGACAAAATATCCGCCAAATGAGTAATTGCTGCTAACTGGGTACCCGCATTAACATACACGGCGGTTCCTGCTAACATACCTACTAAACTCGCCCAGAAAAAAGTTGCACTGCGAATGCTAGTCAATCCCATCAATAAATTGATAAGAAAGAAAGGAAAAACAGGTACCAGACGCAAGGAGAATAAATAAAACATGCCATCGCGCTCAAGGCCTTCATTGATAATTTTTAGCCGATCACCAAAGCGGCGCTGCACGGAATCCCGCAGCACATAACGCGCGGCCCAAAAAGCCAAGGTTGCACCAATCGTGGCTGAAATGATGACCACCGGTACGCCCACCCCTATCCCGAACATGGCACCACCGGCCAAAGTCATTACGGTTGCGCCTGGCAAAGACAATGCAGCCATGACGATATACGTTAAGGAATAGATACCAATGACTAAAAATGGTTGTTCCCGATAAGCTTGCTGCAGGTCATAGTGGCTCTCCTTGAGTGCTTCCAGACCAAAGAAACGTCCCAAGTCGAAAATAAAAAACAACCCTATCAACAATCCAAGTAAAGCAAGTATCCACCAACGATTTTTCATATTTTTTCCTTTATCATTTCATTTCGCTGCATGACGCACCAAACCGAAAGCAACTATAACAACGATGGTGTTTCATGCTCACGGGTACTTGCAGACTCTGAGCTAACGTTATACCCAGGGCATAATCTGGGTCATCATCAACCAAGGTGCAAGCATATACTTTTGTCTGCCTATTAATCTTTACCACCATCCGACTATAGGCACACATAAAATCACGACGCGATTCCTCGGTCTGAAAATCTGCCATACAACTTTGAGTAATTTGTGGGGCGGATACTACTGCTTCAGGTGGATAGAATTCTGGGAATTCAATACGAGGCAAATCCTCTGGTAAACCAGCTGCACGGAAAACTGCGGCAAATTGCTTGGTAACTTCTTCCGGTGACACATCGGCGAGAACCTGATTCGCTACCGATAGTGCAAATCCCATTTCATGCAATTTGCGCAAACCCTCCAGCGCCATGACAAACATCCCTTCACCACGGCTCGCGTCGTGTTGAGGTGCTTCGAAGTGATCCAGACTCACACGAAAATGCAGTTTATGAGTACGCTCACGCAAAGACTCCAATTGTGTGATGCGTTTAATCAGGGGTTCGGTTGCATTGGTTAATACCAGACAAGGACGATATCGCAGCGAATAATCAAGAATACGTATCATATCCTTGTTAATAAAAGGCTCTCCGCCGGTAAATGAGAACTGCTTAACACCCAGTGTCAGCGCTTCATCAATATAGGGCTTGGCATCGTCAAAGCGCATCAATTGCAAGCGATTGTCGCCTGGCTTTGATCCTTCCAAACAGAAAGGACACGCCAAATTACACGCAGTGCCGGTATGCAACCACAATTCATCCAGTGCATAGGACTGGATAAAGCCGCGTGGTTTGTCATCGGACGTGACATACCATAACTTGGAACGTGGTTGCTGTTCGTCGGCTGGTGGTATGGTGGTAGTATCATTCATTTTCAACAACACTCGCTAGTCTGTTCGCCAACAGTTTCATCTGCAAACGGAATGCCTATACCACAGCCTGGAAAAATACCGAAGTGCTGGTCAAAGTTGCCATAAAAATCGAAATGTTCCTTGAATCTCGTGTCATACAGCATGCGCCAGGTATTGCCACATACCGGAAACTGTTTGCCGACTTCAATGAAATGGTGTTTATCTAATCGAAACGCATGGCGATGATGCGGAATGGTGCCACGATAAACGACTGATTGGCCGTGATCCTCACAAGCCAATTCCAGATCATTCAATTTGAACAAACGATAGGTTGCCGAATAAAAACGGATATTCCCGGTTTTATCCGCCAGTTCCAGATTACCAATCTCAATCGGACGGTTAGTGACCAAACGCGGATCTGAAAAACCATGTTTGCGAGATAAATGCAAAAAATCATTCCAATACAATGCACCGCTTAAACATTCCCCGTATAGCACCGGATCATGCATCAATGCCACCGGAATACGCCGGTCACTATACACATCAGAAAAATATAATTCGCCGCCGGGTTTCAAAACACGAAAGGCTTCGCGCAATACCGCCGCCTTATCCGGCGCTAAGTTGATGACGCAATTGGACACGATCACATCCACACTGGCATCCGCCAGTTCAAGCTCGTCCAAACGCTCGATATACCCATGAAAAAAAAGGACATTGCTGTGCTTGTGGCCGAAAGTCTTTTGGTGATACTTTTTATGCTGACGCGCCACCGCCAGCTGCTCTTCAGTCATATCCACTCCAATGACTTGACCCTTTTCACCCACCAATTGCGACAGCACATACACATCTCGTCCCGCCCCACAACCCAGATCCAGGATAGTCAAACCATCAAGCAATTCAGGCAGAACCAGGCCACAACCATAATAGCGCGTCAACACTTCATCGTGCACTCGCGCCATTAATGGCTTAACAAAATTTGGCAGGCTTGCATCGGCACAACAGGCATTGGTCTGCAAATCGTGAGTGCCGGTCAGTGTTTCGCCATAATATTTTTGCACCATTTCTTGCATGACATTCCCTATGATTGAAGTTGTAAGTATATTTTTGTAATACTTTAGAGCGATAAAGTGATGCCAAATCATCCGGTGTAACACCACAAGCAAGCAACGCTTCGACAGAACCGCGTGTTACTTCCATACCTAGTTGACAGCCAGTCTCTATTGACTAATTGCAGTTAAAAATAAGCATATCTCTCGTCTATAACTGAAATATTAGTCGATAGCGAACGAGATTCCTTACATCAAAGATATTTATTAATAACCGAATTGATTTGTAGTTAAAACCAACTACACACATTCATGCCCCATTACAGCACCACCTTCTACTAAAGAATATTTAACAGGTTGCTGAAAATTATCCTCATGGGTGGAAAAACGGCAGGAGTGCGTTGTTTTCAGCAACCTGATAAGGTGAATGAATAGGCTCATCTAACCAAACAAACTGTTGAACTACACAGCTACTGGAGCTCTCCATTAAATTGGACATGGTAAGCAAGGTTGTAAGGAAATCTATTTACCTTCGACTAAATTGCAAGAATTTGGATATTTTGTGCCGAATTCTGATGTTTTGAACCGCCATTGATGGCTGTTTGCTTCATCCCACAACTAAATCTTAGGAGAGTTAATAATGAAAAAACGTCAAAAACTTTTGACTTCTTCCATGGCAGCAGGTCTGATAGCATTTTCTTTAAGTGCACCAACATTTGCTGAAGGTAATCCATGTGCGCCAAAAGCGAAGGCACAACATCAACATGAAATGAAAAATCCCTGCGCTGGCAAGAATCCTTGCGCGGCTAAAAACCCCTGTGCTGCTAAGAATCCTTGCGCAGCCAAGAATCCCTGCGCCGCTAAAAATCCTTGTGCAGCAAAAAAATATTAGCCATGCTGGTGTCGCGACATAATAGCTTCTTTTTAAAGTAGGTAAAATCATGAAGGCCTAAATTTAACCGTTAATAGCGGCAATTGGTACGACATTGACATCGATTGCCGCACCTTGTATGCCTTGCCACGTGCTGATGAGCGTAACCCATTTAACCCTTGTTCCGCTAATGATCGAGTGGATCCAAAATGAGTGACTCGACCTATGGGGAAAAACCGTATCAGAGAGACACACTTGCTTTGGTAACAGAAGGTAGAGATTTGTGGAACAACAAGGCAATCAGTCGCAACAATTCCAAGTCGTGCTCGACCTGTCATCAGAATGGCACTACGACGCTAGAACCTGGTTTTGCCAAGCCTTTCCCATGCTCTGTGTAAATGGTGGCGGACAATAACGATATGAAATCAATTACGTTGAAAGAAATGGTGCAGTTTTGTATGATCAAACCCATGCAGCATGAAAAACCCATGTGCTGTCAAATCATATTAATTAACGTGTCAGGGAGGTTGCGATGAGGCGCTGGTCTGATACAGGCTTCATCGCTTTTTTATGAACGACAAAGCATTTGAAATAGATAATGACGTTTTCACTAAATTACCTCGCAAGCAGCTTGAGCGAATGGCCGATGCCGGTACCCAGATTATCGAATCCTACCGTGTATTGCAAAAAGGTGGGCTTAATATCGTTGGAGAAGTACTAAAAGGGCAAGGCGAGTTTTACGAACTGGAACACTATCCCAAAGATGATGTATTTGATGGAGAAACAAACAGTCAGTATTACTATCACGCACACCGTGCTGAAACCAAAGAAAATGGGCATTTCCATACATTCTTACGTCAACCGGGAATACCAACTGGAATATCGCCTGTTCCTTACAGTGGAACAGAGCCCTGGCCAAAGGGAAATGACGCACTCTCCCATCTCATTGGCATTTCAATGGATGCTTACGGTTTTCCGCTCGGATTATTCGCAACCAATCGTTGGGTAACAGCAGAAGCCTGGTACAAGGCCGAGGACGTCATTGCCATGTTGGATTATTTTAAAATTGACCATGCCCATCCTTCGTGGCCGGTTAATTTATGGATTTCTTCCATGCTGGTTTTGTTCCGACCACAGATAGAAGCGTTAATACAACAACGTGATCATGTGATTGCTGGTTGGGAGTGTAGATATGCCGGTGTTGATGCCTATGAGGATCGGGAGCTTGAGCTCACAGGCTACACAGCTATTAATGTTGAACAGCAGATCAAGCTTGTTGTGACAGCAATCGAGAAACGCGACATGGCGGCATGATGCCTTAGTTTTGCATAAAATCTGGGAAAACATCATTCACACCAGTTCGATTAATCTTAACTGATGCAAGTGAAGAGCAAGTGAAGAAAAAAGACGGCAAACAAATTAATCAACCCTGTTGCTGTATTTCGGTGAAGAACAACTCTGGTTCAGCGTGAGCAAGGCCCGTTACGACGTTATTGCCGACAAGTTGGATAAACTTTTAGTACTGGTGGAAGTTCTCATGGGAGTTAAGCTTGCCTCAGTCCCTCTGGCTTTTCTGGCTGGTATTATTGGCATCCTTTTATCCTGCGTATGGTCGTTGATTCCCGTAATCATGTCATCATCTGCAAACGGCGGTCACTTCGGACCGTTATTTCTGACACGTGGTCTGGCCACTACTTTCGCTGTTGCGGGTACATTCCTCACACTGCTGTTGCTCAATCTCGGACTGGATCCGGATGTGTTCCGGTATGTTACGGCCATGCTGCTTATATTAATCGCGTTTTTGTTGATATCCAAACAAATGGAAAAATGGATAAGTAATCAGTTATCGCTCCTCACCAGCCGTTTCAATACTGCGGGTGGTGACGCAACCGGTTCAGTAGCCGGACAGTTCGGGATCGGTGTACTTCTGTGTTTAGTCTGACTTCCATAGAGCGGGATCTAAGCGTGGCATTCGCGGTCATGTTTGTCTTTGATGTCGGAACTACCACCGCACTACTTAGCGCCGCATGGTTCTCGTTCTCGTCCAGCTTGCTCATGAAGATCAGGCCAAATATGATGAAACAGCCAAACAACGGCAAGCGCATTCTATGGGCTCTGCAGCTGGCGCTAGGTTTAATGGTATTTACCAGCTAAGACAAGACTTTTGAGACAGCAACCGTAAAAATGCTACTCGACTGGACATTTTCTATATAACTGGGAAATATTTTGTTCGAAGCCATAAACTTGATAGAAGGAAACACTTCAAATGAAACAATTATTTTTTACAAATTGGCATTTAATACGTTGGGTTAGATTGGCTTTTGCACTGTTTTTGTTTGCTCAAGCTTATATAACTCACGAGTGGTTATTTATTACTTTTGGTTTATTTTTCTTATTTCAAGTGATTTTTAATTTAGGCTGTGGGCCAAATGGCTGCGGAAATCTAAACAATAAAAACTATTAAACTGAACCACTACCGACTAAAGTCGGTAGGTTCGGTGTTGCTGGCTAAAGCCAGCTTTGTTTAGTAAGCGTGCTCTGCACGCAGTTTCTTGACTTTACCGCATGAATGCGGTGGTTTTAAACCAATGTCGACCTATGGTCGACATTATGACAATAAATAGTGACTCTGAAAATATTATCAAATCAGAAGGCTATGTCATCGAACTGTGTGGAATCGTATTAACCTGGCTATGTCAGATGAATATTAGGGTTTAGTGGGGGTAAATCATGGAAACCAGAGAATTTGAGGGATTGATTAGAGTGCTGGAGCAGTTGAATCGTTAGCAATGCACTTGGCTTTGCAAGGAACAGGGGCATCTGACCACGCAAGATCGTTTGTCTATAACTATTTAGTCGCAGGTGAAACCGTTGGAATATTTCCACACAGTTTGATGACATAGCCAATCAGAATGGCCTGGTTTAATTGATTTTTGCGCTAGTTAGAGAGAGGTCTTTGTAATATTCTAGCCCTCTTTTTAAAACAAATAAAAGACAATTCGGAAGAACAGATTTCCATAATAAAAATTGATGTGGACAAAAATCAGGAATTAGCATCAAAAGGAAGATTTTATGGGTCAGGTAACTGAAAGTATAGGCCGTGGACTGGCACGGTTCCTAACCAAGCCAGTCCGGCAAAGCACCCGGCTTGCTACCACTGTACCCCGTCAGCGCAAGTTGGACAGATTAACTTGATTGTCTAAGAGACGGATTTAGTTCATCGTTACTACTAAAGCAGGAGTGATGATGACAACAAAAGATTACCAAAAGCCAAGTGCGGAAAAAGCGGTTCGTGAT
>JAJFJG010000220.1 GCA_021774265.1 Nitrosomonas sp.
AAACGAGAGAAAATAAAACAGCGAACATTGGCTATGCGGCGACAAATATACTACGATAAACAATCAAGAAATTTAAACCTGATGAGCTAACCGTCTCTTAATTTAGACAGTCTCTAGTCCAAAATACTTTGACGACGTACACATCACTCCTGCTTTAGTAGTAACGATGAACTAAATCCGTCTCTTAGCCAATCAAGTTAATCTGTCCAACTTGCGCTGACGGGGTACAGGTTTTTGTTTCTGAGTGGCTCTAACTAATACAACTAAAACGCTAGTTTACTTTGTTTTTTGTTCTAGTTTAACGATGTAACGTTGAATCATAGCGAGTATTTTTGCTGGTGGCTTAATGAATTCGCATCCTGCACGTTTACAAGTGACTTCGTTGTGAAGCTTGACTTCGTAGGTGTTTTTTACCTTTATATCCGCGCTAATTGTACCAATTTCAGGTAGTGTGATTTGGCAATTATTAAAGTTAGTCCCAGGGTCAAAGCTGACGATATGGTGCTGATCAATCACCGCCATACCACCACAACTGATGTCAAGTAAAATAACTTCGGCTGTTTTTGGTATATAATCTGCAGGTAATGGAATAATGCATATTAAAGGTTTGACTGAAGGTGTTGTTATGCGAAAGAAATCTCTTCTTTGCACGCGTATTAGAGATTCAGGAAGGTTAACCAAAAACGCGCTATCGTCTTGAAATTTTATCTTTTTAATTGAATTGCATTTAAACTCAACTTTTACTTTGGCTTGTGATGTAACACAGGTTAGCTTGGCTGTATTTAATACTTTACGATTTAATTTTTCGTCATTGCCATAATCTAAAATCATTTGTTTGTTTATCGGATCAATTGCTAAAATCGATGACAGAATAAAGCTATTGCCTTGGTTAAAATAAAGCGTGATAAGTGTTTTTGCTTGCATGATTCCGCGTAGTATAAACTGAATATCGGATTCATTATGGATAGCGAAGCTATCTTCAGGGGCTATGGGTGTTTGGTTTCGTATGGGCATTGTTTGCTGGTTTCCATTTTGTATTGTGAGCTATCCAAATCCGAAAGACTATTTGAATTAGCTGTTAGCATTTCTTCTTTATGTTCTAATTGATAGAGCCATGCTAATAGTTCTGCCACCGCTATATAAAGTTGTGGTGGAATGCGATCATCCAGGTTTACTTGCATTAATAGTGCCACTAGTTCTGTAGACTGATGAACATATATTCCCGATTCATTCGCTCTTTTAATAATTTCCTCGGCAATAACACCATTACCTTTGGCGACAACTTTAGGTGCTAATTGACCATTACGATAAGCAAGAGCCACAGCAGACTGAATTGTTTTATTTTTTGGTATCTGCATGTATCTCTAAGGTTTTAATATTTAGGCCTGCAGATTCCAAGGCCGTAGCCAGTGGCGGCTGATTATTTTTTAATAGTTCTATAGTTTCAGTTGCTGGCGCATGTAACTTTATTCGTACATCCTCAGAATTAAACATCAGTGTTGCAGTAATTTCTCCTAACTTTGGCAATGTAAGTCGTAGTTGAGTTTGCCATTGTAGAGATAATCTTTTTGGGTCTTGTCCATTCTTATCGTGTGCATGTTCAGTAATATCCCAGTCCATGAATTGTTCGTGCCAGATTTCACCACGCCAGTGTATTTGGCCAGAATCCAATGTGGTTAGCTGGTGTTGAACCAAAGGTAAACTTTGTGTGTTAACAAGAGTGTCGGCATTCAATAAAGCGGCAGTGGAGGCCACGACTGCAGTATTCGTCGTTTTTACACTTAATTTGCTTTGAGGCTCTTGTTGTAATTGCGCCAGTGTTTTTTTTCCGTTTACCCATTGTGCTTGATGAGACTCATAGAATAGCCCACTTTGTGATAATGCTTTTTGTAATAAAACGGGTGTTTCTACATTATTTGTTGGTGGATTAGTAAGAACAGGAGTTGCGCTAGAGAGTGGCTGTGGAGCCGTCTTTGCTGAGTCTTGTGCTAATAAACCAAGAAAGCGTCCTGCGGCGCTAATGTTTGAAGGGTTCTTCTCAGTATTTAGGAGAGTGTTATTTTGCAACGCAAACTTTAATTGTGGTTCCCTTGCAATTAACACAAGTGCCATTTTGTCGCCAGGCCGTGTATTTTCTGGTAGACGCATTTGTAATGCTTGGTTTCCAACTAAAACTTTAAAGTTGCCGTTAGAGAGTTGGGTGTCAACCGTGGCTAGGAATCGCTTACCTTGGGAGAAATCTTGTGGTGATTTTAAAGAATCAGAAACAGGCTTAACAGGTGTGACAGGCGTCACTGATTCAATCAAAGCTGTTTTTAAAGTGGCATCTGTTTTGTTTATGAACGGAATCATAAAAGTTTGTCTTCATACTAAAGAACTTTTAATGAATCAGAATTCAATAGCTAAAGCCTTATATTTTGTTATTTGGATGATATGCCTGCTGTAAATTACGCTCACATTTAGCTGTGTTAAGAATGTCTTGTAATTGTGCCACCCATGGTTCGGTGATTGTTCTTATTTGTGCATCATTGGCGAGCACCTGATGAATAATTTTAACTTTTTGCTGCTGCAGTTCTTCGCTGAGATTAAGTTCATGCTCGGTGTTATTATAGATAAGCTTATCAGTCAATTTTCTGCATTCTTGTTCTAAATCTATTAACTGATCCCATTCATTGTTTTGGGCGGCAGCCAGCATTTTATTGGTTGTGTTCAGAATGTTTTCATAAATATTAATGGCTTGTGAGTTGTTTGTACGTGTCGTCACTCTATTTATTCCTCTCTCTAGCTTTGTAGACTTAGGTTGTTTTTGTTTCTTTTGAATCACTAATGGCTTTCCATGCGCCATATAATTCTGTTAACAAATCATTAACTTCATCGATTATTTTTATATCATTCTGGATATTTGCGATTAATAGTCGATTGGTCATATATTCATAAAGACTAAATAGTTTTTGAGCGATGTCTTCACCAGTGCTCATGTCAAGACTGGCTTTAAGGCCGTGATCTATTATCATAATGGCTTTAGAAAGCATTTCACCTTTTTCTGCTATTTCATGATGTTGTATATGAAGCTTGGATTTTGCCAGTGCTTCTTGTGCGCCTTCAAATAGCATTAGTATTAGTCTATGTGGGTCAGCCGTTTCAACGCCGGTTTCAATTCCTGTACGCTGATAGGCTGCTATTGGGTTCATTGCTGCAAACATTTTTTCTCCTACTTTCCCATAATATTTTGGAGGTTTAGTTTCTTCAAGTTAAACCGCGAGAGTATTAATATTACTTAGCTATTGCCACCTATTGTTGGTAGATTTGATAGCTGTTGTTGTAAGAAGTTACTTGTTTGTGTCATGCTGGAAATCATTGTGTCCAACGCTGAAAATTGAGCGCGAATACGATCCTCCACACCTTCTAATCGCTGAGTTAGTGAGTCTCTCTGTAATTCTATGTCTTTGATTTTGGCATTGATGCCGTCAATCCGGCTGTCAATTAAACTGTCATTTTTCAGCATGCTATCAACCAGTTCCTCAAGCTTATAAGCAAAGCCATGAGCAAAATTTATGCTGCCACGTGTGCCAGTTGTGCCACCTGTTATCTCTAATACGAGACCGCTATTGTTACCTGCGCCGGTTAGTGTTTGTCCTAGACCTGTTGCAGTGACGCCACCAATAGTTCCGGCTACATCGAAACCTGCAGTCTCTACAGGCGTGCCAAACAGATCAAGTTTTCCAGTGCCGCCTGTAATGGCCACTGTTGATTCAGAGCCGTAGCGATCTGAGGTGATACTAAGTACACCGGCAGTCTGTGTAAGAGAGACTTCAATGCCTGCAGAAGAAAAGGCAGAAGCACCATTAGTTTTTGATTGTATCTCTGCGGCTAATGAGTCAGTGGTATAAACACCAGCAGCAAGTGTTATGCTGGCACTTACGCCATTGATTGTTAAATCGAGCGTGTCATTAGCACCCGCATTGACAGTAAGTGCTGCGGCTACATTGCCAACAGCCTGTCCTTGTGTAGCTAGCTGACTGATATTTAATGAATAAGAGCCATCTTGTGTTTCTGATGAGGCGCTAACAAACGAAACAAGGCTGTCACTTGGTTTGCCTATAGACGTAAATAGTGTCGATACATCCTTGGTTGGGTCGTTGATAGCGCTACTTAACTTGCTTGAATCAAGGCTGATTTTGCCATCTGCTTGGAAAGTAATCCCTATCTCTGATAGTGTGGAGAGTCCACCCCCTGCTGTTGACAGTGGCGTATTAAAAATGCCACGTAGCTGAGATTGTATCGATCGCAAGGTCGAGTCGCCGGTTAGAACAGATGCAAGCTGACTTTCTGTGTCAAATTTTGATAAATTTGTAATTGTCTGGTCAAGATCATTAAAAGCAGTAACAAAAGATTGTATGGCTGCTTGAACACTGGCGGTATCACGAGCTATAGACAGACTGGTTGGGTTGCCTATGTCTGCTTTTTGTAGGTTGAGTGTGACACCTTCAATTGCATTATCAATTGTGTTGGATGCTTTGTTGATAGTGATGCCATCAATGATGACTTTGGCATCACTCGCGGCAACTGTCTCGGTAAGATTGGCCGTGCCGCCAGTTGAAACATCAAAAGTGAGTTGTGATAATCCTGCAGTATCCGTATTATCTAAGTCATCATCAGTGACTGTAATTTTTAAAGCGTTACTGAGACCGGTATCGTTTGAGGCAATAACTAGTCTATCTCCGCTGCCATCATTCACAATGCTTGCTGAAATGCCACCATCGGCATCGTTGATGGCGTCGCGTACACCTGCTAGAGAGGATTGATCAGCTGCAATAGTGATTGATTCGGCGGCTTTATCGGGGTTGAGTGTAAATGCACCGCCGTCATAAGTGCCGTATTGTATTGTTAACGTACCAGTGCCAACGGTTGTTGTCGTATCTGCAAAATTGCCTGATTTTATTTTTTGTGATTGAGCTAACGACTGAACTTCTATACTGTAATTTCCTGCTGCTGCTTTTGAGGAGCCAGAAACGGTTGCCAGACTTGTATCACCAATACTTGCAGTAACTGCAGAGAATTTTGCTGGGTCAGCCAGTGTTGCTACACTATTTTGGAATGATGATAAAGAACCTTTTAAGCTGCCAAAGGCAGACAGTTGTGCTTGTTGTTTCGCTTCTTTGCTAGCTAATGATGTCAGTGGCTGGCTTTCAACCGCCATTAATTGGCTGACGATGCTATTGACATCTAATCCTGAGCCTATTCCTGGTGATGCAAGCATTGTAATAGTCCTATAGTAAGTTCGGTTCGGCTTATTAGGCTTATGCCTTATCGCTGAATAACAGGCCTTGTACTTTATCCAGTGTACGTGCGATTGATATAGCTTCTTCTGATGGAAATTGTCGTATAACTTCCTGTGTTTGTGAATCTAAAAGTTTAACAACTGTTTTTCCGGTGTCTTCGTCAATAGAAAACTTTAAGTTTTTTGCTACTTTATCAGTGAAGCCTTGAATTTGATCGACTGCTTGTTGTACTTGCTCATCCGACACAGGTTCTGAATCAATGTTTTGCTGTGCGCTTGTTGTGGTAGGCAATGACTTTACATTTTGCGTACTGGGTTCACCTGTTACTTGTTGAGGTTTCTGCGTATTTGTTGGTGTCGACACCGAGGGTTTTAGAAAATGTGTAGTCGACTCCATTAATTGGTTAATAGACATGATGTGACTCCTTGACGTTGGAATGAGAACGCGAAGCAATTTTTTCGATCACTTCGCGTATCATCATTGTGTCCTTCTTCTCCTTCTCTTAACGTAACAGTGAAAGAACATTATTTGGCAATGAATTTGCTTGTGCCAAAATTGCTACACCGGCTTGTTGCAGTATCTGCCCTCGAGTCATGTTGGCCGTTTCCATTGCAAAGTCAGCATCCTGAATTCGGCTACGTGATGCGGATAAATTCTCTGACGTTGTCTGCAAATTAGTAATGGTTGAAGAAAAACGATTTTGAATCGCGCCTAGATCGCCTCGTGAACTGTTAATGGTATCTAAGGCCGCATCTAGTGTAGCGATTGCAGTTTGCGCGCCAGCTGAGGTTGAAAGGTCCGCCGTGGCGACAGAGTTAAAAGCGCTTGCGGTTGCAGTAAATACGTCACCATTTGAGTTCCCGGCGGTTACTCGACCTTGGGAGCTAGCTATTTCAACAGTGCCGGTTATGGTGGTTGAGTCCGTACCTGCGCCACCAGTTAATGTTACTGCAGCATTTCCACCTACCGTAATTTCAGCTGTTTTAATTGCGCCATCATTGTTGAAATCCTGAAGCGCAATATTTCTGCCGTCTGCAGTGGTTAGAGTAATCGCTGATTTGTCACTGGTTGATGCAAAAGAAGCTGTAACGCCCGTCAAAGATTGAGAGCCATTAATAGCTGCAGCTAGAGAACTTAAGTCGGATGCGTCTGTAACAACAGCGGAGACAGCGTTACCATTTAATGTCATGGAAATCGTGCCGGCACCACCCACTGTGTCGAGGACAGCACTACTAGAAGCCGACGCGGTGATGCCAATATTCGAACCAGCTGTGTTAATGGCGGCTGCAATCGTATCGGCACCAGAGCTAACTGCGTAAGCGATATTGCCTGTTGCACCTTTATTATTGGTAAGTACTAAGTTGGTTTCGACGGTTACGCCGTTAACTGGAGCGGTTGCGGCAGCTGCGGCTGCTCGTCCCATGACTGTTCCGTCGGTTGTCAGTACATTGCTGCCCAGTGCAGTTGCTCTGGCGTCACCAATAGCGGCAATATCAATGGTTTGATTTGCATTGGCACCAACTTGGAAGCTTTGGTTAAGAAAAGATCCGTCAGTTAGATTCAATCCATTAAACTGGGTTTGGCTGGCAACACGAGTAATTTCTGCGGTTAACTGAGCAGCTTCTGCTTGTAGAGATGCGCGGTCGCTCTGACTATTTGTTGCATTAGCTGATTGTACAGCCAGCTCGCGAATACGTTGTAAATTGTTGCCAATCTCTTGCATTGCGCCTTCCGCTGTTTGTGCCAATGATATGCCATCGTTGGCGTTACGTGAAGCTTGGTTTAATCCTCGAATTTGTGAGGTCATTCTTTCAGAAATTGCTAATCCAGCAGCATCATCCTTTGCACTATTGATTCT
This sequence comes from Nitrosomonas sp., assembly GCA_021774265.1. Classification (GTDB taxonomy): domain Bacteria; phylum Pseudomonadota; class Gammaproteobacteria; order Burkholderiales; family Nitrosomonadaceae; genus Nitrosomonas. The sequence goes on from JAJFJG010000220.1 coordinate 7,141, forward strand.
CAAACCAGAGGATAAACGCTCTAGTGATGTATTTAGTGATGATTGAGACATATTAAGATTACGCTGTGCGTTTAACGACGCAATATTTGAATTTATACTTTGTGGCATTTGGATTCTCCTTTATTTGAAAGCTTTACTTTTGGCATTTTTGCCTTTTACGTTGGTTTAGCCCTGCAATCCAAGAGGGAAACAAACCGCTGTTGAGATCAGTTATCGGGTGGTTATTTCAAAAGTTTAGCTCTTATAATTCATATTGCTGTGTTGCTTTCTGCATTAGTGCTGGTCAAATTTTTATTATTAGGTGTTGAGGCTTTTGATGTTTGTTATAGGCAGCTTATTACGGAATTTAATCTCCTTAGGCTAGTAGCTGGTTATTTTAAAGGTCCAATAAGCTCTAGAAAACGCTTCTTTCTGTTTGATTTATCTTGTAAAATACGGTAAGTTGACCTGAATTTAAAGGCAATGTTAAAACGCATAAAATAAGTATGGAAATTCTGAGTATACTAATAGTCGAGGGTTCTTCTGATGATGCGGAAAAGATTCAGCATGTGCTTGGTGAGGGTGGGCTGTGCTTTGACTGTCTATGTGTTTCAACCGCAACTGAGCTGCATAAAGCGTTAACTGATAAGTATTGGGATGTAATTTTGTCAAGCTGCAGCTTGCCGGGTTTTAACGCTGAAAAGGCTCTATCTGTATTAGCGACCTATCATTTAGATATTCCATTTATTGTTTTATCAAGCCATGTTGGAGAAGAAGCCGCAGGTGTCTTGATGGATATGGGTGCATATGATTTTGTGATGAAGGCTAATATGGCCAGGTTGGTTCCTGCGATTAGGAGAGGTCTAAAAGAAGTTAAGAATTCTTTGCGGTTTAATGAAGCGCAAGTAGCATTGCAAAAAAGTGAGACGCGTTATCGCGCAATTACTGCTAATCTCCCTGGTGTGGTTTTTCAGTTTTTATTGGAGGAAAAGGGCGCGATAAGCTTTCCTTATGTAAGTGACGGGTCGGTTACATTACTTGGCTTGACCCCACAGATATTAATGGATAGTCCGATATTGTTTCCTGAGCTGATTTTGCGTGAAGATAAAGGTATATTTGATCAGCTAATGATGGCATCAGTTGAGCAACTGACAACATGGAATTGGGAAGGACGCATTCAAGTAAAAGGCTATGCTGATATAAAATGGATTAGTCTCAGAGCAACACCTAGGAGAACAGAGAGTGGCGCAACGTTGTGGGATGGTATTATGATTAATATTACCAGAAACAAGTTGACTGAAAATGAGATTGCTCGCTCTCGTGAGCAGCTTGCTGAGCTTTCGTCTTATTTGCAAAAGATTAAAGAGCATGAGCGGGCACATATTGCACGTGAAATACATGATGATATTGGTGGAACATTAACTGCCATCAAATTTGAATTGCAACCTTGCTTAGATGAGACGCCGCGATTGCCTGTTTTTTATCAGAAAAAAGCAAAGTCAGTTGAAGATTTGGTCGATCGAGTAATTGATAGTACACGTAGAATTTCGTTAGATTTGCGTCCAGGTATTTTAGATTGTGGGATTGTTGCTGCTATTCAGTGGCAAACTAAAGAGTTTACTGTTCGCACCGGGATTTCATGTGACGTTTCATGTGATACGGATGACATACCACTTGATGCTGATTTGTCTGTTGCAATTTTCCGTATTTTTCAGGAAACGTTGACTAACATTTCTAAACATGCACAGGCTAAAAATATTCGAGTGAAACTGGAAGAGATAGATGGGCTAATTTTTCTTGAGGTTGCCGATGATGGACGCGGCATTAAGATGTCGGATATTGAAAAACAAGATTCATTCGGTATTAGAGGAATGCGTGAACGCAGTCAACAGTTGAGGGGTAATTTTAATGTTACTGGAGTGATGGATAAAGGAACCAAAGTCACTATTTGTATACCTGTTAGCGATGTAAAAAATTATACAACTCAAATGAATGATACGAACGATCTATTGAAAGATTTGTCATCACCAAAGACCGCGCGCGTGATGAAGTCGAGATCTTCATGATATAGAGTAGTATCTAGGAGATATTAATGATACGTATTATGATTACCGACGATCATGCCATTGTGCGTCAGGGTCTTAGGCAGATACTGAGTGAAACTGATGATCTGAAAGTGACTGGTGAGGCAGAAACAGGGTTTCAGGCTATTAAGATTGTGCGCCAGAAGACCTTTGATGTGATGTTGCTTGATATTTCATTACCAGATAGAAATGGTATTGAGATACTTAAACAGGTTAAAAAAGACCAGCCAAACCTAGCAATTCTTGTGTTGAGTATGCACACTGAGCATGAATTTGCAGTGCGTGCATTGAAAGCAGGGGCTGCGGGTTACCTGAATAAACAAAGCGCGCCAGCCCAACTTGTAACAGCCATACGACAAGTGGCGTCTGGCGATAAATATGTCAGTCCAGCTGTAGCCCAAGAATTAGCAAACGCTATTGGAGAAGATTTTGATCAACCGCTTTATACCAATTTATCTGATCGAGAGTTTCAAACCTTGTGCCAGATTGCTGCTGGAAAAACACTGGCAGATATTTCTGCAGAGATGTTTCTAAGCCCAAAAACTGTGAGTGTTTATCGTGCAAGGCTTTTGGAAAAACTGAAGCTCACCAATAATTCTGAATTAATTCGATATGCGATCAAAAATAAATTAGTTGATTGATTTTGATTGCTTTCCGTTTTAGCTCGTGTATTTATTTGATTGGAATATAAAGTTTTATTTGTCATTTGTCGTATTCTTCTAATTTGTTGTTAATATTTCATGAGTCATGAGCAAAAATTCTAATCCATCTATTATAGCTCGGGAAACATTACGGCGATTAGCGACACTGAAGATATCTCCAACACCAGACAATTACCAAAAATTGTATGATGAGATAGCTGGTATACCAGCTATTCAGATGTGTTCTAATACGACTAAAATGCTTTCTAAGCTAGCTAATGAATTTCCACGCATTACGCCAGAATTGACAAGTTATGCTAATGATCTTGAATCATCAGTGAATGAGAAGGATTGGCGTAAGTATAAAGCTGTTTTGGGAGATTTTTTTAATATAGCAGCGAAATCAATTGATGCTCGGTCAGAAATAAGTAATTCTTCCACTAAACAGCCGAGTATCTCATGGGGTGAAATGATTGCTTTAATCATAAAGCAACTTGAGACGCCTCATGGCTCTTTGACGATAGTAAAAAAACGTGAGGGATTGAATCGTGTACTAACAAGGTTTTCAGCGAATTCAGAGCAGTTGTATGGCAAGTTAAGTTCTCTTCTGGATTCCTGGGTTGCGCTGGCGGTTGCGAGTAATAAATCTGCAGAAATTGAAGTTGCTGGTACTTTGCCTCTAGTAAATAAATTATCAGAAGATGCCGAGATTGCAGTTATAGCTCAGAGTGATGAACCACAAAGCGATTCGGCCGCATTGTTTATAGGCCAATTAAAAGAATTGCTAGCTGTTATATTGGAGCGTATAGCCACGCTACATTTAGGTGATGCGACATTTTCCGGTGAAGCAAGATCGTTGGCGCGCAAGGTTCGGTTAATTAATGACGATCAAGATTTAGAGCAACTTGTTATTAGTTTTAAAAAACTTGAAATCAGCCTTGATTCATTTGATGGTAACTCTGCCGTTCTACAACAAGGATTATTGAAGTTATTTAATCTGCTTGTAGACGGTACTGGAAAGTTGTTGGTAGAAGATAAATGGCTGCAGAGCCATATTGCTATGCTGCGCGAAACCATGTCTAAGAAGCTGGATCTGGTAATAATTGACCAAGCTGAGTGTCAAATAGAAGAAATGCTCAATAAGCAAAATGAGATTAAAAGTAGCTTGGGCGAGACAAAAGCAACGTTAAAGAAAATGATAACTTGCCTGGTTGACAATATTGAAGATTTGTCGGCAGTAACCGGTGGTTATCATGACAAGATGGTATGTTATACAGAGAGAATTAACCAGGCAAATGAAATTTTTGATATTAATCAATTGCTTGTTGAAATAATGTATGAAACAAAGCAAATGCAAGATAGTATGATGAGCTCTCGTGACGAGTTTCTGGCAGCACGTGTTGAAGTAAAGGTTTCTGAGGAAAAAATTAATCAACTTGAAACAGAGCTACTAGAAATGGGAGAAAAAATTCATGAGGACCATTTGACAGGTATCCTAAATCGACGTGGCTTAGATAATGCGTTTGAGCGTGAGTCTGCACGTGCAATAAGAAGCCATAAGCCCATGTGTTTTGCATTACTTGATATTGATAATTTTAAGCGACTTAATGATGCACATGGTCACCATGTAGGGGATAGCGCCTTGGTTTACTTAGTTGAGGCAGTTAAGGAAATAACACGGCCTCATGATATTGTTGCGCGTTTTGGGGGAGAGGAATTTGTGATTCTGTTGCCTGATGCAAGTATAGAAGAGGCTGTTACCGTTGTTTCTAGGGTTCGACGTAGCCTTACTAAGCGTTTCTTTTTGCACGAGAATAAGCGGTTGCTAATTACATTTAGTGCGGGTGTTGCTGAATATCAAATTAATGAAAGTCAGAGCAACATTATCGTTAGAGCTGACAGAGCCTTGTACCAAGCAAAGAATAACGGTAAGAACCAAGTGGTTGTTGCATATAACTCATAGAGTATCTAATCTTAAGCTTTGCGACGGTCTTCTTCTCTGAATTCAAGCCATAGGTGTATAACCGACTAAAATACTTTGTATAATGCCTGAAGTGGTTCCCCTTAGCTGTACAACCTGAAGATATATTAAGCTCTAACATGGTTGGTTAATCAAGCTCATGCAGCTTGAGGAATTGCATGTTTCTGATAGTAAACTTCATCTGGCGTTAGATCATCAAGACTTTGATGAAAACGTT
>JAJFJG010000023.1 GCA_021774265.1 Nitrosomonas sp.
GTCTTCCCATTTTCAGTTGGTGAGGGTCGTCCAATAAGCTTCTTTAGCACCATCCTACCGGGTATCGTCATCGTAGGATTAGCTGCATACTTCTTTATGCGTAGTCGTAAAAAACCTGAAGAGTCTGCCGCTTCTTAGAGAGAAAATGCAAAAATCAATGAACATATGTCGTTTAATTGTGAACTCAACTTGTATTTTTGGGTCAATTAAACAGGTGTTTATTGGTAGGTAAAATATAAAGCGGAGTGAATATGAGAACAAAGTCAATAAGAATAAATAGAGTTATGCATATAACTTTTTTGATAGCCATTGTTGCCTTGCTTGCAGGCCTAATACATTCCAGCCAAGTATACGCACATGCGACACTTACGAAATCTGACCCGCCCAGACGAGCTTCGTTGTCAGCACCACCAAAACAAATACAACTATGGTTTAACGAAGAGATAGAAAGAGATTATTCTTCAATAACTGTACTAGATTCAAATGAAAATTCAGTAACAGAAGCTTTGCCAGAAATGGTTCCTGGCGACTTGAAGTCTGTAGTATTACCATTGCCCGAAATCAATCCGGGACGATACACTGTTGAGTATCGGGTTTTTTCTATTGATGGACATGTGGTTGAGTCTTCTTATGACTTTATGGTGAAGAAAAAGTAGATAAAAATGATAGAAATTATTGCCGCGATAGCCCGCTGGTTTCAGCTCACGGCTAACATGACAATATTAGGCAGTTGCGTATTTTTAGCGATATCAGGAACTGCTGATAATAAATTAATAGAGCCATGGGTTAAACGTATAGAACGGTTATTCCCTTGGTTAGGAATTTGTATCATAATTGGCTTGTTGGCGATACTTGCAGTAACCGCGGCGCAAGTAACGGGTGATGCAACTAAAGCTTGGCAGCCTGAAGTGTGGCTAGGCATTCTAAAAGATACTAGAATGGGTCACATATGGATTGGGCGTGCTTCCTTAGCAATTATCCTACTGGGTATTGTCCTCTACCTTAGATCAAAGGAAAGAAAGCAGTGGCATTATTCTCTCTGTGGACTCTTTGCGACATTACCACTTGTAGCGGGTTCTCTTGTTAGTCATACCGCTGCAGAAGAATTATCATTCCTCACTATTTTGCCCTATGCGCTCCATATCGTTACAGGTGGAGTTTGGCTAGGTGCGCTTCCAGCTTTTCTTTACTTACTTTACGTATATTTTAAAAAAGAAAATAAAGAAAATACATATGATCGGGATGCTAAGACCTTAACGGAGTTTTCGCGGGTCGCATTTCTTGCGATGCTAGTGGTAATAGCAACTGGTATTTTAGTTTCTTATCGCAACATTGATGGACATTACGCCGCCTTAGTAGCTTCACTCTATGGATGGTTATTGCTTGGAAAAGTAGCATTACTCGTAGTCATACTTTCAATAGCTGCAAATATACGGGCGATTTGGTTACCAAATTTTGTCAAAAGTAAAACCAACGATTTTGCCGTGATTAGTGCCAGCGGCATGCGTAGATGGATCAGAGTCGAATATATTATTGCGTTAGCATTGTTAATGCTGGCAACAGTAGTAGCCAATACGACACCCGCCAAATATGCCGTCATTGAAGACTGGCCATTTCCATTTAGGTTTTCAATTTTAGCGACTTGGGGTTCCATAGAAGTAGTGACGCAAGTTTGGATTGGATTCGCTATATTTGTAATGGGAATTCTAGCGATCTTCATAGGTAGAGCAAAGAAATGGAATCTAAGAAAAACCGTAGGCATACCATTGATAATAACATCAAGTGGTCTGGCCGTAGCCTTGCCGCCAATATCAATTGAAGCTTACCCTGAAACGTATCAAAGAACACCAGTTCCATATGATGCTATGTCTATCGCACATGGTGCATCGCTTTATAGTGAAAGTTGTGTGGCATGTCATGGGCCACAGGGCAAAGGTAATGGCATCTTATCAAGGACATTTTCAACCGTAATGCCGGACATGTTAACGGAACCTCATACGGAAGAGCATACGGCAGGTGATTTCTATCACTGGCTTACTTTTGGTATGAAAGATACTGGAATGCCAGGATTTGCGGACAAATATGGTGAAGAGGACCTGTGGGATATAGTTAACTATATCCATGCGCTGTCTCGTGGTTATCAATCTCGCATACTGACACCTGTAATAGTCCCGAACAAGCCTTATGTCATCCCACCAGATTTCTTTTATACCTCAGTAGATGGTGAAAATGGTCTGCTCCAGGATTTCAGAGAAAATAAGTCTATATTACTGATTACGTTTACATGGCCCCAATCGAAAGAGCGGTTAGAACAATTAAGCCAGATTTATGATCAATTGGCTGCGCAAAATACTGAGGTATTAGCTGTGCCGATGGGAGAGTTAGATGCTGAAGCGACAGCACAAATAGTAGCTAAAGTTCCATTCCCATTAGTGATCGATGGTGCATCAGATATAGTTACTAGTTATGCACTTTATCGCAGAACGTTGACTCGTCCTGATCTGTTGGGTGTGGGTACTAATCCTGATCACATGGAGTTTCTTATAGATCGATACGGTTATCTTAGGGCGCGTTGGGTGCCGATAGGTGAGCCGTCTGGTTGGGATAATGTTGATTTAATAGTGCAACAAGCAAGTTTACTCAATCAAGAAAAGCAGGTGTTGCCTTTAGCAAAGATGTCTATTGATTAGTAAATTTAACTTCGACTAAAATTAAAAGCTGGAAGAAAATGAGAAAAAAATTTGTAATATTATTAGTGAGTATATTTTTAATCGGTTTGCCTTTAACCTCTGTATTAGCGGCTGATAAGCAAGCATTAGTTGCATCACATGACGGACAAGTGCGTAAAATCGGGCCTCACAATGTAGAGTTAGTTGCTAATGACGGTAACATTACACTATATTTTACTGATGGTAACAATAATAAAGTTAGCACCGAGTTTGGGCGAGCAACAGCCACGATACGATACGTGGACGAGCGTCAAACCATCTCAGTGGATTTGAAAACGTCGAAAGGAAATACTCTTCAAGGAAGTGGCAATTTTGAAATTAAACCAGACACAACCATAGTGGTGTTCACAAAGCTCAATGGCGAAGATGCTCATGGTGGTCGATTTGAGCTAAACAGTACAAAAGAACCAGAAGAAAACGGTCATCATCATGAAGACCACGACCACTCTCATGATGATCATAGTTCACATCATCATTAGGAGCAATGAATTTAGCAAAACAACATTTGAGTTGAGATGTATTACTAGTTAGGTTTAGCTTACAATAAGAAATGCAAATCGCAGGAATTATTTACTAGATTTAACAAATAGGGAGAAATAGGAAATGAAGTATAAATTCTTAATTACTGCTGTTACGGCCTTAGCTTTCACCGCCTGTAGTGAAGGTAAAAAAACACCTGATGGGTACGCGATGGATAACCCACCGCCATCTGCATATTCGCCAAGTGATTATGAAACATTTGATGAGGACGAGTATGAAGTTACCTCAGCAGATGAAGTTGATACCGCTGAAGAAGTCATTGTGGATGAGGTTGTTGGAGAAGCAGAGGATGAGGTAGATGGCAAAGACAATAATGCCGAGACTGACGAAATAGACGAAAAAAAAGATGATATCTCATTCTATAACAATTAATTAGTCGACCCTGAAAAAGCCTCACCAAAAAATATTTTAAAAAAACATATGCACGAGAATTAGACTAGATATTTATCTGTGCTATTTCCTTTATTTTATTCACATGCGTATATTTTTCTCCATGGAAATAAGAGCCATAAAATGGCCATTAGCCATTTGTTTAGGTTCCACGC
>JAJFJG010000024.1 GCA_021774265.1 Nitrosomonas sp.
GCGTGGAACCTAAACAAATGGCTAATGGCCATTTTATGGCTCTTATTTCCATGGAGAAAAATATACGCATGTGAATAAAATAAAGGAAATAGCACAGATAAATATCTAGTCTAATTCTCGTGCATATGTTTTTTTAAAATAGCTTTTGGCGAGACTTTTTTAGGGCCGACTAAGTATATCTTTCAGCCAGTTCTTCAAAAAGATTGTAAGTATAACCATATGAAATATAACGTATATATGCGATAATTTATCTAAACTATTTTTATAGGTTTTATAAAATCGATAGGTTCTCTCATTTTAGAGCTTTAATATTTCAATACAAGTCAGACATGCCATGTAAACTCAAATGCTTAGAGCATTTTTGTTACCTGGAATTGGCTGAAGGTTATACGTATTCGGGTAATTCAATATTTTGAGTCTAATCCCACAAAGGATCGCGGATCAAAGAAAATACAGTTTCAGATGGGTATTCACGCGCTGATGCTCAACCGTATATGCCTTGTGTATACTAGGTAGTGGACTTCCACCCAACCCATTACCTAGTGACTGAGTCATTAAATTTAATGGACTGATGTCAACAAAATAATGTTCAATTCAGCTAGGCCGTATTGGTCTATGAATGTTAAACTGCAACAGTTTTGCCAAGTTTATTTACATTTTTATCACGCATCAAACCCTACCACCCAATATTCAATGCATAGGTTAATGGCGCAATGTAAATTTGCCAAACCGTCAGATTACTTTAGCTACACATGCTTTTTGATCAATTCGCAACAATCATCTATTAAATAAACCATTTTTTATAAAAAAAATGAGCAATATCTCTAATACTCTACAATATTCTGCGCCCATTTGGTTGCCTGGAGGCAATGCACAAACCATCTACCCTTATCTATTTAAAACAAAAAAATTGATTAACTATCGTCGTCAGAGGTGGGAACTTGATGATGGTGATTTTATTGATATTGATTGGTTGGATGGGAAAAATGATATGCCACTCGTCGTTTTTTTTCATGGGCTTGAAGGTGACTCAGACAGTCATTATGTGTTAAGCATTATGTCTGAATTAAAGTCACTAGGTTGGCACGGCGCAGTCATTCATTTTCGTGGATGTTCGGGCGAACCTAATCGATTGCAACGTGCTTATCATGCAGGCGATTCTGAAGAAATCAACTGGATGCTTCAGCGCATTCATCAGCAATACTCATTATCAAACAGCACACAGCCTCTATTTATTGTTGCCGTTTCACTGGGTGGAAACGCTTTATTAAAGTGGCTAGGTGAGCAAGGTGATAACGCCCGCCAGATAGTTACTGCTGCAGCGACTATTTCTGTACCTTTGGATCTCGTTGCTGCTGGCTTGGCACTAGATACTGGTTTTAATAAATTCTATACACAACATTTTTTGAGCACCCTGAAACAAAAGGCGCTACAAAAACTCGAGCACTTCCCCGGACTACTTGATGCATATGCTATCAAGGCATGTAACACCATTTATCAGTTTGACAATCTTGTAACCGCTCCATTGCATGGTTTTCGCAATACTGATGAATACTGGCAAAAATCTAGTAGCAAACCATGGCTTAAACATATCCAAGCACCTACACTTGTCATTAATGCACGTAATGACCCATTCATGCCAGCAACAGCCCTACCAACTAAAGATGAAGTTTCAACAGCAGTCACACTAGAATTTCCCGCAGAAGGGGGTCATGCAGGATTCATACAAGAACCTTTTCCAGGAAAATTAACCTGGCTACCAGAAAGAATACTTAGTTTTTTTAGGCAAGCACAGGGCGATGCAAAAATACAACATTCACATATACTAAAAAGATTCTCTTAGCGAATATAAAGCCACTCAAGTAATTCATCCATTGCTCTACTGGACGAAACAGCATTGGGATGATTCACAAAGAAAACAACAACAATTCGTCGACCCGATTGGTCAAGCATATAGCCGGCAAATGCTCTCACGTTATTTAATGAGCCTGTTTTCAAATGCGCCAAACCACTAACACGCGTTCCCTTCAACCGATTTCTCATCGTGCCATCGACTGCCGCAATAGGCATAGACGAAATCAGCTCTGGCATGACTGGACTATGGAAAGCCGCCATTAATAGCTGCCCCATATGATTTGCACTGATTCTTTCAATACGAGACAAGCCAGAACCATTTTCTATGACCAACTCAGGAAAATCTAATTGCATAGACGCAAGCCATTGCTTAATCACCTTATCTGACTTTTCTAACGTCAAAGGTGAACGCCTTGGCGTCGAAGTATCCATACTACCAAGGCTCAGATATAACTGCCGCGCAGCAACATTATTACTAAATTTATTAATGCCACGAACGATTTCAGCTAAAGATGAAGATTCATAAGCTTTAATGAGTGAAGCTTCTTTTGGTGCATTACCAACGCGCACATCACCCTGGAAAAAACCACCTAATTGCGTCCACAACCGTTGGAATAAGTCTCGAGTGTAGTTTGAGCTATCATGCAAACCTAAAAAATAAGATTGACTACCGCAATTAATCGAGTAATTTCCATCAAGTCTAACTGATACGCGACCATCATCGTCATTTGTAACAACTGAAGTACGTAATAAATTTCGCCAATCACCACAACTACCTCGCGTCAATTTAAGATGATTATTTAATGTCAATGAATCAGGTATGGGATCGGCAACAACTTTTACTGTATTGGTTTCAGATTGAGGAGTCAGACGAAGCGTTGATGTCCTGTAATTAATTAACAGTGCCTCAGGAAGGATATTATAGGTTCGATAGGGCTGGCCATCAAACGCGCCAGGATCATCAACAGGAATATCATAGTGGCTATGGTCAAGAATCAGATCCCCAGTTATTTTATACAAACCTGTCTTCCGCAAACGGTGTGCAAGTAACCAGAAATTCTCAAGATTTAGTTTAGGGTCGCCATATCCTTTAATAACCAAATCACCATGTAATACACCTTCGGTTATCCGACCATTTGCATAAATTTTTGTTTTCCAAGTATAAGCAGGGCCAAGTACTTCAAGTCCGGCAAATGTTGTCACAAGCTTCATGACAGACGCAGGATTCATTGGCACTTCGGCATTGATAGAAAAAAGGGGCTCGGCTTCACCAATTTCGTGAACATAAACACCTACCGCAGAATCAGAAACTCCTGCATTTCTTAGTGCTTGCTGTACTTGTGACGGCAAGTTATCTGATAATGCAAATAATGGGAAGCTTGCCAAAATAACCGCAAAAATCACAACCCGCTTGGATGACATCAGTTTCACAAATTGTAATTAGTAATGGTTATTATTTATCTCTGGCTTGACATAGGTCGAAGCCATCATTCCAGCCCATTTGATATTGCCCGTCTGATGCATATCGCGCTTCATCCTTCTGACCATAGCGTGTTTTCTTTGCAGTTTCACAGCCATCAATATAACCCTCACGTGTAGCAGCAGGATAACCAGAAAGATTGTAAGTTGGACGCGTACTGGGTGGCAAAGGACCTTCTGGACGCGCTTCATTTTCTGGTGAAGGCATTATTGGCGCCATTAACGTACAGCCAGAAAACATAAATAGCGCAGAACTTATTACAACAAACTGCTTGAAACGCATTGAAAATTCCTCATATGAATATTAACTGGCGAGCAGCGTATATGACAATCAACTCAAAATCAAATTCCTATTTTATTACAAGAAAAACTTATCTTGCCATTTCACAAAGCAGACTTTAGCAATTTACCCATTTCTGCAGGATTACGCGTTACGTTAATGCCACACGCCTCCATTACGGCAATTTTTTCCTGTGCCGTACCTTTACCACCCGATATAATGGCTCCCGCATGCCCCATACGCCTCCCTGGTGGTGCCGTAACACCAGCAATAAAGCCCACTACTGGCTTTTGCATATTATCTTTGACCCAACGCGCGCATTCTTCTTCGTCCGAACCACCAATCTCTCCGACCATTAATACTGCATCCGTTTCGTCGTCTTCATTAAATAGCTTTAACACATCGAGATGCTTCAATCCGTTAACAGGATCTCCGCCAATACCAATACATGTCGACTGCCCCAAGCCCAACTCCATCAATTGCGCCACTGCCTCATAAGTCAGCGTGCCTGAACGTGAAACCACACCAATCCTGCCTTTTTTATGTATATATCCCGGCATGATGCCAATTTTCACCTCATCTGGGGTAATGATGCCAGGACAATTAGGCCCAATAAGTAATGTTTTTTTGCCCAGCATTTTATATCTTGTAAGCAGCATATCTCGTACAGGGATACCCTCGGTAATACAAATCACTAAGTCTAGCTCCGCTTCCACAGCCTCATCAATCGCAGCAGCTGCAAACGGCGGCGGCACATAAATTACAGAGACAGTTGCACCCGTAGCTTGTTTAGCCTCTTTAACAGTAGCGTAAATTGGAATACCTTCAAAGTTCTCACCAGGTTTTCTTGGGTTAACACCGGCGATAAAACATTCCTGCCCATTCGCATATTCACGGCACATACGGGTATGAAATTGTCCCGTTTTACCTGTAATGCCTTGGGTCATAATTCGACTATCTTTATTAATTAGGATCGACATAGCGGCTACGACTCCTTTATTGATATTAACCAGCAGGCGAAAAAGATGCTGCAGCTGTCACCGCTTTTTTCGCGGCGTCTGCCATATTGTCTGCTGAAATGATTGGCAAACCTGACTCGGCTAGTATCTCCTTACCTAATGCTACATTTGTGCCTTCCAAACGCACAATCAGAGGCACGGTTAGCTCCACCTGCCGAGCAGCCATTACGACGCCTTCGGCGATCACATCGCACTTCATAATACCACCAAAGATATTCACCAAAATAGCTTGCAACTCTGGATTATGTAACATCAACTTAAAAGCCTCTGTCACTTTCTCTGCTGTTGCTCCACCGCCCACATCGAGAAAATTTGCAGGATTACCACCATACAATTTGATAATATCCATTGTAGCCATTGCCAGCCCGGCCCCATTAACCAAACAGCCTATGTTGCCATCTAATGGAATATAGGAAAGGTCGTGCTTAGCAGCTTCAATTTCTTCGGGATCTTCTTCGTCTAAATCGCGTAACTCAACTATATCAGCATGACGAAACAACGCATTATCATCAAAATTAATTTTTGCATCCAGCGCCATCACATGATTATCCGTGGTTAATGTTAACGGATTAATTTCTAACAACGAGGCATCTGTGTCGTCAAATGCTTTATATAACGCTTGCAATAATTGCCGCGCTTCAGCAGCACAAACATCAGGGATACCGATTTTGTTTATTACTTCATCTGCACCCTCATCCGTCAACCCTTTCATGGGATTAATAAAAACTTTATGAATTTTTTCTGGCGTATCGACAGCCACCTGCTCGATGTCCATGCCACCTTCTGAACTTGCCATCATACAAACACGTTGACGACCACGATCCACGACCATACCAACATAATATTCTTTGCTAGTATCAACTCCTTGTTCGATTAACAAACGATGTACAATTCGCCCTTTTGCCCCTGTCTGATGCGTAACCAACGTCATATTAAGAATTTTACCGGCTAATTGACGCACTTCATCTATTGACCTGGCTAATTTAACGCCTCCTCCTTTACCGCGACCACCCGCATAGATTTGTGCTTTCACCACCCAAAGATGACCGCCCAATTTTTCAGCTGCTGTAACAGCTTCATCCACACTGAAACAAGCAGTTCCTTGCGGAGTAGCAACACCGTATTTACGCAGAATTTCTTTGCCCTGATACTCATGCACTTTCATAGTCTATTCCTCCCGAAAAACTGCAAAATAGCAGTTTAAATTCATGAAGTATACTTTAATCATTACAAATAGAGCTTAACATCAAAAAATTATTAAATTACTGTTTTTAAACATATAATATAATTTACACTTTCACCCTTTCCTGTTATCTTGAGTTTAAGTTATCTAATAACCATAATTCAAACGCCGGATGCTCATTGATGTCATATTGCCAACATTGAAAACCGAATGCTTTACCAACCTCAATATTCTCAGCCATATCATCAATGTAAAAGGTGTTAGCAGGTATTAATTCATGACTGGCAATGGCAAATTGATAAATTTCACGTTGTGGCTTAATAAACCCCGTTTCAAATGAAAGTACCGCATGTTCAAATTTTGCAAACTCAGGATAAGCATCGAAAATCCAAGGACAGTGTATCGCGTTGATATTTGAAAAAAGTATTAAACGGTGACCCAATCCTTTCAGCTTAGTTACACATTCCCACATGGGTTTGTTAACGGTGAAAATCTGTCGCCAAGCTTGCCGAAACTGCATCTCAGTTGCATCACCACCCAAAATATCAATCGCCCAAAAAATAAAATTATTTGGGCTAATTTTGCCGGTTTCTAATACATCTTTACGTTGAAGCAATTGGTCTAAACGTTCGGTAGGATTTTGAATGTGGGACGGAATAAGGCGCTCAAGAGAGGACTTGAAATCAAATTCAAGCAACACATGTCCTATATCAAAGAGAAAGACTTTTGGATAAATAAGCAACTACCTTTCCATTTTATATAAAGTTCCCCACGAATGCCGTCAGTCCAATATCTTGAACCAGAAGGTCCAAGGCGGTTGCTGCAGGATGCTTCAGGCATTCCCTATAAGGAAACGCACAACGGCATCAATCTAGCGCACAACCTATTTCTAAAAATTGGTTCAAAAATTATGGGCTTAACTAACACCGCAGGGAACAATCATATTAATACATATTTTGTTAAAAATTTATTACAAAATTAATGATCATGCTTATTTTCATGTTCTACAATCACATCATCAATTTTCTCTTGTATAAGGCCAATTCTACGCCGAAATTTATTGATGTCAAAGCCATTTCCCATCTGTGATATCAACAATTCATGCGTGACGCTAAGTGCCGCTATAATTGCAATACTTTCGGATCCGACAACCTTTCCTTCTGCCTTAATCTCTTGGATTTTCTTATCTAAGTAATCAACAGCAAGATGCAACTCGTCACTTTCCTCTTCTGGACAGCTGATACAAAAGTCACGGCCCATTATAGAAATGTCCATTTTCTTTTCCGTATTCATTTTTTTGCCTCAGGGATATTAATCAAAAGCATCTCAAGACGATTTGCAGCAACCTGTATTTTTTCAGTCAATTTCTTATTTTCGGCACTTGATTGAGATAATTGAGTACGCAATTGAACATTTTCTGTCCGCACATCTTGATACAGACATAAAAGCCGATCAACTTTTTCTTCCAAAGATTTTAGGTTTGAATCCATAAATAGACTATAGGTTTTAGAGTACTATTGAGTCAATTACAAACAAAGGCCTTATATCATGCTAATTTAATCTATTGAAATATAGGCAATATTAATAATATTGTAATAAGTAAGCATGCAAAGAAAACTCATTCTTTAGTTTTTTTGAATATGACCCTTTTTAATCTCAGATAAAGCTATTATCACTTAATTACCTAAGCCATTATTTTAAAAAATATTTAATTAGAAGGATGACTACAATTTACTATGAGTTCCATCACAAAATGGGCTATTGCTCGTTTTCTTACATGTACATAACCAAGCTTTTTTGTCTTCATTCACACTAAACTCCTGCGGTACAAAAGAGGTACCTTTATGAGAACCATCACAAAACGGCTGAGATTGACTGCGGCCGCAAGCACACCAGTAATATTTTTTCTCTGCTTCAAGTAAAACTTCAATAGGTGTAAATTTAGTTGAACCCGATTCTTGACTCATATTTTCTCCTAATTATTCAAAATCATTATTCTATTTAGTTAAAAGTAATGCAAGCAAAGAATAATTAATAAGGTATCAATTTAAGAAAAACCCCTTTGTTTATATAAATAACTTCATCGCACTACTACCACCGGGTGGAATATTCTGTGAACTCATCTGGTCTTGTATTTCTTGTAGTTGTTGTCGACTTCTGATGATACCGTTATCACTCAACGGCACACGATTGTCATCGACCATGATGCCACCTAGTGTATTGGAAAAGAGTCTTGCAATATGCGCCATCTGATCAAAAACTTTTTCACCGTTAGCGACTCTAGGCACATCAAGTAAAAAAGTAATGCCATGCGTTGTGAGCGACTTCATACTTTCAGGAAGAAAGGGGGCTGTCTCGTAGTTACTCAAGGTGAATAAGATCATATTATCGTCGTCACAATATTTAAACACGCCCTCCGTGTCTAATTTAAAACCGGATGCTTCAGCTAAAGCGCGTATCTTAGTGCCGATAAACGCCCCTTCATCTTTGCTAATAATATTAATTCCAATCATGATGTCGACATTGGCACAGAATTTATCAAGCAAGACGGCTTGCTCATGTTCATCAACAATATCGGGGCAATCAATAACAGCATTCACTTGGAAAGCAAATTCTTGCGCGACATCACGAAACTTGGACAATTCAATTTCACTGACTGGGCCAGCGCGATCCACAAGTTGCAAAAATCCCTGTAAACACGTATAGCCTCTTGTATTTACTTCTAATGACAGCTCCTGCCATGGCTCCCCAGCCTTGAGTTGGCCGAACCATTTTACTGGCTTACTAAATTCTGAGCCATGTTGCAGTAATTCATAAAGCTGTGCAGACGAGAGTACGGTATCCGACTGAATAATAACCGTATAGCAAATAGCACTTAAATCTTCTTCAACCCAAGCATCTTCACCTGTTTGATCATGTTGCGATTCACGAGCTGTATCAATGGACCCAGCTTGATCCTCCATCATCTCATTTAACTCAGGTATAATTTTTTTGTTAAGTTGCGGCTCTATTCTCTCGGACTTTTTATTGGTGGCCCCGGGATTAAGTAACACATCATCATGCTTATGTTCAAAAGCCTTTTCAACCTTACGTCGATAACTTAATTGCTGCATCCAGTTAAAGACCACGACACCAGCGATAACAATGATGCCGATGATGATCAAACTTACTTGCAAGTCACTTATCTCCAAAATATCCATACCGTCTCCCTGACTATTCCCATTTTAACTTACACTACGACCGTCTCATTAAGCCTGATAGCCTCATCAATATCAACTGCGACTATACGTGACACACCTTGTTCCTGCATGGTAACGCCGATTAATTGTTGCGCCATTTCCATAGTGATTTTATTATGACTAATAAACATAAACTGTGTTTCTCTTGACATTTTTTTCACTAATTCACAAAAACGGCTAGTATTACTATCATCCAACGGCGCGTCAACTTCATCTAACAAACAAAACGGCGCCGGATTAAGCTGGAATAATGCAAAAATCAGCGCCAGAGCTGTTAACGCTTTCTCACCGCCAGACAGCAGATGAATCGAACTATTTTTCTTACCCGGAGGTTGTGCTGTCAGCAGTAAGCCAGAATCAAGAATTTCATCACTACTCAACACCAACCTTGCATGCCCTCCCCCAAAAATTGCTGGAAAAACATTCCCTAAATTATTATTAACAGCATTAAACGTTTCTAATAACCGCTCTTGTGTTTCATCATCAATCTGTCGAATAACATTTTTAAGTGTACCTACCGCATTTTTCAAATCATTTAATTGCGATTCAAGATAAGTTTCACGTGTTTGCAGCGCCTTTAATTCGTCCAAAGCTGCTAAATTTACTGCACCCAAAGCTTCAATTTCTACAGCCAATTGGTCAATTTCAACTTGCAATGTTTTTTTATGTGCCTTACTGAGTAATGGAAATAATTCATTCTCATCTACATTAGCTTCCGCTAACTGTTCACCATATCGATTCTCAGTAATGTGCGCTTCTTGTTCTTTAAGGCGTGATTTATTAACTGCTTCACGCAGTGGGTGCAATTTCTGTTCAGAAATTAAACGTGCTTTTTCTAGAGCTTGTAATTCATTCGTTACCGCTTCCAGCTCGTTACGCGCTTCGCTGATTACTAGTTCAAGTTTTATACGTTGTGACAAACAAACCTGCAACTGGCTGTTTAACTTTGACTCATCGATATTACTTTGCTCTACTAGTAAGTCACCTAAATTTTCTTCTAATCGGTCAATATAATCATTAATTACTTGAATAGATTTCTCTATATCATTGATTTTATATTGACAAGTATTCTCATGAAAAACAGACTCTTGAAGCTTTTCCACGGCACCCTGTACCAATTGACGCTGTTTCACAAGTAATGCCTCTGCACACTGCCACTGAAGTTTTATTTCATTTAGTTGGCCTTTCATGGCAACAATCTGTTTCACATAATCAGCCACTTTAGTTTGGGCATTACGTTTATGTAAAGCCTCTTCCTCCAACTGATGATTAATTTCTAACAACTCATCTTCAATTTGGTTTCGACGCTTATCGGTTTGCTCGGCCGACTGGCTACTTTTCATCGTCTGCAGCTGCATGTCATGACATTGTTGCTTTAACAACTCATTATCATGACGCAAAGATACAATTGTTTCATTTAATTCGGCACAAGTTTGTTCTGCCACAACCAGCTGAAACTTCTCTTCATCAAAATCCCTTTCAAGGGTTTCTATTTCGTGCCCAAGTTGGTTTAATTCTTGTTGCCTAGCTAATACGCCATGAAACTGGGAATCAGGCGAAAAAAAAGTCAAGCTATGGCATGTAAAAATATGCCCTTCAGGCGTCACAAGCATTTCACCTAAATTTAGTTTTTTTCGTTCCAACAATCCTGATTGCAAATCCTTTACAACATATATTTCACTTAACCATTCATTCAACACGGGCGCAATCTTTAAATCAGTATATGTCAAATACGCTTGAATTGGTTTCCATCCCATTTGATGTTGAGGTGCTATCTTGACTGTTTGCTCGCCTATTGTTTGGAATAACGTCCATTTTCCAGGCGGCAGATCGTCATTCCAATGCTGAACAACATCAAGTTGCTCAAAACCTATTCCATTTAGTCTCTCACGCAAAACAGCTTCTAGTGCATCTTCCCAACCTTTCACTATCTGAATGCTTTGCCACAAACGTGACAAACCTTCAAACTGATGTTCAGCTAGCCATGTGGCTAGTGCTTGATTACTTTCAAGTTGCATTTGTAAACGTTGTAAAGCATCAAATCTCGCCTTTTTTTGAGTTAAGTCTTGTAGAATTAATTGAACCTTTTTGTCCGCTTGATTTTTATTCTCATTTACAGTTGATAGTTGAGCTCCTGCTTGCTCAAGCGATAATTTTTTTTGACGGTGATTTATCTCCAGTCCTTCAAATTCTAGTTGCAATTGTGACAACGCAACATGATCCACTTGAGGTAACACATCAATTTCTTGTTTTAATCGACCACGTCGTGATTCTAGCTGCTGCAAAATTCTTTCCGCATGAACATGGTGGTTCTCTTCCTGTTGCTGTGCCTGTTCAACAAGCAATAGATCACGCTGATGTACATTAAGTTTTTCCTGCTTCTTACGAAAATCAAGTTCGATTTTTGGCATGCTCTCATTGGCAGACGTGTGGTTTTTCTTACAAGTTTCATGTGACAATCTTGCTTGTTCATTTTCTGACTGCCAATGAGTTAAATCGTCAACAGCACTCCTCATTTGCTCTTTTTTCTCAACTAACTGGGTTTCAATGTCGACCACTTGTATTGCTAAACGCTGCTCATTCTCTCGCAGGTGTTTAATTGCCTGTTTTACCGTAGAAATTTCAGCATCAGTCGCATAGAGTTTCCCTTGCTCTTGATGTAGCTCATCACTTTTTGAATAATGAAAACTACGTATTTCTTCAACATCTTTCTCAGTTTTACGCAAAAATGTTATCTCAGATTCTAATTCTAATTCTAGGCGCTGTATTTCTTTCTCTGCATCGACTCGCTGTGTAACAGCCTCATGCTTACAAACTAACCACAAGAGATGCCGAGAAGTCGTTAATTTGTCTTGTATGTCCTGAAATTGCTTTGCAACCTCAGCTTGAGCTCCAAGATGCCTCAATTGTTTTCTTAATTCTTGACAAATGTCTTCTACCCGCAAAAGGTTCTTTTCAGTATCAATTAAGCGTAACTCCGTTTCATGTCGACGCACCCGATATTTTGATACACCAGCCGCTTCCTCCAGAAAAATTTTTAACTCTTTTGGTTTCGCCTCAATGATGCGAGAAATCATTCCCTGCTCAATAATGGCATAACCCCTACCACCAACACCTGTACCTAAAAAAAGGTCAGCAATGTCACGTCTTCGCACACGAAGATTATTAATGTAATAAACAGAATCACCATCACGATGAACAATCCGTTTGATAGAAATTTCACTAAAACTCGACCACTGCCCACTGGCTTTTCCGAGTTTATTATCAAATATCAACTCTACACTGGCTCGACTAACTGGTTTTCGGTTTGCCGAACCACTAAAAATTACATCTTGCATGGATTCACCACGCAAGGCTGAAGCTTTTGATTCACCTAACACCCAACGAACGGCATCAATTACGTTGGACTTGCCACAGCCGTTAGGCCCAACAATCCCAACTAAGTCACCTGGAACAGGAATAACTGAGGGGTCTACAAAAGACTTAAAGCCTGCAAGTTTAATATGGGCAAGACGCATTTTTATCGATAACCAGTTATAATTAATACCTAAGAAGGTATAGATCGCTTAAAACTCAAAACGCCTTTAACACTAAGACTACTCTAGGTTTAATATAAATAAACCTATTTAAGGAACGTATTATTTTAACCGAATTGATAGAAGACAAGATAATGGCAAGTAAACCTAAAAAAAAACTGGAAACATTTACTAACCCGACGTCCAAAAGGGATTACCACATTCACATGGAAATTCCCGAGTTTACATGTCTTTGCCCAAAAACTGGACAACCTGATTTTGCGACACTAACACTTGATTATATTCCTGATGAAGAATGTATCGAGTTAAAAAGTCTCAAGTTGTATATCTGGTCTTTTCGTGAAGAGGCAGCATTCCACGAAGCTGTAACTAATCGCATGCTTGATGATTTGGTAGCTGCGTTAAAACCAAGATATATTCGTCTTATTGCTCGATTTTATGTTCGTGGTGGAATTTTTACAAACGTAACAGTTGATTATCGTAAAACAGGTTGGAATCAGCAACCAAGAATAGTACTAGAAGCATTTGATACACAATCGAACACACGCTTATAATTCTGATTCTGATAGAATATTTATGACACAGTTTAAAATAATATACGATGTCAAAATATTACTGCTTGTTTTTATAGCAATCACTTTACTCGCTTGCTCAGCTCAAACTGCCACAGTACCAATTAAGAGTGTCTATACTGACACAACCAACCAGCCTAATGATTTATGGCAACGTTTACGCAATGGTTTTGCTTTAGAAGAAATAGAAAACAAAGAGATAAGAAGAAACGAAATTTCTTATACAAAAAACCCAAAATTTTTGTATCGAGTTACGAAAAGAAGTGAACGCTATTTATTTTATATTGTTGAGGAAGTTGAACGTCGCGGCATGCCAAGTGAAATAGCGTTAGTACCTTTAGTTGAGAGCGCTTTCAATCCTATTGCAAAATCAAGTGTTAATGCTGCAGGTCTATGGCAGTTTATTCCTGCCACGGGGAAAAGTTTCGGTCTAAAACAAGACGGTTGGCTTGATGAACGCCAGGACGTCATTGCTGCAACACATGCAGCACTTGATTATTTGCAAAACCTACATAGTAAATTTGGTGACTGGAAACTCGCCTTGGCTGCGTATAATTGGGGTCAAGGTGCCGTTAGCCGGTCGCTGGAGAGAAATCGTGAAAAAGGCCTGCTTGAGGATTTTCATAGCATTAAATTGCCTATTGAAACTAGAAACCACATACACAAGTTAATCGCCATTAAAAATATAATAGCTAATCCTGAGAATTACGGAATTAAGCTAGATACTATACCAAATCATCCATATTTTATGGAGGTAGAGGCTAATAGTCATATAGACAAAACACTTGCGGCTAAACTTGCAGATATATCTATTGATGAGTTTAATGCACTAAATCCTGCATACAAGCGTGCAATTGTTAAAGTTGAAAACCCACCGCACACTCTATTGCTGCCTGTTAAAAAAGCTAATACATTCCTGACAAATCTGGAAGATTATGAAGAGCCACTTATATCATGGCAGATTCACCAGCTAAAAAAAGGAGAAAATATACATAAAATATCAAAGAGATACCAAATAACTGAAGCCCAGTTAATAGAAGCCAATGACTTAACAAAAAACGATAAAATTAAGTATGGTCAAACAATACTTATACCACATGCTAGCACTAGAATTGACGCAAACACCACGATCATACGCAATAAACCTGCAGTACCAACACACGATAAAAACTTATTGATTTACACTGTAAAAGAAGGCGACACACTATCTGGTATAGCAAAGAGTTATGGTACAACCGTGCTACAAATCAAACAATGGAATACTGATAACGAACAGCTATCTATTGGACAAAAACTAGTTTTACAACTAACAAAATCTTAATAGTTATCACCCAGAACGAGAAATACTGACTGGTATTGGTTCTATTTCTGTGAAGATACCTAAAGTACGTTGCAGAGATGGGAAGCCGTTGATTTTTCATTCTGCATTGGTGCCGCCTTATATTAGAAAAGCAAGATCGATAGAAGCCAGCCTACCATGGTTATATCTCAAAGGCATTTCAACTGGTAAGATGATGAATCGGCACGGTTTTTCCGGATACATTTTAGTTTGAGCCAAGTTGCCTCATCTGACTCTTCCAATTGGCGATAATATGCCATTTCGCATTCTATCGGTGGAATGTTTCCTATTGATTCCAATAATCGGCGATTGTTAAACCAATCAACCCACGCCAAGGTTGCGAATCCTACTTCATCAACATTA
>JAJFJG010000025.1 GCA_021774265.1 Nitrosomonas sp.
CCGTCCGTTTGTGGAAAGATTTCATTATCTCCACTTTGGCACGTAGATGCCGTCAGGTCCGCGAGGGGCTCTAACTTAATTCGTATTGCTTACCCCTGCTCCCCGTAGGGAGGGAGGCGGCCATACCATCTCCACTATTTAAACGCTCTCCGCAAAGTCCCCTCAACAACGCATTGCTGCGGATAGTTGCGAAACATAACGCAACTTGAATATAGAATTTCTGTACTTGCCAATGATGACCTATTGAATATTGCACAATATACCTTTGCACATCGTAGTTAACGACATTTTGTTAAATTTAAATCTTTGTAAATGGCAAAAGCCAGTTTTTTTTCAAGAACAACGTTATTGCCTCGCCACAATGGGCGAGGTGGTTCATACGAAAAACCTAGTTCGACAAACTCTGATTACAAATCAGTCACCGCACCCAAACTAGCCGTCGAAACAAGCTTGGCATATTTCGATAATACACCGCGGCCATACCGAGGCTTTGGTGGCTTCCATGCAGCTCGGCGACGGGAAATTTCCTCATCTGACACATCGAGTTGTAATAAGCGCTTATGTGCATCAATGGTAATGACGTCTCCTTCTTGCACTAATGCAATCGTTCCACCAATATAGGCTTCCGGCGCAACATGACCGACGACCATGCCATACGTACCACCAGAAAAACGTCCGTCAGTAATCAAGCCAACCGAATCACCCAAACCTTCGCCAATCAATGCTGACGTCGGCGAAAGCATTTCACGCATTCCTGGACCGCCTCTTGGACCTTCGTAGCGAATCACAACCACATCACCTGCTTTGATTCGACGGGCTAGAATAGCTTCCATACAAGATTCTTCGGATTCAAAGACACGAGCAGGGCCAGTTATTTGTGGATTCTTGATGCCGGAAATTTTAGCCACGCTGCCTTCAGTTGATAAGTTGCCTTTGAGAATTGCTAAATGACCCTGTGCATACATGGGGTTGTCCCATTGACGAATCACATCCTGATCCACACGTGGTGTCTCTGGAATATCCTTTAATACTTGAGCGATAGTCTGACCACTAATGGTCAAGCAATCCTTATGAATCAAGCCATGCGCCATTAACATTTTCATCACTTGCGGAATACCACCGGCCTCGTGCAAATCAGCCGTGACATAACGCCCTGAAGGTTTTAAGTCACATATCACCGGCACTTTGCCTCTAATTTCTTCAAAATCATCAATGATGAGGTCAACATTCGCTGCATGAGTAATCGCCAATAAATGTAGTACCGCATTGGTCGAGCCACCCACTGCCATAATCACGGCTATGGCATTTTCTATAGATTTACGCGTAATAATATCCAGTGGCAAAATTTGATTTTTGATCGCTTCAACTAATACTTCACCCGAACGTGCAGCACTCACCCGCTTCTCATCATCGATCGCCGACATGGTAGATGAATAAGGCAAGCTCATGCCCATCGCTTCAATCGCGGATGACATGGTGTTCGCGGTAAACATGCCGCCACAAGAACCCGCTCCGGGGCATGCATGACGTTCTACTTCAAGCAATTCCGCATCATTAATTTTGTTTGCATTATGCTGCCCCACGGCTTCAAATGCGCTGACAATAGTCAAATCCTGACCTTTGTATTTTCCAGGCTTAATGGTACCGCCATAGACAAAAATGGCAGGTACATTCATGCGGGCAATAGCGATCATTGCGCCAGGCATATTCTTATCGCAACCGCCGATAGCAATAACGCCGTCCATACTTTCACCTTTGACTGCTGTTTCTATCGAGTCGGCAATCACTTCACGCGACACTAACGAATACTTCATACCTTCAGTACCCATGGAAATACCGTCAGATATGGTAATCGTGCCAAACATCTGTGGCATCCCGCCAGACGTTCTAATCGCACTTTCTGCATCCATAGCTAAGTCGTTTAGACCCATATTACAAGGCGTGATCGTAGAAAAACCATTCGCCACACCAACAATAGGCTTAGAGAAGTCGCCATCACTAAAGCCCACCGCTCTTAACATGGCACGATTAGGTGCGCGTTTGGCACCCTGGGTAATGGCTTGGCTATGTTTGTTGTCTGGCATCTATAATCCCCTAAAATTAAAATTACTAACTCACTTAATAGTCAAGTCAGCATTCGTAGCTGCACTTGCTATAATACGTATTTTACCGTAAATAAGGCCGAATCCCATGCTTGTTCATCCGCAGATTGATCCCGTTGCCATTTCAGTGGGGCCCCTCTCCATTCATTGGTATGGACTCATGTATCTCATTGGATTCGTGTTTTTTATTATTTTGGGGCGCTATCGCATCAAGCGCAACACAAACTCAACTTTCACCAATGACCTGCTTGATGACGCGCTATTTTATGGCATGTTGGGTGTCATTATCGGTGGACGTCTAGGTCACACGCTGTTTTACGCGTTTGACTACTACAGCCAAAACCCACTCGAGATTATCTACATATGGCAAGGCGGCATGTCCTTTCACGGCGGCTTCCTTGGCGTGTTAGTTGCTATGATCCTCTTCGCCCGTAAAAATAATTTGAACTGGCTCACCGTCACCGACTTCATCGTTCCTCTCGTACCAGTGGGTCTTGGCGCAGGCCGCATCGGTAATTTCATTAATGCCGAACTTTGGGGGCGTCAAACCGACGTATCGTGGGGGATGGTCTTTCCCTATGTTGACAATGTTCCACGTCATCCCTCGCAACTTTATCAATTTGCATTAGAAGGTGTCGCGCTGTTTATACTCGTGTGGATTTATTCTGCCAAACCACGAGCAACTGGCGCAATAACGGGTATGTTCATGGTTGGTTACGGCGTCTTCCGCTCATTTGCCGAGTTTTATCGAGAACCAGAAGATGGCTTTATGGGCGTACTCACCTTAGGTGTCACCATGGGACAATGGTTGTCATTACCAATGATTATTGCTGGCGTGGGATTAATTATTTGGGCAAATAATAAACCGGCTAAGCAAGAGAAAGTTAAACAATCTAATAAAAATAAAAAACGATAAATCTATCGAATAAGGACAGCTATGTACACTGAAAAATATGTTTCACCCTTATTCGCCATACAATTTTATCTGTTTCCGTCTTAGTTCTTTTGCTTGGTATAAATATGTACACGCGGCAATCTAAATCTATGCCATTACTGTATTCTTTCTTGTCCCATTAAAAGACTGAATCTCCAAGTTTTGCTTACTTTAAGCTATGATTTCCATTAATAAACCAATTA
Organism: Nitrosomonas sp.; assembly: GCA_021774265.1. Classification (GTDB taxonomy): domain Bacteria; phylum Pseudomonadota; class Gammaproteobacteria; order Burkholderiales; family Nitrosomonadaceae; genus Nitrosomonas. Next base: position 3,240 of record JAJFJG010000025.1, read on the forward strand.
AATAGATAAGAAGCCAGATATTTATCAAAAATAATTATATGCTTCGTTTTTATTGCCATTGATTAACAACTTTTTTAATATTCAGAAATTTTGCTACGCAAGCTAATAATCCAATTGTTTGCCTTATTAATGGCAACTATTCTAAGTGTTTTTGCAATCGGCCAATTAATTACCGGCTCAGCATCGACTGCTGTCGGCTCACTATCTGCTGATTTCCCAGTTGACACTGTGAGAATCCGCGTTAATTCAGAAATGAATGTGCATGGCTGGCTGGCTCCTGGCGTTACAGGTAGAGGTATAGTGCTATTGGTTCATTCTATGCGCAGCAATCGCCTTGAAATGCTCAGCCGAGCAAGATTCTTGTATGAACAAGGGATTGGTGTGTTACTAATAGATTTACAAGCGCATGGAGAATCACCCGGAAAACGAATTACATTTGGTGCACGCGAGTCAGAAAGTGTTGACGCAGCAGTAGCCTTCCTTCATAAAACATTTCCATCTGAACGTAAAGCGGCAATCGGTGTCTCTCTTGGCGCAGCGGCAATTGTTCTTGCAAAAAAACCATTAAATTTGGACGCGATCATTCTTGAGTCACTGTACCCAACGATTGAAGAAGCCGTAGAAAACCGATTAAAACTTCATTTTGGTAAATATGGATCGAAACTATTACCAATATTATTATCTCAATTGTCTTTTTATTTAGATATTCCCAGTAGTGAGTTAAGCCCAATATCTCGTATTAATAACCTCAACACACCATTATTGCTAATTGCCGGCACTAATGATGCGCACACCACATTATCAGAATCTGAACGTTTATTTTTGGCTGCAAGAGAACCAAAAGACATTTGGATTATTCCTGGTGCGGGACACTTTAATATGCACAGTTATGCCGGTAAAGAATATGAACAACGGGTTTTATATTTTTTATCTCCCTATTTATTTTCTAACAATTAGTTATATCATTAACACAAGGTAAAATATGAGCCAATACAAAAATATTTTATTAACCATTGATTTTTCAGAATATGATGAATTTGTTGCTGATAAAGCAAGGGACTTAGCTAAACAACTTAATGCGGAATTGAGTATTCTCCATATACTAGATGACATTCCCATGCCGGACACGCCTTACGGCACTGTTATACCGCTGGATGAAGACTCTTCCTACACAATGTTAGAAGCCGAGAAAACACAGCTTAAACAATTAGCCAACAAATTGGCTATCCCGTCAACAGATCGATGGTTGATTTGGGGAGAACCAAAACAAGAAATTGCATTATTTGCTGAACGAGAAAAAATAGATTTAATTATTGTTGGTTCGCATGGACGACATGGACTTGCTTTATTACTGGGGTCAACGGCAAATGGCGTTTTGCATCACGCCAAGTGTGACGTGTTGGCCATTCGCTTGCCAGATTAATGTGAAGGTTACTAGTATCCCTTCGGCTTCCAGAATTTCCACCAGCTGTTATCGGAAACCGTTTCAATTTCAGGCAAATAGCTGCTTCCGGGAAAGTTCAGTTTTAAAACTCGTTCTGCGTTATTGCGTAGCTCTGCTAGCCCTAGAGTTTCATAGGACTGCATCATGATATAAAGCGCTTCCTCTGCTGCCGGCGTATTTGGGTACTCTTTTACCGCGTGCTGGGCACGATTGGCTGCTGCAATATAAGCCTTTCTTTCAAAATAGTAACGTGCAATATGCACTTCGCTCATCGCGACAACATTTAACAAATGCGCCATACGTTGCCTTGCATCAGGTGTATATTTACTATCAGGAAACCGATTAACGAGTAATCTGAAATTATCAAACGATTCACGTGACGCTTTGGAGTCACGCTCGCTCATGTCTTGACTAAGCAGACTTTGAGTCACATAACCTAGCAAGCCCCAATTATCATTGAAGTTCGCTAATCCTCTGATATAGTATGCATAATCGACATTAGCATGATTTGGGTGTAACTTAATGAAGCGCTCAGCCGCAGCAATGGCAGACGCCTGTTCTTGGTCTTTATAATAAGCATAAGCGACTTCAAGCTGCGCTTGTTGGGCAAACCGCCCGTAAGGGTAACGTGCTTCTAATGACTCAAATAATTCGATAGCCGCTGGATAATTACCATCATCGAGCTTCTCTTTTGCTTCAGCATAAAATTTACCCGCAGACCAGTCTACGGTGTCTTCTTTCTGTTTTCCAAATGAACTACAGGCAGACAAACCCAACACCAACAGAAATACAGTTAAACTACGCAACATGATTGATTCCACAAAAAACAAAAAAGATGCTGCTTATTATAGCTCAAAGCCCGCTTTGCCTGTATTGACAGAAGCAAATGAATCGCCTATTAATTTAACCATTCCCTACTCATGTGCTGGCATGAGGCTGGATCAAGCGCTCGCACAATTGTTACCAAATTGGTCACGCAGTCGCTTGCAAACATGGATAATAGAAAAAAGAATTACTATCCATGAAGAAGCAGGCACCCCAAAACAAAAAGTATGGGGCAATGAACAGATTCTAATACGACCCTGTCTTCATGTCAGTGAAACAAAGCACAAAGCTGAAGCAATTAAACTAGACATTATTTTTGAAGATGAACAACTCATCGCCATCAATAAACCCGCTGGATTGGTTGTACATCCTGGCAATGGCAACTGGCATGGCACCCTATTAAACGCCCTGCTACATCATGCAGAACAATTAAATCATATACCGCGTGCTGGCATCGTTCATCGTCTGGACAAAGAAACTAGCGGCTTATTAGTCGTAGCAAAAACCATAGAGTCTCAAACCAGTTTAGTGCGCCAACTGCAAAGCCATAGCGTCAAGCGAGAATATTTAGCGTTGGTTTTCGGTGAGGTTCAAGCTGATGGTGATGTCAACGCTCCCATTGGACGACACCCAACGCAACGCACCAAAATGGCCATTATCGAGAATGGTAAAAAAGCGCGTACATACTACAAAATTTTAGACCAATTTGAAGGCTGCACACTACTACAATGCAACTTGGAAACAGGCCGCACACATCAGATTCGTGTACATATGCACACCATTGGTCACCCACTTGTTGGTGATCCTATTTATAGCGGAAGACCTAAAAAAATAAAAAACCATGAAATAACGCAGTTGTTTATGGGATTTCCACGACAAGCACTACATGCCCAACGATTGGCATTAACTCACCCAAAAACACAGCAGCCTATTCAATGGGAAACAAAATTACCTGAGGATATGGAAGCATTGTTACTGGCACTACGACAAATCAGCTTTCAAGAAGGCTGACGCAGCAACTATCTCAGTACTGCGCACCAATGTGGTGCAAGAGTGTGAGCAAAAGCGTTTGAGAGCACCTAGTACCATACGCGCTTCCGGTATTCACACATTATTAACTGAATCACTGCCGACTAGCGCCGGTAGGATCGAGTTTGAGCTAGAATCCTTTAGCGCTTTTCTGAATGCTGTTCCAAGACAGCAATATGATTTCGTCAGCGATGTTTCCACTTGTCGTACAACAACGGTCAACACTCTACACGAATGTATCGATGATCTCGCTTAATTCGACAGAATCTTATTATTCCGCCTACCTAACTGATTATGCTTGTCGTCATAAGATTATGAATTTCTTCATAAGCATCAAATCACCACCAGAAACAGTGAAATGAGCAGAAAGTAATGTGTCACTTTGTATGCCTGTTAAGGATACAGCAAACTCGCCTGCTTCAATGAATTGATCACCATCGGTATCCTGGTAAATATGAGTAACGTCTGCTGAATCAATATTGACAAAGAAGTCACCAGCATTTGCCACTGATGTTGCTCCAAGTACCACGTCAGTTGTGCCAACTGTTACAGCGGTTGCTGACACTTCTGTATCAAATTCTACTGAAGATACGGCAGTCGCGCTTAGTGTATCGCCATCCAGGTTAGCAATGGTGTCAGTCAGTGCTGCACTAAGACCTGTTGAAATGGTTTAATACTACAAGACACTTCTAGAGGCAGATCTATAATGTCATTAGAGGTGAATATGAGTACACAAACAAAACGAGCGATTCCGAAATACCCACCTGAATTTAAACAAGATGCGGCAAGGTTAGTTGATGAAAAAGGCTATACCCACCAACAGGTGGTTGATCATTTAGGCAATTCTTTAAGTGCGATAGGCCGTTGGTCTAGCCCCAATATTGCACAAGAGGAAGTGAAAATTCCCTAATAATCTTTTATAATTCAGTTATCTAAGCTGCATAAAAGAAAGGAATTACCTGTAACAAAGTGTACCCAAGAATCATTTGATTTTCCAGATGTAAAAAGACGTTCAGTTGAAGTAAATTTTCAGGGAAGCGATATCACTTCAGATGGCGGTGTATTGTTGTTGCGTCAGGTGGATAAACGGCTTGGTTTGAGTGAAGCTGTTTCGAAGGCATTGCAAGATTTGCGTCGTAGGGCGAGCTGAAAGCATGATGGCTTGAGTCTGTTGCGTCAACGGGTTTATGCATTGGCAGCGGGTTACGAGGATCTCAATGATCACCAGCAGTTACGAAATGATTTGGCGATACAGACCACTGTTGAGCGTACCGATGTATTGGCAAGCAGTTCAACCTTGTGCCGCTGGGAAAATCGTTCTGATCGACAGGCAGCATGGGATATTCATGAAGTGATGGTTGCGCAGTTTATCGCTTCAGTTGATGAGGCTCCCAAAGAATTGATTCTGGATTTTGATGCGACCGATGATACGGTCCATGGCAAGCAGGAAGGCCGTTCTTTTAATGGCTACTATGATCATTACTGCTTTCTGCCTTTGTATGTATTTTGCAAAGATCAACTACTGGTAAGCTACCTGCGACCCAGCAATGTTGACGGTGCCAAACATGCCTGGGCTATCTTGTCGTTGTTGGTGAAGCGGTTCAGGCAAACTTGGCCACAGGTTAAGATTGTTTTTCGTGGTGACAGTGGCTTTTGTCGACATAAAATGTTGACGTGGTGTAAGCGCCACAATGTAAGTTACATTGTTGGTATTGCCCAAAATAAGCGACTCAATGCGCTCGCCACACCATGGCAGAAAGAAGCAGAGAAGCATTTTCTGAAACTAATGAGAAAGTGCGCGGGTTTGAAGAACTACAATTGGATCTATTTGCTGATCGCGCCAGTTGCCATCACTGGTGGCCTAATCAGTTTCGTCTACTGCTTTCATCTCTCGCCTATATCCTGCTGGAAGCCGTACGGCATCTTGCCTTGCAAAGCACAGAGCTGGCGCGAGTTTATGTTGGAACATTACGCCTCAAACTAATCAAAATCGGTGCCGTTATCCTGCGGAACACACGGCGCATCCGCTTTTTGTTATCAAGCGCTTGTCCGAACCAAAAGCTATTCTTACACGCTGTAGAAAAGCTTGTCCCAGGACAATCTCAGACCCAGCTAAATACTTGCATTAAATGGCATGTGGCGATGTGCTATGCCTAGCTTTTGGCAAAAACTTCATTTTGCTATCACTTTCACCGAAAAAAAACAAAAAGATACATTACAAAACTCAGAATCTTGGAATGATTTGTTTTATTATTTGGAGAAATTCCTATTTGATTACAAAAATACTGATTGCTGTGTCGCTCGTGCAATATTGGGGCTAGCCATATTTTTTATGTAAGGATCCAAGGCGAGGTGCTCAATATAGACATGCTTGCCGAAGAGATGCCAGTTACCTAAATGAAAACCTTCCAATCTGCTCACAGAGCTTGGCAACTCTCCTTTGAATTTGTAGCTATTGACAAGGCCCTAAGAATGAACGTACATAAATACGTATCTTTACCAAAGCCTCATAATCGTGGAGAGGTTCGATAACACTTAGGCCAGTTAATTTATGGAGTTCAAAAAGTTGATGAACTGTTGTATTCTGTCCTTTTTCTCTTTCGGCAAAGACTTGCTCAATCGAGCAGCAACAGACTTGACAGAGCTCATTCGATAGAGATAGTGAAGCTTAAAAGCCCCATACCGTACTCTTAATGGAAGGCTGATTTTGAATCGATGCTCTGTATTTGCTTCGAGATGATTTCGATAATCTGGTTCAAAGTCTTCTACTGCATTTCGAAGTTTTATTGACAAAAATTCTTTGCGGTACTGCCGTTCGATATTTTTTTGGAAAACTTTATGAAGTCCACTATATCTCCGATCATTAGCCGGAGATCGAATGCATAAATAGGTTCGTTTAAGAATTTATCAGGATTAAAGTCAGTCATGGTATCTTTGGAGTATACTTGCATTAAGTTATTGTTTATATATGATATAATCATGACGTCATAAATAAGCTTATGAAAAAAATAAGAATGATCTTTTGCGGATATTCCTAATGAACTAAGCTGGATACTATCCGGTTCCTTTGTTGAATAATAATCGATATCAGACTATGGTTATTATTCTTATAAACCAAAAACTTTTATAAATGATGTTGGTCTTGAGCATTTGTAAGCACGTATTTAAAATAGAAAAGTATTAACTCGCCATCTTACTATTCTTAGTCGAGAGTCTACGCCCGGGTTTTATCGCTAAATGTTGTGTACGACTCTTACATTTTTTAAACGTGCATCTATATTTAGTTAAGGATGGGTATGAAAGTCTCTATTAAGCTTCTGTTCAGCAAACACTGTGCATAATGTGCTATCGCAGGCCAAAATAATACTAAGGAAGCGCCGAATAATTCATGAGCCAATGTCTAACAGCTAGAACTGCTCGCATTATTTTTGCAAATCGTGGCGATGGCTGTCTACTACCTGCAATTCTCGCCTCAATTTGGCACTGTCGAAATAGCTTTTTTGAATAAATGGAAGTTTTCAATATACTAATTATTTGTAATTTATTTTTTCGGAATCACTGTTATTTCCATTTTCCGACAGGCATAATTTGAAAGGTTCTATCTCTTTATCTATTTGACTCAGAATAAATCGGTGACTCCTAAGGGCCTGCAATAATCAAATAGAATATCCTAGCGGTTAGACATTCATTGCTTATACATAGGAAAAAATATGAAACAAAAATTCTTATTGATGGTTCTCAGTTTTATTTTGTTCTCAGTGACTTCTAATTCATTCGCTGAAAAATATTATGGTGAGTTTTGTTGGCAAGTGTTTAGTGAGTCCGGTGAACCGTATTGGCGCTATCAATTAGGCATTTATGAGAAGGAGGGCGGGCATCTTGCGCTTTACGGGGCGATTGATTATGAGGCGAATGGGAAGTCTGCATCGCATGGTAATGCGATTAATGTTGGAGATAGTATTAAACTGACGTTGGTGAGTGCTGATCGAGAAGAGGGCGTTGAGGTGTGGGCAGAGACATTGGCAGCAAAACTTGATCAATCAACATTAAATGGTACCTGGGATGCTTTGACGCTAGAAATTTTTGATGGAGAGGACTTTACAGAGGTAATCTATCAACGTGGGACTATCGATTTGATTGCTTGTCAGTAGAAATTTAACGACACCCAAAAATATTTTAATCTTTCGGTTGTGTCGCTTGTTATAAGCGATTAGACTTAGCTGAAAGCAGGAGTCTTTGAACTATTTTAGAGAATTCCATGTATGGAAGCAAAATTGCAGAATAAGCGCCCCAAGCATCTAGATCTGTTAAAAATAAAACACCCGTTACCGTCAGTTGTCTCGATACTGCATCGTATCAGTGGTGTGCTACTCTTTTTCCCCGGAATCCCTCTGCTACTTTGTGGCTTACAATCACTACTTGAATCTGAACAAAGTTACGCTGCTTTGCAGGTTACGTTGTTGAGTCCCTTCGTTAAAATTACATTATTATTATTTGTTTGGTTTTTCCTGCATCATTTATGTGCGGGTATACGTTATCTATTGCTCGATTTACATTATGGCATCGCCTTGGCAAAGGCACGTGTTAGTAGTAAATTAGTTTTAGTGGCAGGTTTTTTGCTGACCTTGTTAATGGGAACTATTATATGGTGAAAACTCCGGGCCGGGTTGTGACCGGTGCACATTATGGTTTGAGAGACTGGCTCATTCAACGTATATCTGCTGTATTCATGGTTTTTTATGTGGCTTTGTTAACAACAGTTGTATTTACATTATTACCACAGAATTATGATGCCTGGCAGTCGATTTTCAGTCATCAATGGATGCGTATTACCACTTTTCTATTCCTTGCGTGTTTATTCTGGCATGCTTGGGTTGGAATCAGAAACATTCTAATGGACTATGTGCATACCACTGGTATTCGCTTAACGCTGCACATACTGGTTATCTTCTCTCTACTATTTTATCTTGTATGGTCTGTAGACATCCTGTGGAGCTAATGTGGGATTAACAAAAAGAAAATTTGACGTTGTTATCGTTGGATCGGGTGGCGCTGGTATGCGTGCTGCATTGCAACTATCAGAAGCAGGACTAAAGGTCGCTGTATTATCTAAGGTTTTTCCAACACGTTCACATACAGTGGCGGCACAAGGTGGTATTGCAGCTGCTCTGGGCAATGTGACGGAGGATAATTGGCATTGGCATATGTATGACACGGTGAAAGGCTCGGATTATTTGGGTGATCAAGATGCGATTGAGTTTATGTGCCGCCACGCCAATGAAGTGGTCTATGAGCTGGAACATTATGGTATGCCATTTGATCGTCTAGAAAATGGGAAAATTTACCAGCGTCCATTTGGTGGACAGTCGCAAAATTTTGGTGGTGCACAGGCCACGCGTTCTTGCGCTTCAGCTGATCGTACTGGTCACGCCATGTTGCATACTTTATATCAGCGTAATGTGAGTGCTAATACGCAATTTTTCATCGAGTGGATGGCATTGGATTTGATCCGCGATGAGCAAGGTAATGTGTTGGGTGTCACAGCCATGGAGATGGAAACTGGTGAAGTCATGGTGCTACAAGCACGTGCGACCTTATTTGCTACCGGTGGTGGTGGACGTGTTTTTCAAGCTAGCACTAATGCCTATATTAATACCGGTGACGGCCTTGGCATGACGGCGCGTGCAGGCATTCCTTTGGAAGATATGGAGTTTTGGCAGTTTCATCCGACAGGTGTGACGGATGTGGGTGTGTTGATTAGTGAGGCCGTACGGGGTGAGGGCGGCTATTTAATCAATAAAGATGGTGAGCGCTTTATGGAGCGTTATGCGCCTAATGCAAAAGATTTGGCCAGTCGAGATGTAGTGTCCCGTGCATTAACGATTGAGATTAAAGAAGGGCGAGGATGTGGTGAGCATGCGGATCATTTGCTTTTAAAATTAGATCATTTAGGTGCAGATGTCATTAAATCCCGCTTGCCGGGGATTCGTGAGATTGCACGTAAATTTGCGCATGTTGACCCTATTGATTCACCCATACCGGTAGTGCCGACAGCGCATTATATGATGGGTGGCATTCCAACCAATTATCGCGGGCAAGTGGTTGTTCCATATAAAACGGGACCAGAGGAAGCTGTGCCAGGTTTTTATGCGGTGGGTGAGTGTGCTTGTGTTTCAGTACATGGATCTAATCGCTTAGGGACTAATTCATTACTGGATCTTTTGGTGTTCGGACGCGCTGCAGCGAATCAGATTATTAAAGACCTACAGAAAAATCCGCATCACAAGGAGTTGTCTAAAGATGCCACAGATAAAACACAGGCGCGTCTTGCTCGTTTAGAAAATAAACGTGATGGTGAGCGGGTGTACGAGGTAGGCACAGCTTTACGCAGAACCATGCAAAATTATTGCGGCGTTTTTCGTTTTGCAGATGATCTAGCTGCGGGTGTTGTGAAAATAAGTGAAGTCGCTGAGCGGGTAGCAAACACCGAAATTAAGGACAAGAGCAAAGTGTTCAATACCGCACGGATTGAAGCGCTTGAACTTGATAATCTAATTGAAGTCGCTATTGCGACTATGGTTTCTGCTGAAGCTAGAACAGAGAGTCGTGGCGCACATTCACGTGAAGATTTTACAGAACGTGATGACGTGAATTGGCTTAAGCATACCTTGTTTTTTAGTGAGGATAAGCACTTAGATTATAAGCCTGTGCGGTTGAAGCCATTGACGGTTGAGTCATTTCCACCTAAAGCCAGGACATACTAATATAGACTTTCTTTTTCTTGATGTATTCGGTAAACAATAGATTGATGCGGATATGTTATGTCACTTTTTAACTTAAATTCACATACCTATGATGAAATTTCTTGCGTCATTACAGTTTGGTTCGGTTTGTTGCTTACTTTTTATTATGTCGCTAGCTCAGGCAGAAACACGTTATGTAACCGATGAATTTGAAATCACACTGCGTAGTGGCCCGAGTAGTTCACATGCGATTCAACGAATGCTCAAAAGTGGCACCACGCTAACGGTTCTAGAGCGAGATGAAGATAACGGTTACTCAAGAGTACAAACATTTGGTGGAACAGAAGGCTGGGTATTGAATCGTTATCTTATGCGAGAGCCTGCCGCGCGAAATCAATTAGAGAGTTTAAGTAGTCAATTAGCAAAGGTGACAGAGGGTAGCCTAAGAGTTCGAGTAAACGCAATAAAAAACACTCATGATGATGCCACAAAGCGCATATTGGCTCTTGAACGTGAGAATAAAAATTTGCAAGATGAGTTAACAAATATCAAAGGTATTGCGGCTAATGTGTTGGCCATTGACCAACAAAATGATGAGCTATCACAGGATTTGTCTGAACAAGAAACGCAAATAAATACGCTTCTAGAAGAAAATCAAATGTTGAAAAGTGACAAGCAAAGAGACTGGTTTATAGCGGGTGCATTAGTGCTGCTTGCTGGCTTGTTTTTAGGTTTGGTTATTCCTAAGATTCAGTGGCGCAAACGTTCGCGCTATGACAGCTTTTAAATTACTGCACAATTAAAGCGCTAGGATGCCGAATGTGCATTGAGTATTTTTGCTTAGTGCGTGACACCCAGCCACGAATTTCTATTGATTTTCCTAGATAAGTCTTTAAATCTGGAAACAAGGCTAGATTGTCATTTGCAATTCGGATATTGAACTGTCCATTAAAAATAAGACGCGTATATTTTCGGCTGGTTTTAATAGATTTTGGTGTGCCGATAAAACGCTGCCATCCCTTGTTATTCTTTGTTATTTGACTTAATTGACGGGGTTGGTATTGCGGCATGGACCAAATGCCCAAACCTTCTTTTTCTGCCCTCCGTTGTGCGCGGACTAATTCCTTGGTGTGACGTAAATTTGGCGGGATAATACTGACAGTAGCTAACCCATTTTCTATTAAACCGACATTGAGGTGTTTTCCATCAGGCAGATGCAAATGTGCTAGTAGCCGTTGGTAGTGGTCATGTTTTTCTTTGTCGTATTCCAAAAACACTTTTCCATTCTTTAATTGATTCTGTAGCCATGCTTTAGCTGCAATGCCACCAGGTTCATCTTGTCGAAAACGACCTTCAATTTCTGGCGTATTAACACCCAGCAAACGAACTCTGTCGTCATTTTTAAGTATGATGGTGTCGCCATCGTAAACGCTTTTAACCCTGTGCAGTTGTCGATTAGGCGTTTGTATTGAAACTTCAATTTGTGTGGAATTTGCAGTCGGCTGATCTGAATAAGAAACTCTTCCTTGTTCATCTACAACACGATATATTTCTGATGCCAATACAATTTGCGAAAGCAAATACACTAAGCAAAATAAGCAAACTTGATTTAGATTGCGCATGGTTGTACTTTTATAGCTCGCTGGCAAATTAATTAATTTAAACATGTCGCTTATTTATCTGTTTATCTATGCTAAAAAATGAATGCACGTGTAAAGTATGGCAAAATAGAGAGATTTGTCAGTTAATCACAATGTGGTAAGACATTATTAAGTTTTTACAGATATTTTTAACGTCTATTTATTACAATCAACATTCGTCTTTTTTTTCTTTCAGCCTAAATAATCATATACGGGCAGTTTGCCTATCATTTTTATTTTAATGGTTGGTAATTAAATATTAGAATTTCTATTCTTTTAAAGAAGAATGGTCTGAATAAGCTTTAAAAAGTGGCTAATAATATTAGCTAGAAAAGGATACGCCGTACTGATTGCCGGCTTTCCCGGTTCAGACTGAGTGCCTCAGGATTTAGGGAGAAATTTTAGGGGGAAACGTTTATCATGCAGATTGATAGAGCCATCGATACAGCTTTTGAGCCAGTATCAAGTGCTGTCGCGTCGGTTATTTTTTATAGTATTACTGTCATGAACTTGGACATTAAAATTGTCTTAGTGTGGCTTGTTATTGCCGCATTATTTTTTACGGTATATCTAGGTTTTATCAATATCCGTTATTTTTTTCATGCAATCGATGTCTTGCGTGGCAAGTTTGACAACAAGAACGCGGAAGGGCAAATTAATCGCTTCCAAGCGTTAATGACTTCACTTTCGGGAACTGTTGGTTTAGGCAATATCGCCGGTGTGGCTGTGGCGATATCTGTTGGCGGACCAGGTGCTGCATTGTGGATGGCCATCATGGGCTTGTTTGGCATGTCGACCAAGTTTATAGATGTCACATTGGGTGTTAAATATCGTCAGCATGGCTCTAAAAGTGATCCAACAGCCATATCTGGCGGCCCTATGTATTATTTACGGGCTGGTTTTAATAATTTGAATAAGCCACAGACAGGTCGATTTATGGCCGGATTGTTTGCAGTTTGTTGTATTGGTGGGACTGTGGGTGCTGGTGGTTTGTTTCAAGCGAACCAAGCATACCAACAGGCTTTAATTGTTACCGGCGGTGAAACGAGTTTCTTGGCAGACAAAGGTTGGTTATTTGGACTATTTATGGCCGCTCTAGTTGGTTTAGTCATTATTGGTGGTATTAAATGGATAGCTGCAGTGGCTAGTCGGGTTGTGCCGGCTATGGCTATTGTTTATATTGTCGCTGGCTTTGTTGTGATTGGTGTTCATTACACAGCGATTCCCCAAGCCATGCGGACTATATTTGAGATGGCACTTTATCCACAAGCAGGTATCGGTGCATTAATGGGTGCTTTGTTAATGGGGGTGCAACGTGCGACGTTCTCAAATGAAGCGGGTTTAGGCTCTTCTGCTATCGCACACAGTGCAGTAAAAACCGATGTGCCCGTTAGCCAAGGAATGGTGGGTATGCTTGGGCCGTTCATTGATACGGTGGTTATTTGTATGGTGACGGCACTGGTGATTGTGATTTCTGGTGCGTATATTGAAGGCAATGGTATCGAAGGAGTTGAGTTGACATCGCGCGCTTTTGCTTCAGGTATTTCTTGGTTTCCTTATGTTTTATCGCTAACCGTTTTCCTATTTGCATTCTCAACGATGATTTCATGGTCATATTACGGGCAAAAATGTGCAACCTATTTATTTGGTGAGCGCAATATCGTTGAAGGAATATATAAGGTTTTGTTTTGTATGTTTATCGTTGTTGGTGCATCAACACAATTATCGAATATTATTTTGTTTACAGACTCCATGATTTTTGCAATGGCTATTCCAAATATTATTGGGTTGTATATACTAGCGCCAGAGATCAAACGAGATCTGAAAGATTACAAGAAGAATCTGAAAGAAAAGCACAAGATTGCATAGAAAATTGATCAATATTTAATGGCGACAATAATAATTATATGAGTTCTGATGCTTTGATAGAAATTAATAATCTGAATTTTTCTTATGGTGCACGGCCCATATTAAAAGGTATCAATATGTCCATGCACCGAGGTAAAGTGATTGCCATCATGGGAGGAAGTGGTTCCGGGAAAACGACATTATTACGTTTGATTAGTGGTGCAGTTAAACCTTCAGCCGGTTATGTGAAATTTGATAATCAGGTGATTCATGAGCTTAAACGCGATGAGCTGTTTAAATTGCGTCGTAAGATGGGGATGCAGTTTCAGTTTGGTGCGTTGTTCACGGATTTGTCAGTGTTTGATAATGTAGCGTTTCAAATACGTGAGCATACGGATTTACCCGAGCCGATGATTCGTGATTTGGTTTTAATGAAATTACATGCGGTTGGTTTACGTGGTGCGCATGAACTCATGCCAGGTGAGTTATCTGGTGGTATGGCGCGGCGTGTTGCACTGGCGCGTTCGATTGCATTAGACCCAGCTTTAATTATGTATGACGAGCCATTTACAGGCCTTGATCCTATTTCTCTGAGTGTCATTGGTAGTTTGATACGCCGCCTAACCAATGCATTAGGCATGACTTCGATCATTGTAACTCATGATGTCCAGGAATCATTAAAGATTGTTGACTATGTTTATTTTGTCGCCGATGGTGTCATCGCGGCAGAAGGTACGCCACAAGAAGTTCGAGAGTCAGTTAAGCCTTTTGTACACCAGTTTGTCCATGGAAAAGAAGATGGCCCGGTTCATTTTCATTATCCTGCCAATGCTTATCAAACTGATTTGAATTTGGAGGGTAAGCTTGTTTAAACGACTTACCTCTAGTATTCAAAGTATCGGTCATGGATTTATTGAGTACACTTGGCAATTTGGTTTTGCGTGTCGGTTTTTCATTCTAATCCTATTAAAGTCTGCGGTTAGTTTGAGACGGTTTGGCTTGGTGATGAGAGAGCTTTACTTTGTTGGCGTGATGTCATTAATTATCATTCTGGTGTCTGGGCTATTTGTCGGTATGGTGTTGGGTTTGCAAGGTTATGAGACGTTGCAGAAGTTTGGTTCTGAGACAGCGGTTGGCACATTAGTTGCGCTCTCATTAGTGCGCGAGCTAGGACCTGTTGTTGCGGCATTGTTATTTGCGAGTCGAGCTGGATCAGCTATAACAGCCGAAATTGGTTTAATGAAAGCGACGGAACAACTGGCTGCGATGGGTATGATGGCCGTTGATCCGATTGCGAGAATAGTTGCTCCCCGTTTCTGGGCTGGGGTGATTTCCATGCCATTCTTGGCTGCGATGTTTTCTGTGATGGGTGTCTTTGGCGGCTATTTAGTAACAGTCGTATATATTGGTGTGGATGCGGGTTCGTTCTGGTCGCAAATGCAAAGTAATGTTGATTTTCATTACGATATTGTGAATGGATTTATCAAAAGCTGTTTTTTTGGTGTTGCGGTAGCGACAATTGCAGTGTTCCAAGGTTATGATGCAGCACCAACAGCAGAAGGTGTTTCAAGGGCAACGACGCGGACGGTAGTAACATCAGCATTAGTTATTTTAGGGCTTGATTTTATTCTTACCGCATTTATGTTTAGAGGAGTGAGTTAATGCAGCGGTCAACAATGGACTTATGGGTTGGGCTATTTGTTATATTGGGAATCGGTGCATTACTGATTCTAAGTCTAAAAGTCGGAAATTTAAGTACGTATAGTAGGGGTGATAGCTATCAACTAGTCGGCAATTTTGAAAACATTGGTGGATTAAAAGTTCGTGCGCCGGTTAAAAGCTCTGGTGTTGTTGTTGGGCGTGTTACCGATATTCAGTTTAGCCTTGAATCTTATGATGCTGTTGTAACCCTGAATGTTGATAACCGTTATATTTTCCCAAAAGATACTTTTGCAAGTATTCTAACGGCTGGTTTGTTGGGTGAGCAATATATTGGTTTAGATGCGGGTGGTGATGATGCGATGCTTGAAAGTGGTGATAAAATTATGCAAACCAATTCAGCCGTGGTATTGGAAGAAATGATTGGTCGGTTTTTATTTGATAAAGCTGCGGATGATGATGATTTATAGAAATCATTAGTTGTTTTTAAATCAGGCTACTGCATAATAATGAAAAATTTGTGAGGAAATAATGAAAAAATCGATTGGAATATTTGTATTGTTAGTGGCAACTGTATTTGTATTTCCAACATGGGTTGTTGCAGGTATTTCACCTGATAAATTGGTTAAAGAGACTGTTCAGGAAGTGATTGATATTATTAATGAGGATGAAGCCATAAAATCCGGTAATAAGGAGAAGATGCTGGATTTAGTGGAAACTAAAATCATTCCTCACTTTGATTTTACTAGAATGACACGTCTGGCAATGGGGAAAAACTGGCGTAGTGCCAATGCTGAGCAACAAGCTGTCTTAGTGGAAGAATTTCGCACCTTATTGGTGCGCACCTATTCAAATACCTTAACCAGATATAGTGATGAAACAATTAATGTCACGCCTATTACTAATATTGGTGATGCAACCGAATCAACGGTTAGAACGCAAGTAATCCAAGGGCAGGGAAAGCAACCTGTGCCAATTGATTACAATATGGAAAAGCAGGCATCGGGTTGGAAAATATTCGATGTGACCGTTGCGGGTGTGAGTTTAATAACAAACTATCGCAGTTCATTCAATAGCCAAATTCGTCGAGGTGGCGTTGATGGTTTGATTAAAACACTGGCATCTAAGAATGATTCATTAGAAGACAAGTGACTGTTAGCTATATAGACATAAATTGAAAATGATTGTACGTAAAGGTAATATCGTAAAGGTTGAGGGGGCTGTTACTGTCGATAATGCTTCTGTAATGACAGCAGAGGGCAATGAATTGCTGGACGAGCAGTGCCTAATTGTTGACTTAGCTGCAGTGGTAGATGTCGATTCTTCAATTGTTAGCATGTTATTGGAATGGTTACGAGTGGCTAATCGACATAACTGTCAATTACAAATCATAAATCAACCAGAAAGTCTCAAAAGCCTTGTTCAATTGTACGGTGTCTCTGAGTTTATCCCGTCTGATGAAACGAACCGGGCAAAAGCAGAACAATGCGAAGCTTAAGTGTTTAAGAGTGAAATAAGCGGGGAGACTTAGAGTTTCTAATTTCTCATGGCAACGTTCTAGTTTATCCTTTGCGATCTTTTGTTGCATGTGAAACAAGTTTTATTAGAAGTGGAGAAGTGGCTGAGTGGCTTAAGGCGCACGCTTGGAAAGCGTGTGTACGGTAACGTACCGCGGGTTCGAATCCCGCCTTCTCCGCCATTATTTTGTTTAAAATCAACGGTCTATTTATCAATGTTGCCCAAATGTTGTCCGTACATCTCGGCTGCCTTTGTCCCATGTTGCTCATTATTGTTAATCCAGCGCGCATATGTTTTAGCTGTAATTAATACATTAGAATGACCCATTTGCGCAGATATCCAGGCTATATTCTCACCAGCCGACAACATCATTGATGCAAAAGTGTGGCGTGTTTGATATGGATTTCTGTAACGCACACCGGCTTTTTTCAATAATGGAATCCAGAATCCCTTCCTGATTTGCTGGTCGCCAGTCCATTGTCTGCTGGTGCGCGGATTTAAGAACGCTTTCCCGCCTTGTAATAGGGTGTGCAGCTTTTGATTGATCAGTGCGGCCTCTACATGTGGAAGCATGTCTATCTCCCGATTGCTTGATTTTGTTTTTGTAGATTCGTCAATATTGGCAGCGTAAGTATGCGCCTTGTTAATTTTTATTTTTTTTCGTTTCCAGTCAATATCCGTCCATTCTAAGGCAATTAGCTCTGAAGTCCTCATTCCAGTCCAAAAAAACACAATGCACTGGTTTTTTATAGATCCTGTCGCTTCTTTGATTATTGCCGCTTGCTCTTCTGCATTAAATGGGTCAGCGTGTGTCTTTTCTTTTGGCGGTTCATTGCGCTTGTACGTCCACCCAAACAGAGGATTAATCGATATCAGGCCATCATGTTGAGCATCTTGCAAGGCGGCGCGAAGTGGACTCAAGATGTTTATAATCCTCTTATTTGAGCAATCCATACTAGCCACCCAATTACGTACATCTGCACGTGTCAGCATTTGTAGTGTCATTTCACCAAATTTGGGTATTGCTAGGTTGTGTATGATTTTTCTATAATCTCTTAATGTGCTTGCTTTGATCGTTGGTTCTTTATTTGCCAACCATTCGGTAAGATAAGTTCTTACGGTGTATTGTGTGGGCGAGAATTTATGAGCATTCTTTGAATCCGGAAAAGTTACAGAATAATCAAAAGTACCGTTCTCTATTGCCAGCAAAATAACGGCACGGTGATTAGATGCACGTTTCAGGTTAGCGGGAGTGGGCTGCAGCTTGATCCGTTCGCGGCATTTTTGTCCTCGATAGTAGAAGCTGATGGCAATCGATGTTGCGCTGCCCGATGTGACGCCTGGATATTTGTTTCTGCCCATTTGTGATACCCGCTCATGCTAATTAATATTCTGCCGTCTGGTGCTTTAATATATTCGTGACCGCGTAACCAATCCCCGCGATAAATTTTAGAGTTTATCGCGTCCGTTGTATAGCCTGTTTCCTCACAGAATTTTTTAATGGTTATGTAGTTTGCGCTGGTCATCTGCGTTTCTGCCAGTAAAAAGTTTTCTCAGTGCATGTTATGTTTTCAAATGAATGTAAAAATTTATGTTTTAGCTCAAAATCACAAAGACCAATACCGCCGAAACTAATACCAGAGCGGCAGCCAGTAAATTTATAATGGCCGCCTGTCGGGAAATCCTAGTGAGATCACGGATTTCATGATTAATAGTGATTATGAATTTTTCGCTGATTAACTGCATGCTTTGGTCTATTAACTGATCGTTATTTTTGCTGAAATTGTTTTGTTGTGCATTAATCAGCGCATTGGCTTTTTTGCTGGCGACTGTTTGCCATTGATTAAAATTTCCCTGCAGGATTGCTTCATATTTGTTCAGCAATTCCGCATGGGCTTTTTCATTTTGTTCCAGCAACACTTCGTTTAGGGTATGCATCATGAGTACTGGATCATCTCGAGACAGGACGATGCCATGCTCGGATGCCACCCTCTTGATTAGTACATCTAGCTTGTCGTTACTCATGCCAGAACAGCAGCTACGCTCTCAAGATTGACAAAGAGCTGCTTGCGAATAATCATTAACCTTTGGCGCACCATCACAGGCAAAGCGCTATTCTCCAGCGCTTCATCGAATGTGGATTTGGATTGAAGAATCTCATTCAAGTCTTTACCAAAAGTTTCAGCCTTGTAATTTGGGATGCGAATAATGGCTGACACACGACTTTTGTTATCCACATAAGCCTTCATTTCTTCAAACTGCTTGCCATTCATGGTGACCTCTCCCCAATAGGGGTTTAGCCAGACAACAAACAGCGCTTCCCTGGGAAATTGTTTAATGAGCTGCACAAACCCATTGAGTGTATCCAGCAGCGCCTGGCTGCCAGTTATGACGGTATGGATCACCAGCTTATGGCCCATATTCAAAAGCAAGGCTGGAATCTGGTTGCTGATGAGATAATGTGACATCGGTACAAAGGTGCTGGCACCATTATCAATAATGACATCGCTTTCTGCTTTGGCGATGAGTTCAATCAAGTCATCAAACTTTCTTGGATCAATCTCATCATTGTTCATGACATTAATCTGGCGAACATTGAGTCGCTTAAAGCCATAGAATGTGGCGTTAACTGGGTCTGTATCGATGCACAAAGGATTCCTGCCTTTTGCGACCTTATATTGCGCTAACGTGGATGATATGAACGATTTTCCTACGCCACCTTTACCTTGCAGAATCATATGTATTTTGGCCATCAGATTAACTCCTCTTTTTCAGTTGTAGAATTAAAACAAAACCCTTCATGATCATTTGGCGGTGATTTACTTTCTTCAATGCGCTGACTCTTCTTTTTATCTTCAAAAACATGTCGATTGACTAGCGTTCTGAACCATTGATAAGAACATTTAATTTTTTTCTCATGTTGCAACGTGTTCCAGACTTGCCGAACCGTCCATCCATCAGCTAACGCCTTAACAATTTCAGGCTTCAATGCAATAAACGCCGGTAAAAACTGTTTGCTGGTGTTTTTGTTTTTATCCGTATGAAGCGCGATACGTTCTGATAAAGATTTAGTCATCACAATTTTTTTCAAAAAAATTTATTTTGGCGTCAAAACTTTTTTTGTTTCTTTTAGCTTCTTTCAGTTTCTTTTAATTTCTTACCCTTTCTTTTTGTTTCCAGCTGACTGTTATTTCATTGAAAGAAGCTTCTTTCAACTGTTTTTATACTGTTTTAAACTATGATATAACGAAAATAAAGTATTTGCAATCATCTGATATAGTGATAGTATATTAATTAAAACTCACTGAACCGGGCAAGATATGTGGAGGTGGCCACCTCCACTCAAAACTTATTTGCACAAGGTGTGCTCAACGTTGAACTTGCTCTACGAGGTAAACGGAAATGACAACTAGACGACACCAAAAAACCACACCAAGAGAAACCAGACAAAAGCGCTTAAGGGTTCCTGTGCTAATAAAAGAGGAAGCTGAAATAAAAGCAAAGGCACAGGATGCAGGCTTATCTGTTGCTGAGTACCTACGCAATTTAGGCCTAGGCTATCAAGTGCCCAGTGTCATTGATAACAGGCAAGTTGATGCCCTGTTAAAAATCAACGGAGATCTTGGCAGATTGGGTGGCCTGATCAAGCTTTGGCTCACCAATGACGAGCGCACCCAATTGATTGGCAAGTCGCAACTTCATTTAACGCTGGACAGCATTAGAAGCACGCAGAACAGAATGCTGGACATGATCTTGAAATTAAGAAAGTAACATTCGAAATATGTTTTTCTAACTTAAGCAGCTTAAATACGATGATCGCTAAAATTATACCCATCAAGTCAGCACGCAAAAGCAGCTTCTCTGCGTTGATCAAGTATCTGACGGATCATCAAGACAAGTCTGAGCGTATCAGTCAGGTCATGGTTACGAATTGCTATTCGGAAGAGGTGACAGCCGGATTAATTGAAATTCAGAACACGCAAGACACGAATAAGCGCGCCAGATCCGATAAAACCTGTCACTTGGTTCTGAGCTTCCCAGAAGGCGAGCGTTTACCACATACTGATTTGAATGGAATTGAAGAGAGATTTTGTGATGTCTTGGGTTTTGCAGACCATCAACGCATCAGTGTCGTCCATGACGACACCAATAACCTACACATCCATATTGCGATTAATAAGATTCATCCCAGGAAGCATACGATCCACAATCCGTTTTTTGATTACAAGAAAGTGGCCAGTCTCTGCGAGCAAATCGAGCAGGAATATGGGCTAACAAAAGTAAACCATGAAACCAGGCATGAATCTGCAGCCGATACAGACATTGAAACCAAAGCCGGTGTTGAGAGTTTAATTGGCTGGATTAAACGAGAATGCCTTGATGAAATCAAGTGTGTAGATAACTGGCAGGATTTGCACAAAGTGTTAAAAAGAAATGGCCTTGAAATCAAGGAGCGAGGCAATGGCTTTGTATTTAAGTCAAATAATAGCATCGCTGTTAAGGCCAGCTCTGTTGATCGCTCGTTATCAAAAGGAAACTTAATCAAGAAACTAGGTGGCTTTGAATATATTGACGACACTCAAAATTCCAATAAGCCAGTTGATAAACAGTATCAATCCCGATCTCTACACGCTAAGCGTGATACGACAAACCTATTTGCGCAATACCAGCGAGAACAACGTGAAGCTGCAACCGGGCGAGCAGAACAATGGGTAATACTGCGTAACAAAAGAGACCTATTAATTGAACGAGCCAAAAAGGATCAAAAGCTCAAACGATCCATTATTAAAAGCATTCATGCCGGATCATTTGCTAAAAAAATGATGGTTGGCGCAGCCCATCAGCAGTTCAAAGCCACCATAGACATCATCAAAGATGATTATCAAAAAGCCTATCAGGCTTCTATAACCCATCATCCTAGATTGGCCTGGCTGGATTGGCTGGTTAAAGAAGCCAAGCATGGCAATGATGAGGCGCTGGAAATCTTACGATCAAGAAGAACCAACCAGCACCAGGGAAATAATGTTTCCGGTGATCAACTCAACACTAACCCCATAAAGGATGGTTTTGTCGAGACCATTACTAAAAATGGCACGATTGTTCGCAAAGTTGGATCTACCGTCATCCGGGATGATGGCAAGCGACTGATTGTCCTACCGGAGACATCAAGTGAAGCATTGGCACATATCTTGCGAGTAGCAATACATCAATACGGTAATCATCTGGCGATCAATGGAACGGATCAATTTCGCACAGACATCGCGCAAGTTGCAGCACACAACAAAATGCGCATCACCTTCGATGATAAGGCACTGGAACAACACCGCCAGCAATTAATGAAACAGCAAATCATTTCAACAAAGCAAAAAACCAAAGCAAAAGGAATTTCATTATGACAAAGAACAACAATCGTTTTGGGAAAGATGAAAGTGCTGCCAAGAATAAAAGAATTGTCGGTTTTATGACACTTATTTTTTTAGTTGGCGGGTTTCAAGTTGCTACACAATATTTTGCGCACAAATTCAATTATCAGCCGCAGTTAGGTGCTCATTTCAATCATATCTACGAACCTTGGGAAATTCTGATATGGGCTGATAAATGGTATGGCCAGTATCCCAACATTTTTGACCTAGCCGCAAGTATCGGTGTTTTGTTTTCCGGCATTGGTTTGATACTCGTACTGATTGTTAAAATGGTGCTAGCTAATTCCTCCAGAACCAATCAAAGTTTGCATGGTTCTGCACGATGGGCAGACAAGAAAGACATTGAAAAAGCTGGGTTACTGACAACAGCCCAGAACAAAAAAAGTGACGCGGTGTATGTCGGTGCATGGAAGGGCAAGTCCGGCAAAACGCATTATCTAAAGCACCGTGGCCCAGAACATGTTTTATGTTACGCACCTACTCGCTCAGGTAAGGGCGTTGGTCTGGTAATACCGACTTTGTTGTCTTGGACTCAGAGTGCGGTCATCACCGACCTAAAAGGTGAGTTATGGGCGATCACTGCTGGTTGGCGCAAATCCCATGCAAAAAATAAAACACTGCGTTTTGATCCAGCATCTGCGACAAACAGCATTTGCTGGAACCCATTAGATGAAATAGCCATTGGTACAGGAACAGAAGTTGCTGATGTACAAAACCTGGCAACCCTAATTGTTGATCCTGATGGCAAAGGGCTACAAACCCATTGGCAAAAAACTGGCCAAGCCCTTCTTGTGGGTGTGATTCTGCATGTGCTGTACAAGTCGCAGAGCGAAGGCACACCAGCCACATTGCCCACTGTTGACGCCATGCTGTCTGATCCTGACCGGGATGTACGAGAACTATGGATGGAAATGGTCATGCAAGATTATCTGAGTGGTCAAACACATCCCGTTGTCGCTGCTGCCGGACGAGACATGCTGGATCGCCCCGATGAAGAAGCGGGTTCAGTGTTATCGACGGCTAAGTCTTATTTGTCTCTATATCGCGACCCGATTGTCGCGCAAAACATCAGTGCATCAGATTTCAAAATCCGTGACCTAATGCATCATGATGATCCAGTCAGTTTGTATGTCGTATCAAACCCCAACGACAAGTCCCGACTACGCCCCTTGATTCGTATTCTGATCAATATGATCGTCAGAAAGTTAGCTGACCGAATGACGTTTAAAGATGGGCAGCCCGTGGCGCATTACAAGCATAAATTACTATTGATGCTCGATGAATTTCCAAGTCTGGGCAAGCTGGAAATCTTCCAGGAGTCATTAGCCTTTATTGCAGGCTACGGCATCAAAGCCTATTTGATCTGCCAGGACATCAACCAACTTAAAAGTCGGGAAACCGGATACGGTCATGATGAGGCCATTACTTCCAACTGCCATATTCAAAATGCGTTCCCACCCAACCGTATTGAGACCGCAGAGCATCTATCTAAGCTAACCGGACAGACCACCGTCGTCAAGGAGCAGATCACCACCAGTGGTCGCAGGTCATCCATGATGCACGGGCACGTCACGCGGACCATGCAAGAAACACAACGAGCGTTACTAACACCGGATGAGTGCATGCGAATGCAAAGTCCTGAGAAGGATGCTGATGGCAAGATCACCAAGCCGGGTGACATGATTATTTATGTGGCCGGTTATCCTGCGATTTATGGAAAACAGCCTTTGTACTTCCAAGACAAAGTTTTTATTGCACGATCAGAAGTTAACCCGCCTGTTATTAGCGACAAAATAATTCAGCCAACCCTTGATGTTGAGGAAAGCACATGAAGAAAACAGTAAAAATATTGGCAATAACTGTTTTGGTAATCAGTGTCTGTGTATTTGCAATGAGCATTCTATTTCGCATTGCTGGTATTTATATCAATACCACGCCCAGCTTTCCAGTCGGTTTTTACAAGATTGTTGATATGCCCATAACCAAGGGCGCATATGTCTCTTTCTGCCCTCCGCAAAACAGTATTTTTGATATCGCCATGGCGCGACATTACATTGGCACGGGCGACTGTCCGGGCGGTTATGGCATGTTACTAAAACGTGTTTTTGCACAAACTGGCGATAAGGTTTCTATCAGTGAATCTGGCATTAAAGTTAATGGCGAACTGTTACCCAACAGCGCTCAGCTCAAAGCAGATATTGATGGTCACCCCATGCCGCAATACCGCTTAGAGACGGTGCTAGACGATTCTGAATACCTGTTGTTATCCGACTTTAATCCCCATTCTTTTGATGCACGTTATTTTGGATTGATTGCACACGTGCAGATTAAGCATGTTGTTGAGCCATTTTTGACTAAGAGTAATTAAAACCAAAGGAGTGTCGTCATGAGCGTAACTAAAGATAGCAAAGGTTCTGCAGACAACCTTGAAATCCTGGATCAAGTAATAAAGGAGAAGCTGCTTGATGCAGAAACGCCAGGTTTTGAGGCCGAGTTTAGTCCTGATGAAGCGGACTTATTGGGGGCATTTGAGGAAACAGCTTTAACTGAGAAAGATGCGCTGGATAGTGTGATTGACCAACTTTTAACAAAAGTGGGGTCACTCAAATGAAAAATTCTAAAAAAGCCTTTCATGAACAAGTTGCCGAGAATTTAATTGCACAACTTAAGCAAGGCACAGCACCTTGGCAAAAACCCTGGCAACCCGGTGATCCAATAGCCGCATTACCTCACAACACAACATCTGGAAACAGATACAGAGGCATCAATGCACTGCAGTTAATGAGTCAACCTTTTGCAGATACACGCTGGATGACCTACAAGCAAGCATCAGCTTTAGGGGCGCAGGTAAAAAAAGGTGAAAAAGGTACGCAGATCCAATACTGGAAATTTAATGAAGAGCGCATTAAGAAGGATGACAACGGCAAACCACTTCTGAGTAGCGAAGGGCAACCCATTAAAGAGCTGGTGAAGCTTGAACGACCCAGGGCATTTTATGCCAACGTATTCAATGCTGAGCAGATTGATGGTTTGCCACCACTCAATATTAAAGCGCCTGATTGGAACCCGCTGGAACGAGCCGAACAAATATTACAAGCATCTCATGCTGTGATAAAGCACGGAGAGCTTGACCGTGCGTTTTATCGGCCAACAACAGACCGCATTCATTTACCCCACAAAAATCAGTTCTCAACATCTGATGGTTATTACTCAGTCGCACTACATGAACTCGGTCATTGGACAGGGCACGAATCACGTCTTAACCGTGATCTCTCTAACCCCTTTGGCAGCGAAGCGTATGCGAAAGAAGAATTGCGCGCTGAAATTGCCAGCATGTTGTTAGGTCATGAATTGGGTATTGGTCATGACCCAGGACAACATGCAGCATACGTGGATCACTGGATAAAAGCACTGCAAGAAGACCCCAAAGAAATATTTCGTGCGGCAGCCGATGCTGAAAAAATTCAAGACTACGTGCTTTCTTTATCACAGCAACAAGCAGTAAAAGAACAGGAGGAAATCAAAGTGAATCAGATCAACCAACAAGTCGCAGACTATATAAGTCAATTAACACCGGCTGTAGCGACCGTTGCTACTCAGAACATAGCAGCTTTCAATAAGTTGACCGCTGGCCTGTCAAAAAATGAGTTGTATGGAATGCTTTTGGTCTCTGACGCACGCAAATTCTACAAGAATGGCAGCATAGATAATCTCGAATTTGAAGAAACTGCCGAAAACAAACTAGGTTTTAAGATACCTGCCGAATGGAACGGGCGCATTCAAATACAAGGCAATGCCATTCAAAAAGAGGCCGGTGGTGATGAGTCGGTTGTGTCTGCTGATTCTCTCAATGTGGAACCGCAATTTTACGGCGTGTACGCGCTACGTGATGACACTACTTTTCAATGGCTCAAAGACGTTGATACGGAACAAGAAGCCAAAGACTTGGCTGATCGCCTCTCGTTGATTGATGCTGCGTCGGAGAAAAACGAATATGAAAAGGCGATCAAGCTTGCACGTATCAATGAGGAACGTGTTCGACATGATTCACAAAGCAGCGCTGAAGATGTTTTAGAAGCTAAGGAGCAGCGCAAATCAACGGAGTCTATTGCTATGTCCAAAGAGCAAGGTCATCAGACAAAACTTAGGGCATCAGAAAACAAACCCGTTGAAGAGCCAAAACAAAGGACTATGGCCACCCGTCAATATCTAGCTGTCCCGTATAAAGAAAAAGACCTGGCAAAAGCCGCTGGTGCGAATTGGGATAACAAAGCCAAGGCTTGGTATGTTGGGAAGAATGCAGATATCCGCGCTTTGCAACGCTGGTTTCCTGAGAATGCGACCAAACCGCAGACATCCGCAATGTCGCCTGAAGTCGAGTTTGCTGAATTTCTGCGCTCTCAAGGTTGTGTGGTTGACGGCAATCATCCGGTGATGGATGGGCAGAAGCAACGTATTAAGTTGAATGATGACAGGACAACTGCAAAAACAGGATTCTATGTTGCGCATACAGACGGTCATCCTGCTGGATATTTCATGAACAATCGCAGTGGGGAAGAGCGTTATTGGAAAGCTAAAGGATATTCATTAACGGATGAGCAAAAAGCTGAAGTGAGTGCAAAAGCCGCAACAATCAGGCAAAACCGCATGGCGGCTCAGCATATGCGGCAAAAGGAAGTAGCGGATGCCATCAAAGTGTTGCTTGCAATAGCGCCTGTGGCAAGTTCTGAGCATCTTTATTTGAAAAGCAAGCACGTACGCCCTGATGGTTTGAAATTAGTGCCGGATAATCCTGTGGGCTTACCCAATGATTCAATTATTAAGATTGGTAAAAACCGGCGTGAAGCCAAACAATTGCGTGAAGACAATCCTGAGAGCATTGTATTGACAGCCGGTGATTTATTGTTGCCGGTACAGGACATCAATAATGAAATCTGGTCTGTGCAGACCATACAGCCAAACGGCACTAAGTATTTTGTAACAGGCAGTAAAAAGGAAGGAAACTTCTATGTGGTCAATGGTGCTAATAACATTGCAGCATTAGAAACAACACCAGCCATCGTGATTGTCGAAGGTTATGCAACCGCAGATACCTTATCACAAGCTCTTGGTCAGCCAGTCATTGCAGCTTTTGACTCAGGTAATTTATCAAAAGTGGCCACAAAATTACATGACAAATATCCAGGTAAACCTATCATTATCGCTGGTGATGATGACCATATTCAAGAAGCCAAGAAGAACAAAAATCCGGGTAAAGAAAAGGCACTAGAAGCGGCAGCATTAGTTAATGGAACGGTTGTTTTGCCCATTTTTGCGCCAGGTGAAAAAGCCTCATCTGAACTGAGTGATTTTAATGATCTTGGTAATAGAAGTAAGTTAGGACGTTCGGCGATTAAACGTCAAGTACAGCCCGTGATAGATAAAGCAATCGTGGAAGCAAGACGGCAACAGATACAAGATCAGATTAAGACAAAGAAAACCAAGTGTGTAGTTTCCATTTAATCATAAGGAGGTGGCATTATGAGCGATAATAAATCGAGGATTTCAAGGAACCTACCACGTCAAGAAGAAGGTGATCTTTATGAAAAAATTGAAACTCGTCCCGGCACAACCGAAAAACAAAAAGAAACCGGCGAGAGCGCCTACACAGAACTTCTCGAATCACATGCTCGATGGGCGGGCGGCTCCCTACTTGGTTCTGCTTTCGCCAAAGACTTTAAAAAACAAGGCGGATCAAGACTCTTAGGCCGAGTGGTCAAGTCAGAAAATGACTTAGCCGTATTAGCGCAAGTTGTACGTGATCCGCGTTTTGAGACATTCAGGGTTTTTTTTGTAAAGGATGAACAGATCATTCATCATACGGCAGTGAGTTCTAGGCTGCCTGGTGCTGTTTATATGGATAATGACACGCTAGAATATTTCAGGCGAACACATAAGCAGGTAGAGGCTGATGGGTATTGGTTGTTACACAATCACCCAACAGGGCATTCAAAACCATCAGGTGCTGATATCAAAGTAACGATTGAGATTGCTAATAGAATTCCAGGTTTTAAAGGTCATGTTGTGATCAATTCAAATGAATATAGTACTATCGAGAAGAACGGGAACGTTGAACTGATAAGTAATATGAATGGGTTGGCAGGGGGGCATTCGAACATGCCCTATAAAGATCACGATCTACTCCAAATGAAAATCACCAGCACATCTGAATTAGCACAAGTTGGGCAGCTTCTAAAACAAAAGGATGGGTTTTTTACATTAATTGGCATAAATACTACCGGTTTTGTGCACTCAATAAGTGAAATGCCATTATCTATACTTCAACAAAAAGACCGCGTTTTACATGCCCGTCTACGTCACTTTGCACGTCATTCTGGTATAAATTCAGTGTTTGCCGTCACTGATGCTGACAATCAAAACCATCCTCAATTTATCAAAGCTGTTGAGAGTGGGGTGTTAAGCGATGTTGTGATGATTTCAGGTGATGGAAAAGCCAAAAATACTTTGCGGTCAATGGGAGTTTCTCCAAACATTACGAATGATACAGGAGCAGGGCTATTCAGAAATACTCGAACAACTATTAAAGATGATGACTTTAAAGCTAAACGCGGAGGTCGTGGTCGTTAATTATAGCGGCTAAAATGATATGTGTGGCGGGATTGAATACCAGGACCAGAAAGTCTTTTTCCCACAACCGGGTGCACGTTTACCTGTGCGCTTGCGGGATGGGAATGTTACATGGGTTACATGGGGTATGCGTAAGAATGAGTCAATTGGTAAGTTTCCCAACGGTGGTTGGGCGCGGTTAAATTCTATTCAAAACGGTAAATGGAAACCCTGGCATCCAAGGCCGGTTTTAATTGTTGCTGATCAATTTATGGAAAAAGACCAAGAGAAACAATCTCACTGGGTAGAGTTGGATAAGAGCATGGTGATTCAAGGATTATTAGCTGAAAGAAACAATGAGCAGCGGGTTTATGTCGTGACGGTGAATACGCCTCCTGAATATGCTTGGATACATGACCGTTGGCCTAGATTGGTAAAGTTGTCTGGTTAGTTTTTTTTTACCTGAGTGTAGGTCTGGTGGTAAAACAAAAGTTCCGCCAGTAAGGGAGCAAGGAGACAGGTGGGCGGTGGTACATGAAGCACTGCTTACAAAAATTAATACAGAATTATTTAAAAATATTATATAGAGTGAAATGACAATGATTCGATTTATTATCACAACTGCATTTTTTTTGGTTATTGGTCTTTTAGGCTACAACTATATCTTTGGTACTGCAGAGGAAAAGGAGCAAGCACAAGAAATTTTCAGTAAAGGTGCTGAAGCTGTTGGCGCTGGTGCTGATCTTTTAAAATCAGAATATTACAAATATAAAGATGGCAAGTATGATGAGGCATTAGATAATATTGGTAACGGCTTAAGCAAACTCAAAGAAAATGGTGGGGAATTACTTGGAGAAATTAATAGCTGGGAAGAAAGAAAAGATGATTGGGATCAAAAGAAAATTGACCTTCAAGAACGGTTAGATGCCGATTTGGATTCCATTAATGAAGAAAAGCTTAAAAAAGCCTTTGCTGCATTAGAAAAAGAAAGGGAAGTGTTGGTGAACGAGGGAAAACGACTAAAAGAGAAGGCGGAGTAATTTGAGTGCTACGCTGTAAAAGTAATAGAACCTTAACCAGCGTGCTCCATCAGGGACAGAGACAATAAAATCTCATAAAAGTCCGGATGTATGGCAGCAATCTTTATTTTCTTAAAATCATTGATTGAATGCTTGGCATACGTGGGCGTCTACGTATGCACCAATCTGATGTCTGTAAGGTGAAGCTATTAGCATCAAGTGAAAAACGAAGAAGATGTATTTAGCGGCACAATAAAAACGCCATCGATTTCCACCAGAAATCATTCAGTACGCAGTATGGTTTTTTACAACTGTAAGTATCCCTTATATAAATAGCCATTTTATCGTGTACTTTATACGGATTTGATTATCAAAATCCAACTAAACTCTGTGAGTTAACTGAAGAAGTGAGCTTTTTCTCATATTAATCAGTAGCGAACGCCACGACATTTTGGGAATTCACTACAACCCCAAAACATACTGCCAGAATTAGCCCCTTTTTTTGCCGTGCGTTTGACCATTGCATGGCCACATCGAGGACAACTCGGAGCTTCTACTGATGAAAGTATCGGAGAAGCTTTTTGTTTGGGGGAAACACTAGCAGGAGCATCATCATGGACTTTTCCGATCATTTTTATGAGTTCAGTACCATCAAGCAGTTCGATATTTTGTTCTTTGACGAAAGATTTTGCTTCCGCTGTGAAGACACCAGATGTCACAACAAACCCACCCGCAGCTCCCTTCGATACCATCACACCAAATAATTCACGCACAACGTTGACTGAAACTTTATAAGCTCGCCACTGTTTACACTGAACAAGAAAAATTTCACCCTCTTTTTTAAGTATTAAATCTATACCACCATCAGCACCTCCGCCACCCGTTTCAACAACTGAGAAGCCACGCATCCGGAAAATTTCACCTACGAGTAGCTCGAAATCTCTTCAAGTGATGTCGTGTAAGGCATTGCTAGATTTTGCATTACTTGCCGTTTTAACAAGGCCTTTACGTTTGTGTCGCTTGAGTATAGATGCAAGCGCACCAACTAAAAATAACAATGGCAGAATGTATTGCCCGTAATAGGCAAGCGTTCCACCCATTTGCTCAACGAATATATGGCCAATCTGTCCTGGAACGGCGGCACTGGTTGGCATTTCAATCGAAGCATAATGATGTAAAACAGCGTAAGCGATAACCGCAAAAGAAACGCCCGTCCAACAAGGTAACGCGGCGGTCATTTCAAGTAAAACTTCTACAATACCGCTCTTTCTTCTGGCCATCATTTTCTCCGTTAATCTGTGAATTACACTTTTCTAGTGCGATAAAATGTCCGGAAGCCTTCATTCGGTAATGGCTCGTCGAGAATTTCAAACTCTTCTGATGCACTTAACAGCTTTTTGAAGGTGCTATATCCATAGGTTTCCTTCATATTTGCAACCTCATAAGGTTCACGTTCATGCGCAAGTTTTCCGGCATGCGCAAGGCAGGCCCAGCCATCAGTCCGAGCAATTTGTGATGCAATTTTATGCAGTAAACTGATTAATGGATTG
The DNA here is from genome assembly GCA_021774265.1 of Nitrosomonas sp. GTDB lineage: Bacteria > Pseudomonadota > Gammaproteobacteria > Burkholderiales > Nitrosomonadaceae > Nitrosomonas. The sequence continues at coordinate 34,544 of JAJFJG010000025.1, forward strand.
CGTTGTAACCATAACTGTTCGAAAATCTGGTTCCCCTCATTTGAACCCCACATTTGTTTTATGTTGTGCATTCCTTTGGCCACCGATACCAAGTGTTCCCACACAGGTAGAACTCTTGCACGTTGTTTGTCGAGATAGGCGCTAGCATCAGTTAATTGTTCCGGCGAATCAGGCCGCCAACGAGGTAAAAAAGCATGAACAAGCTCATTTCGTTCTTTTAATACCATTTCTAGATTTTTATATTGGTTTTCATAAAAAGCATTATCACCAATGGTTTTAAAAGAAAAAGACATCCAGGTTTCAGAAAGATCAGACGGCTCCTGATGGTCTTCGTTAGACTCAGATAAAATTTCTTTATCATACTGCCGGACGAGTTGGCCCATCATGTTTCCTTGCATTCCGTTCATGCGTTTTTCCTGGTTTTTCATCAAATTGCTAACCGTACCCTGCACATGAGAACCCCTCAGGATCAATTTCAACAGACCTTCGATCTGCTGGAATAGCAGCAAGTTACTCCCGATCTTTCGGAGCACTTCATCTTTCAGTTTTTGTTGTGTGATCTGTTTTACGTTATCCATTTAACCTAATTACATCCCTTTATGCGCTGGATATTCCAACTATTACTCTGACAACGGCATCAACCAAATTGGGCTTAATCTGAGATTGTATGTAATATCCAATTGATTTATCAAAGAACCAGCCAATGAGTTATTATTTGTATGCAGAAAAGCAATACAAAGGAATTGTTTTACTAAATAAACGATGGATATTTTGTAACTGGCAGGAACAAAACCTTCATTATTGGAATTAGGTAATCTACAACTCAGTTTTTCAAATGCTCAATAAGATAGAACCCGTCTATATTTTGGACAAATTATTTCTAATCGTTAAAAGTAGCTTGCGAGAGTAATCTATGAAGCTATACCATGATTTTGTAGTACTCAATTATTCTTTAAACTTTGACTCAAATAATGATGTATAAGGAAAATGGCTATGGATGAAAGATGGCTGACGGTAGATGACATTTACGAATATCTGAATGTGTGAGCAACGAGAAGGTCTACAAGTTGATCGAGCAACGGAACTATTCCTAGTCATCGAGTCGGCCGTCGCTGGATGTTCAAACAGGACGAAGCGGTCGAATGGGTCCGCACCGGCGGTGCGGCTGATAAATCCGATAAGCCGGACACCGAGCAATAAGGAGCGACCATGGCCGAACTTATACACGACAAGATAAATCGATCTCTCCAGGCAGCCGAAGGTTTGTATCACCGCCTAGTGTTGCTGGTAGGCGAGACCGGTTCCGGCAAGACCGGCGTTCTTTGGGATGTCGCTGAGGAGCTCGGGACATCCGTCAGCAACGTCAATCTGGTGCTTTCAAGCGAGCTCCTGGAGCTGACAGCCAAACAACGATCACTGCGTTTGCCGGGAATCCTCGACCAGATCGCGGACAAATCTCAATTGCCAGTGATACTCGATAATCTCGAGATCCTGTTTGACAAAAACCTCAAGCAGGACCCATTGCGTCTGTTGCATAGCATTTCAAGGAACCGTGTTACGGTAGCTTCATGGAATGGAACATTTATCGGCGGAAGGCTTTTATATGCCCAAACAGGCCATCCCGAATATCGAAGCTATGATTCGGTTGATGCATTGCTAGTTTGTATGGATGGAACGGCCACGATTGACTCAGAAAAAGACAATAAAAAGGCAGAGCAAGCATGAAATACGGAGATCTAATCCAATTCTACCCAATTGAGTCGGTCGTTCAGTTGCGTGATGCGGACAAATCCAGCGCAGCCCATCACCTAGTAAAAACCTATGTCATTTCCGATGAAATGGCGGAGCGGATCACGCAGCTTGTCATCCCGCAGATGCAGTTTGATCAGCCGGTTGATAACAAAGGACTGCTGGTCGTCGGCAACTACGGCACCGGTAAGTCGCACTTGATGTCGGTGGTTTCCAGCCTTGCTGGAGATGCATCGCTGCTGGATGCACTAAATCACCCCAGTGTTCATGACGCTGCGGGTAAAATTGCTGGGCGCTTCAAGGTTATCCGCACCGAGATAGGTGCCACCACCATGTCCCTTCGAGACATACTGGTGGCCGAACTGGAAGAAAACCTTGAAAAACTCGGTGTAGAATACGTTTTCCCAGAAACAGGAACGATCACCAGTCACAAGCGGGCTTTCGAAGATATGATGGCAAAGTTCGGCGAAGTTTTTCCTGAGCACGGCTTGCTGCTGGTGGTTGATGAGTTGCTTGACTATCTGCGCACACGCAAGGATCAGGAGCTGATCCTCGATCTCAACTTCCTCCGCGAAGTCGGCGAGGTCTGCAAGGATCTGCGCTTCCGCTTCATGGCTGGTGTGCAAGAGGCGATTTTCGACAGTCCGCGCTTTGCCTTTGTCGCCGACAGTATCCGCCGGGTGAAGGACCGCTTTGAGCAGATACTCATCGCCCGCAGCGACGTCAAATTCGTAGTGGCCGAGCGTCTGCTCAAGAAATCTGCCGAGCAGCAAGCCAAAATCCGCGACTACCTAATGCCCTTTGCCAAATACTATGGCAACCTCAACGAGCGGATGGACGAATTTGTCCGCCTCTTCCCAGTACACCCCGATTACATCGACACCTTTGAACGGGTTACTGTGGTGGAAAAACGTGAGGTACTTAAGACTCTGTCAATGAGCATGAAAGCTATCTTGGGCAATGATGTTCGGTCAGATGAACCCGGCCTTATTGCCTTTGACAGCTACTGGAACACACTTGAACAAAACGCATCCTTCCGCGCCATACCCGAGATCAGGTTGGTCATCGATTGCAGCCAAGTGCTTGAGTCTAGAATAGAGAATGCATTAACTCCAGAAAACTACAAGCCCATGGCATTGCGTTTGATTCATGCTCTTTCTGTTCATCGATTAACCACAGGAGATATCTACTCACCTATTGGCGCTTCACCTGAAGAATTGCGCGATCGCTTGTGTCTCTTTGATCCGTTGATTGCTGAACTGGGTAGTGACGAACCTGACAAAGATTTAACAACACACGTTGAAACTGTTTTAAGAAAAATTCATAGTGCTGTCAGCGGCCAGTTCATTTCAGAAAACAAGGATAATCGCCAGTTCTACCTTGATCTAAAAAAGACCGACGATTTCGATGCACTTATCGACAAACGCGCAGAAAGCCTAGGGAAAACTCAGCTTGACCGTTTCTATTACGAAGCGCTCAAGCGGGTTATGGAGTGCCAGGATGCCACCCATGTAACCGGCTACAAGATTTGGCAACATGAGTTGGTCTGGCAAGAACACAAAGCCGCACGCACAGGCTACCTCTTTTTCGGTGCTCCCAACGAACGTTCCACCGCCGTGCCTCAGCGGGACTTTTACGTCTATTTCATTCAACCTTACGATCCACCTCGGTTTAAGGACGGTAAGGTTAACGACGAAGTTTTTTTTCGCCTAAAAAACTCAGATGAGGAATTCCTGAATGCGCTAAAGAGTTATGCGGCAGCCCTGGACCTCGCCGCCACCTCATCAGGCCATGCCAAGGCTACCTATGAGTCGAAAGCTAATGACTTCTTGAGGAAATTGGTTCATTGGCTGCAAAAGCACATGACTGATGCTTTCGAAATTACTTACCAAGGTCGGGCTAAGTCTATTGCCGAGTGGACTAAGGGTAATTCAATTCGTGACTTATCGGGGTTGTCGCCTAACGAGACGATTAACTTTCGAGACCTTGTGAATGCAGTTAGCGGCATTTGTTTGGCTCCGAACTTCGAGAACCAGGCTCCTGACTATCCGTTCTTCTCGATACTGATTACCAGAAATAACCGAGCCCAGGCTGCACAAGACGCGTTACGGGTTATAGCTGGCTCAAACCGAACCAAGCAGGCCATAGCTGTGCTGGATGCACTAGAACTACTCGACGGTGAAAAAATAGATCCTTACAAGTCGATGTATACCAAATTCATCTTTGAGACCATTAAGGCGAAGGGACACGGCCAAGTGGTGAATCGCTACGAGATCATCCAGGACGACCACGGGTTGGAATACATGAACCCGGGCGGTTCAAGGCTCGAGCCCGAATGGTTAATTGTCATCGTGGCGGCACTAATCTACTCCGGCGACATCGTACTTTCCATATCGGGCAAAAAATTCGATGCCACTGGACTGCAACAATTTGCAGCAACTAGTATGGACGAGCTTATCCGCTTCAAGCATCTGGAACAGCCCAAAGAATGGAACCTGCCCGCACTTAGGGCATTGTTTGAGCTGCTCGGCATGAGCCCGGGTCTGGCCCAACTTGTCACTCAAGGCAAGGATGAGCCGATCCAGAAACTGCAGCAGGCTGTAAGCAAGGTAGTCGAGCGTATCATCAAGACCCAGCAGATCCTGCGGGAAAGATTCTCCTTCTGGGGTCTGGATCTGCTCGCGTGCACCGACCTCGCCAATCAGGTCAGCGGGCTGGGTGGAGCCAAGTCCTTCTTTGAAACTCTCCAAGCCTATTCATCGCCGGGTAAACTGAAAAATTTCCACTATAGCGCCCGCGAGGTTATGGCGCACGAGAAAGCTGTGAAAGCCTTGGACGAGATGGATGCCCTGCGCGGGTTCATCATGGACTATGGCCAGACTGCATCCTGGCTCTCTACCGCCGAAGCAGTGCTGCCTGCCGAGCATGACTGGGTAGATCGTATGAAGATTACCCGACAGGATGTGCTGGACGCGCTCAAGCAGGCCGATCTGACTGAGCTGGCCAGCCAATCTCAGTCCATTGGAGCCAAGCTGCAGAAGCTGAAGAAGGACTACACCATCGCCTACATCGGCCTGCACACCAAGGCCCGGCTGGGCGTGAACGACGACAAACGCAAAGCGGGACTGCTCAACGACCAGCGGCTGCAAACCCTGCTCAAGCTGGCAGGTATTGATCTGATGCCCCGGCAGCAGCTAACCGACTACCAGAACCGCTTGGCCGGGCTAAAAAGCTGCTTTGCCCTGACTGAGCAAAACCTTGATTCCACACCTATCTGCCCGCATTGTGGTTTCCGCCCATCGATTGAACCGAGTGCGGCTGCAGGCTCACAGATAATCGATCAGATGGAAACTCAGCTCGACGCCATAGTAGCTGCCTGGACATCAACGATTATCAGCAATCTGGAGGATCCGATTACTCATGCCAACATAGCTCTGCTGAAGATTGACGACCGCGAACCGCTGGAAAACTTCATTCGGTCACGTGAACTACCTGTACCACTGGATAGCAACTTCGTCCATGCCCTGAAGGAGGTGCTTTCAGGCCTAGTCAAGGTTACCGTCAATGTGCAGGAACTGCAGAACGCTCTGCAGGTCACCGAAGGCCCGGCGACCCCAGCGGAGATGAAAAAACGCTTTGAGGAATATATCGATCAGCTCACAAAGGGCAAGGATCCGGCCAAAGTGCGGATCGTCATGGAGTAAGGCGAAATGAATAATAAATCGACAAACAAAGAGCTATTTATCGATACATCTGGGCAAATGGAATTGATTGATGAATCTGTAGAGCAAATTTCCATGCAAAAGGACCAGGTATCAACCTGTTTGGGTATAACCTTTGAGAATGACGAGGCCCGCCGTGCCCACTTTACCAAGGAGCTGCGCAAGAAGCTGCAGGACCCGGATTTCCGCAAGATCGAAGGCTTTCCCATCGGTAGTGACGCGGACATCATGAATCTGAGCGATCCGCCGTACTACACCGCGTGTCCGAATCCGTGGGTCGCCGACTTCATCGCTGAGTGGGAGGCGCAGAAGCCCGAGCAGACCGAAGGCTACCACTATCACCGCGAGCCCTTTGCGGCCGATGTAAGCGAAGGGAAGAACGACCCCATCTACAACGCGCACTCCTACCACACCAAGGTCCCGCACAAGGCCATCATGCGTTACATCCTCCACTACACGCAGCCAGGTGATATCGTGTTTGATGGTTTTTGTGGAACGGGCATGACCGGTGTGGCGGCGCAGATGTGCGGAGATAGAAACGAAATAGTCTCGCTTGGCTACCAAGTTAAGTCGGATGGCACCATTTTGCAGGAAGAGACTGATGAGGATGGCAAGAAAGTCTGGAAGCCATTTTCTAAATTAGGTGTTCGCCGGGCAGTGCTGAATGACCTTTCACCGGCCGCTACCTTCATTGCATACAACTACAACACGCCGGTGGATGTAGCTGCTTTTGAAAAAGAGGCCAAACGCATTATTAAGGAGGTCGAGAAAGAATGCGGGTGGATGTATGAAACACTGCATACGGATGGAAAAACGAAAGGAAAAATCAACTATACCGTTTGGTCAGATGTGTTTGTTTGCCCAAATTGTGCAGGTGAAGTTGTTTACTGGGAAAACGCACTCGATAGGGAAGCCGGTAAGGTCCTTGACGACTTTCCTTGTCCGCACTGTTCGGCGCAACTTGCTAAGCGGAGTATGGAGCGCGGATGGGTTACGAAATTTGATTTATCACTAAAAGAGACTATTCGACAAGCGAGACAAATTCCTGTTCTTATCAACTATACAGCGATTGGCAAAAAGTTCGAGAAAGTGCCAGATGAAAAGGATTTAGCACTTTTGGATCGGGTAGATAATAGTGAAATACCTTATTGGCATCCAACAGATCGGATGATGGAGGGAAAAGAAGCTCGTCGTAATGATTCAATTGGCATTACAAACGTGCACCAGTTTTATACGAGAAGGAATTTGTGGATACTTGCCGCCTGTTGGGATAGATTGATTAAAGCTGGAGTGAGATTTCCTTTTCTATTCACCGCTAGTCAACGTGCTCTATCAAGATTGGCGAGTATTGCCTTTTCGTATTTCTTTCATGGCGGCGGTGGATTTATCAATGCTGGCACAAAGGGGACGCTTTATGTGTCTAGCACAAACCCTGAAGTGTCGGTTTTTCATAGTCTAGTATCACGAATTCGTTCTTTGAAATTCACTTTTGAAGCAGATCTATCCAATATCATCATAGAGACCCAAAGCACTACAGCACCTTTATTTATCGCAGATAATTCAATCGACTACCTTTTCATTGATCCACCTTTTGGTTCCAACATCAATTATTCGGAACTGAATACACTCTGGGAGCCCTGGCTTGGTGTAACAACAAATATTAAAACAGAGGCTATTGAAAACTCAGTTCATGGAAAAGGACTCCATGAATATCGAGAATTGATGACGGCAGCATTCTCTCAAGCATATCGAGTCTTGAAGCCTGGCCATTGGATGACAGTTGAATTTTCAAATACGAAGGCATCAGTATGGAATAACATCCAAACAGCTCTCACTGAAGCCGGGTTTGTAGTTGCGAATGTTTCTGCTCTCGACAAAAAACAAGGAAGTTTCAAGGCATACACGACACCAACTGCCGTCAAGCAAGACCTTATTATTTCTGCCTACAAGCCTAATGGCGGCTTTGAAGAACGATTCCAGAAGGAAGCACAAACCGAAGAAGGTGTGTGGGATTTTGTCCGCACCCACTTGAAATATTTGCCGGTCACCAAACCACACGGAGCGCTACTGCAATTCGTTCCCGAGCGTGACCCCCGTATCCTTTTTGACCAGATGATCGCCTACTACGTCCGCAAGGGCTACCCGGTGCCGATCTCCAGCCAAGAATTTCAGGTCGGGCTGACACAGCGATTCATCGAACGGGACGGCATGTACTTTCTGCCGGATCAGGTGGCCGAATACGACCGCAAGAGAATGTTGGTGGGCGGACTAAATGAAACCATCGAGATGTTTGTTAAAGATGAAGAGTCAATGATTCATTGGTTACGAAGTGTCATTAAGAATAAACCTCAAACTTTCTCAGACCTCAACCCACAATTCATGCTGCAACTTGGAGGGTGGAGTAAAAACGAGGCCCAGCTCGATCTGAGAGAACTGTTGAATCAGAATTTCCTCAGCTACGATGGCAAAGAACCTGTTCCGGAACAGATCCACGCCTATCTCTCCACCAACTGGAAAGAGCTGCGCAACCTACCCAAGGATGATCCAGCGCTGGTCAGCAAAGCGCGAGATCGCTGGTATGTACCAGATCCCAACAAAGCAGGCGATCTAGAGAAGCTACGCGAAAAGGCCCTACTTAAGGAATTTGAGGAATACATAGATGCCAAGAAGAAGCTCAAAGTCTTCCGCCTGGAAGCGGTTCGAGCTGGCTTCAAGAAAGCCTGGCAGGAACGCGACTATGCTGTCATCATCGCAGTGGCCGACAAGATCCCTAGCAACATCCTCGAAGAGGATCCAAAACTGCTGATGTGGTACGACCAGGCGGTCACAAGAATGGGAGGGGAATAGCACATGATTACCAAATGGAAGGTTTTCAACTTTAAATCGATTCGCGAGGAAACCGAGCTGGATATTGGCCCCCTTACGATCTTTGCTGGAGCGAATAGCAGCGGCAAGAGCACCTTTATCCAGTCGGTACTTCTTGTTGCGCAGACATTGGCGCATAAGGTTAGCTCACGATCTGTCGTGTTGAACGGCGCGCTCACCAGCCTGGGCCAGTTTGATGATCTAAAATCGAACGGTGGAGAGTCGGATCAAATCACCATCAAATGTACGTGCCGACCACTACCAGATCAGGAAGCCGTAATTCCAAGACGGTCACAATTTGCTCCTCGTGGTGGTAGTATTTATTATGAGTCGCGTTCTAGCCAGATTCAGGAGATCGCCTGTGAAATGTCTTTTGACGCTGATTCCTCAAGCTCACAACGTGATCTGTTTCAAATACAACCTCGACTTTTTGCCACTCAGTTGTCCTGCCTTTCCAGAGACGAGGACAACGTCGACCAGAAGACCGATATTTCAATTCACCATTCAAGTAAAGCTATCTCAGAGATTGAGGGAGCTGGCAGTGTAAGTGATATCGACGATCAGTTAAGGGCCAGTTTGGCCTACGCGGTGGAGATTGATGAGAACTCTATGACCGAGGTAAAGGAGAATTTCAGGTCAGCCAAACCCATCGGATGCATACTCAGACATTTTCTCCCCGAGAGAATTATTTACGCGATAGAAACGATCGAAGAAGATGCGAACACCATCACCATGGCACTCCAGGATGACGGACCTCGAGCTGGTTGGCTGCGTCGCAGAATGGGAAGAGAGATTTTTCTTTCTGAAGAGATCATTGCCGTCTTGCGCGAAATTCTTCAAGACACAATTGATTTCGACAAGACATTCAAAGACAAATGCTGGCAAGAGTTACAATTCCTCTCCGAATCCGAAACTCTCACTTTCAGAGCTTGGCATGAGAGACTGCGTGGGTTACCTCGTGAAGAACGCTTGAAGGTACAGCAGGTGCTGCGCGAGCACGAGGATCTCTTTTACCGCATTCACTCGGCTATGAAGACGTCGGCAGCACCGAAGTCAGAGACGCATACATTAGTCCAGGTCCGTCCGCCGCGTTTGATTAGCGAAGCTACCTTGTATCTGGACAACTTCTTTGCCTCGTCTCTCAAATATCTCGGACCATTGAGGGACGCGCCCAAGCCTTTATACCCGCTCGCGCCAGCAGCTGACCCATATGATGTTGGTTTGCGCGGTGAACATACGGCGTCCATTCTTGAATTACACAAAAATAAAATGATCCGATACATCCCATCGGCAAATTTCAAAGGCCCGGTAATTGACCGAAAAATGGTTACCCGAACACTTGAAGCGGCGGTTATCGATTGGCTCCAATATCTGGGAGTGGCTAGCTCAGTCAAAAGCCGAGATCAGGGGAAATTGGGACACGAGCTGAAGGTGGGGCTTTCCAATTCGAATAGCATGCATGACCTCACGCATGTGGGCGTAGGCGTCAGCCAGGTTTTGCCAATTCTCGTCATGTGCCTTCTCGCTGACACGGACTCTACACTCGTTTTTGAGCAGCCGGAGCTGCATCTTCATCCGAAAGTTCAGACCCTGCTCGGCGACTTTTTCCTTTCGATGGCGCTATGCAACAAACAGTGCATTGTTGAAACACACAGCGAATACTTCATCGACCGTCTCCGCTTCCGAATTGCAGCGGCATCACCCGAGAAGGAGCTGAATAACCAGACCAAGATTTACTTCGTAGAAAAGCCTTCGCAAGGTTCATCATTCCGGGAGGTGGTGATTAACGAGTACGGAGCCATCTCAGACTGGCCAGAAGGGTTCTTTGATCAGTCTCAACAGCAGGCCGAAGAAATCCTGAGAGCGGCGGCGATGAAACGGAAAGTGAGCCGGAGGAATAAAGATGCATAGTCTGTCAAGCGTAACAATTGACGCAGGCTTGCTCGCTGTTCCTCATGTTGATCGCGCCAAGGATGGTGCCTTCCAGTATGTGGACACATTGCTGGATTGGAGCAAGTTGCTAGATGAGCCATGGGTCGCCATTTACATGAGCGAGCGGGCTTCCGAGTCTCTTTTTGCCGATGGATTGTATCCACTGAGGGAGCAACTCAGAGAACTCTTCAATGCCCACGGCATAGTGGAATACGATGTCAATACAGTCGCTAAAATTGTCAATCAGCTTCTGGCGATCACTCCGTCCTTTGAAACCCACTATCGGGTCAAGGATGTCTTATCAGAGCATCTGGAAACAGATCCGAATGTTATTCGCCTTACAACTCATGACGGTCTCCAATCTGATCTTGCCCGATGCATAACGTTGATTGCTGTCCTGCGTAAGCACTGCTCGCAACCTCTTGGTGGCCATTCACTTATTCTGAGAGAAGCGCCCAAGCAGGTGATCCAAGTAAGAGCCCAGATCCACGAGTTCGAACATACCAGAGACGATGTTCCTGCCTTGCCGTGCCCGCCCGAGTTCTTTGAAGGCGATGTGCTGGTCTGTGACGATTTTCGCGGATTGATCGAATGTCTTGATGAATCGGCAATACTTATCGGTGCCTCCGATAACCTTGGAATTAAGCTTGCTGTACAAATTGCCTTGTTTAAGTACGCCATTGCGCAAGGCGAAGCCCCTGACTGGGGCGGCGTGATTGTTCCAGCCCTAGGGTCCCAATTCCGGGAGTTGTGCCTGCAGGTTTGTGCTGATCAAGGGGACTCAGTGCCACCCAAGATTCTCAGATCAATCGTAGAGACTATCAAAGGACACAATCTTCCAGCGGTACACGCTCTGCGAGAAGGGTCAGGAGGAAGTGATTCGCAAAGGACACGAGGTTCTGATAAAGCACAGCGTCGCGATATAGATAAGGAATTCCATCTTCATTACTGGGAGTGCGCCGACGGAACGGTCGAGTTGGCGTCAGTAGTTTATCACAATGATTTTTCGATTCCGGGATGATGCCGATGCAGGATGTTTGGCAATACAGCGCCATTCATAACAGGGCCTGCAAGGCCAGTGAGGAACAGATCTTGTCGGGGCAGACGGTGTATCGCATCTGGTTGCCAACTCAGGACGCGGTGGAGAGGTGCGTATCATCAAAGGATGCGCTCAATGAGTAGCTGGCGAGACGCTATTCTGAACGATTTTGTCCCCAACGTCAGTAAGCTGACCTTGGTCGCCGATCCAGACAGCCTGCTGACCGAAGAGAAACTGGCTCTGGAACTTCTCGGGCGCGGGTTCGACCTGATTGAGTTCAACGATCCGGTCGAATTCAGGTACGCCTATGAATCGAAATATCGCTCTATATGGGACCGGGGAAAACATACGAACCTGGTAATAATTCTCCGCTTGCAGAATGCCGAGCTGGAATCTTTGCCTTACGACCTGCTTCGGGCGGGCCGCAAGCTTTCATTCAACCTTGGGGATCTCTTTCCCAACCTAAGCTACCCGGTCATTGAGAAGCTCGACCGGAGTCTACTCGATACGTTATTTGATGCCCAGCGTAAGTCAACATCCGGCCGTATGGGTGACAATGCCACCAAGAATTTCATTCTCCGTCATGTGTTTGGCATCACCGCAGAGTTGATCAACAATGAGGTGGAATTGCTTCGGGCCTTGCTTCGTCAGCACTATAGGAAGATGCAGACCCCACTTATGTTGGCGGATAGGTTTATACAAGTACTCAAAAGCCATGGCGGCTTCAAGGCTTGGCCCTTGGGTGAAATCGTAACCGATGACGAGGCATTCTTCGCCTTTCTCCAGGAGCGCTGGCCAGTATTCCTTGACAGGCTGGGCAAGGCGAATCCGGCCAGAGAAGACTCCCTGGAATATGGTCTCAAGTATCCCGGCCCCGACCACTTGCCGTTCGACCACCAGGATATCAAGGTTTACATCGACAACCTGTTCCTGGAGGGGAAACTCACGCCCGTCGAGGCCACAGACCTTGAAGTGGATGCCGGGTCCTGGGTTCGAAGCGGCATCGCAACGGCCGGTTCGGATGACGAAGTACTTCGTGTCTCCCGCCTGTTTGACCTTGTCGCAAAGGAGCTGCCCACTGCGGAGTCTCGTTATTCTGACTGGACCTCCTTTGCTCTTAAATGGGCCGAGCTCTCTTCGCTGGTTCATTGCGGCAACAGCGCCGAGCATCAGACCCGACTGATGGAAATCGGCGATAACCTGAACACGACTTTTGCTGGCTGGCTGTCCGACAACTATTCCAACCTGATCAACTTGCCGCCGACCAACCCGGCCATGCTGCACCACGTGCCGCGTCGCCTAGCTCGGGACATTGAGGATTCCGGTAACAGCCGTGCTGCGCTGATCGTGGTCGATGGACTTGCCCTGGATCAGTGGGTGACCATTCGCCAGCTTCTGCAAAAGCAGGATGCCAATCTGGTCATGCGCGAATCCGCAACCTTTGCCTGGATTCCGACGCTGACCTCGGTATCGAGACAATCGATCTTTTCGGGCAAGCCACCGCTCTATTTCCCGTCATCCATCAACTCGACCAACAGCGAAGAGAAACTGTGGAAACAGTTTTGGGAAGGCCATGGCTTGTCCCGGTTGGATGTCGTCTACCAACGTGGGTTGGGCGACGGCGATGCTTACAGGGTGCTCGACACCGCAATCCATCCTGGCAAGACCAAGGTGGTGGGGCTGGTCATCGATAAGGTCGATAAAATCATGCATGGCATGCAACTCGGCTCGGCTGGGATGCACAACCAAATTAAGCAGTGGTGCCATGCCGGATTTCTTTCAGCGCTGGTCGGTCAACTGCTGGATTATGGGTATGAGGTCTGGCTGACGGCCGATCACGGTAACATTCAATGCGACGGCAAAGGTCGCCCATCTGAGGGTGTGATCGCTGAGACTCGCGGTGAGCGGGTTCGTGTGTATCCAACACCGGAGCTACGCTCACAAGTGGCCGCATCATTTACCTTTGCCCGCGAGTGGCAGCCAGTCGGACTACCGGCGGGTTATTTTCCATTGGTGGCCGTTGGTCGGGATGCCTTTGTGAAGCCAGGAGAGGTCATCGTCGGTCACGGTGGTGTGGCCATCGAAGAAGTTGTCGTGCCTCTCGTTAAATTTGAAAGAAGGCTACGGTAATGAATAAAAGACATGATAAGTTGGGGATCAAACAGACGATCCAGAAGTGCTGGATGGACCATGCAGTTCAAATGATGCTGGCTGGAATGACTGAAAAAGAAATCCGTTTAGAGCTTAATGATTATTTGGCTACGCAAAAACAGAGCGGCGGAACTGGTGATCGAGGTAAAAAAACTTATGGAATGGCAATCGGGGTTTTGGCATCCTGGTTTTCACCAGAAAACGATTTGATTCCTTTGCGCGATGATGCGCTATCCATAGCACGGAGACTTCCTGTCGCCGAGTGGATGCCACTTCATTGGGTGATTATTTCTTCTTCATATCCATTCTGGTTCAATGCAGCAAGACAAGCTGGTCGGCTGTTAAATTTACAAGGTCAGATTACACAGGCACAAATATTTTCTCGCTTGAAAGAACAATATGGTGATAGAGAAACAGTTTCCAGGAATGCCCGCTATATCATTCGTTCCTTTGTTGCGTGGGATGTGTTAAAAGATTCCGAAACTAAGGGTTGTTATAAGAAACTAGAACCGATAAGTGTGACAAATGATCTGGCTATTTTAATGTTAGAATCTGCACTTCACGCTTCTCCCGAAGCAAAAGGAACGTTGAGCTTGCTACTTAATTATCCCGCATTCTTTCCATTCCATTTTCCAAGTATTACAGGAGATTTTGTCTCACAGCAAAGCAAACGACTTGAAGTAGTTCGATATGGATTGGATGATGAGTTATTAAAACTAAAATAGAATAACGAAATTCATTTCAATTGCTGTATCAGATTTATGCAATATCTAAACTTGATTTATCCAATCAAATTTTCATCACCATCTTATTCTTAAGTGCATTTATCTGAGTTAATGCAGCCTTCTCTCCATCATACCTAACAACCACATCCTTCCCAGCAACAAGCTTCCCATCAACCGCATTTAATTGATGCACAATAAAATCCTTGTTGGTCTGCTGATAAAAAACACCATTGTCTTTATCAACAAGAAGAATTTTTCCTTCATACTCATTTTTATCACTGGGTGCTTTGGCTAAATAAATGTTGTAGACACCTGGTCTGATGCCTTCTTCTGCTTTCTTGATAGCGCCAGTCGTCTCCCATTCATTATTGATCTGCGTTTGCAGTATCTTGCGTCCATTCATTACAATGATGCGTTGCTTTTTGGGTGTAGTCATCTCAAATTTTTATGTGTAACTGATACGGCTTAAAGTAATCTAGGTCTTTTTTCTTGATAATTAACATTCAAGAAACATCATCCTGCTTCTGGGTTACTGGCTATTTCATCCAATATTCTAAATAGATCGAAGGGTTCTGATCGCTCCGTGCCATAGAGGAAAGCAATCAATTGTAGTGCGCCACTACCTTTTGCTGAGAACCGACCATCTTGAAGCGCATTAATGGTGAATTGAACGACGTTCGAGCAATTCCTACCTTCTTCAAAATAGGTCTTAACCTTGGTTTTAAGTAATTTCTTATCTTCTTTTGATAAATCACGCACTAAAACTTGAGGCTTGCGCTTATCTTTCTTAATTAGTTGATAAATAGAATCCAGCAATGAAATCGGTTCGCTTTGTTTTTGATCTTTTTTATCATGAGAGATGATGCTTGGCTTGTCATCAGCATCAGCAGTTTGGTCATCACTAGAAATAGAAGCATGTGCTTTTTTCAGCTTTAAAAACTTACTAAATTGTTTTACATCTAGTCGTGATATTTCTTCTTGCGTACTGGTCGCTAACCAAATGATCACTTCTTCATTGTTAGCTTTATATAATCTTGTTAAATCATACAAGGCGGTCACATCTGTACAACGACCTGACCTATATACCACTGCTATTGGATCGGGTAAATCAAGCAATGCGCAGTGCATGGTGATATAAGGGTTCGTTTTGCCAAGCATTTTTGCAATTTCAGTTTTGTTTTTGCCGGCGGCAAGTTGTCGTCCAATAAAATCAGCAATTTCTCTAGAGGTTAAATTATCTCTTTGCAGATTCTCAATCACCTGATCGGCTTCACTGTAATCGGTATCAATAAACGCGGGAATCTTTTTTAATCCGGCAAGTACGCTTGCACGATAGCGCCTGGCACCGTGATTAATAATATAGTTCCCAGTGTTATCTGGATTAGGGCGCACAGAAATGGGTGATTTAACGCCGCGTAACTTAACGGTTTCTGTTAATTCATTTAACGTGTCCTTGTTAAATTCCTTTCTTGGCTGATTACTGTCTTCGCTGATAAGATTGATATCAATTTCTGTTGCGCCTAAGAGCGCAACCTGTTTTTTACTGGTTTTACTTTTTTTAGTTATCATTTGATAATTCTTTAGACCGAATAATATTAGTCATTGCTGTATTTGTTATTAAGAGTTTATTAATTAACTTCAATTAGTTAAGTACATTGTTGTGCTTTGTAGTAGTATATAACGAATATTGACTGCTGTATGCGCTGTTAAAAGTTAAATGATTTATTTTTGGTAGCCGTTTTTAATGCCTATAAAAAACTTAATAAAAGTTAATTATGCCTCATTCAGATTAAAATAACCGAAATTTGTCGCAGAGTGACGACAAATTTAAGCAGCTTAACCTCAATAACGACAAAACTACACTATGTACAACTTGATTTTAATCACAAACATCCTACGTATCCTCGATGAAAAGGACATGACTAAGTCAGTGTTGGCGGAGAAAGCGGGGGTGTCAATCTCCTTTTTTACTGATCTGACCAACGATAAAGCTAACCCCTCGCTCAGAATTGTTGAGGCGATTGCTGATGCGCTAGAAACCCCATTGCCGATGCTATTAGATAGCTCGGACATGGATGCGAGTGATCTTGAAGCATTGACCAACCGGAAATTAAGCTGCCTGCCCAAAGGTTTTGTCTGGAAAGGCGCTGTTTTAAGCGAATTTGAAGCTTACCAAGTTGAGCAGTGGGATAAAAAGAACAGGGAGATTTTATCGAAAGAAGTGAAGCGAAATAAAAAATAATTAAAATTTTATAAAAAAGTATTGCATGGAATTATATTCCGTTATATTGTAATGTCATGTGTTAGTTTTGAGGCGTTGACATGACACTGCAAGATCAATTATCAAGCATTACGACTGTTAAAGACCGTGCAAAACGCAAGCTAGAGCGTGATGCACGAGAAATACTGTCCGCACTACAAGACCCTGATACCGTAGAAATAATGGTTAATGCCGATGGGTGCATCTGGCAAGAAAAACTCGGTCAAAAGATACAACATATCGGCAACCTACAAGCCGCCCAGGCTGAAGCAGTCATTAAAACAGTTGCCGGATTCCACGGCAAAGAAGTCACTCGATCCAACCCGATTATCGAAGGTGAATTCCCGCTAGACAATTCTCGCTTTGCCGGTCAACTACCACCTGTCGTCACCGCCCCAACTTTTGCTATCCGTAAAAAAGCTATCAAAATCTTTACGTTGGAACAATACGTTGAAACTGGTGTGCTGACGCTAAAGCACAGCAAGGTTATTAGAGATGCCGTGCGCCAGCACCGCAACATTTTAGTGATTGGTGGCACCGGATCGGGCAAGACAACACTAATCAACGCCATCATCAATGAAATGGTCGCTCATGATCCAGATGAGCGAATAGTTATTCTTGAAGACACCGGCGAGATTCAATGCGCTGCACAGAATTCTGTTCAATACCACACCACACTCGATGTCAGCATGACGCAATTGTTAAAAACAACCTTGCGTATGCGTCCCGACCGCATTTTAGTCGGCGAGGTTCGGGGTGCAGAAGCCCTAGACTTACTCGATGCCTGGAACACCGGTCACGAAGGAGGTGCTGCCACACTACACGCCAATGATGCGTTGTCAGGTTTGACTCGGCTGGAATCCCTCATTTCACGCAACATATCTGCACCCAAAGACATCATGCCATTAATCGCCGAGGCGGTTGATATGGTCGTGCATATCACGCGCACATCCAAAGGCCGTGAAATCAAACGGATTATTGAAGTAGAAGGTTTAAGCAAAGGAAGTTATCAAATCAAAGAGTGGTAAATAATCAATAGGAGACGGCAATGAAGCTGATT
>JAJFJG010000026.1 GCA_021774265.1 Nitrosomonas sp.
TTCCATCGGAATTCTTCCCCTGAAATCAGCCGCCTAAAACATCAATCAATTCGGGAAAACCAAAAACGCCAAAAAAGCTGTAACATCAAATCAATATACAAATCCCTATGGGACTTTTGGTACCTTTATGCAGATGGACCCATAGTTATACCCTTCAGCTTCAATATCAACAACAGCTTGTATAATCTCTGTCCACTTACCGGACAGATCTGAACCAGACACTATTTCTTCGAAATATTGTGCTTGGCCTTCATTTTCAGGATATTGAGAATGATCAGGATAGGTTTCATCATACGTGCCATGTGTAGTAACGATTTTCCCTGTACCCAAAACACCAGAAATTTTATTATCCGGCCAACCACTTGCGGCGTGTTGATTGCCGTTTGAATCAGTATAAAGAAGGTACTGATGATGAACATTAGTCAAAATCTCTCTGTAACCAACTTCTATCTTTTCCATTTTTATTTTCCTTAAGGCATACGTTGAATATAAATACCATTAATCACAACTACACGATCATTCTGAAAACTGATATCGATTACAACTCGATATGTTGGTAGAATATAAAGAAACTTAAAATCATAAATTCCTCTCAAAAACACATCATCACATTGTTCACAATCCAGTATTCTAGGAGCTGAATTTTTCTCATAAACTTTAAAGCCATAAGATTTAAAGCTATCTACTACCTGTTCTTTAGTGCTTCCCAATGAAAAATATTTTTGAGCGATTGAGTCAATTTCTATTCTTTCAAATGCAACTGGTTCTTCTAATTTTGCAATTTCTTTGACGAATGGACTCCTGCCAAAGTAATCAACGAGCAAAAAAATAATGAAAAGAAACAGTACGAATTTAAATATTTTCATATCACCGAACTCCACAATATTGCAATTTTGAAAGACTCATTGTGGTTCTCCCTGTTTAGTATTATTTTCGAATTGCTGGATCAAATTCAGCACACCGTCATCAATTACCGCCCAATCTGATATACGGTCTTTTGCAAACGAATAACTAACTGCTGTTTGCTCTGAGTATGAAATAAAAGTTTTACAAGATGGGAACGACACTAGATGGTTTGGACGGCATTGGACCCAATAAAAACTGCCATCATGCTTATGCCCCACATATAGCTCCATATCACCCGTTAACTTGGGGTTTGCATACTGGCGTGTTAGCCCATAAGGCCCTGGCGCATCTGTTATCTCTTTATTACGGATTCTCCGTTCATACACTTCGCTACGGGTCATTGATGGGCTGGAAGTGCGGCTGCCAGGTATGTTATGTTCGCTTAGCATTAAAGATATCTTTCTATGCCATCCTGGCTTGTCGAATTCATGTTTATTGGCTTCTGTGTAGGGTTCAAAATCCGGTAGCAATGCAGCAAACAATTTAAACGGAGTAGTTAGTACGGATCTAAAAACCCCAACCTTCTTTACATCAGCATCTTCTTGTTTCATTCTTAATCCGCCTCTCTATTATTGGGTATTGATCACACCTGAGCCCACAACACAATTTGAATCACATAAATCCGTAAAAGAAGAAATAACCTATAGTTTCAAGCTTATTCTGCATTTCAGGCATATACGGTATTAAAAATCCATACTTTAGTATGAAAATCTAATTCATAGGACTTGCAAATCACTACAGTACCCACTATCGGATGCTGTTCCTTTTAAAATGGCTGTATTGTCATCATATTGTGTTAGAAATGTATCGGCTTGATAGTGAAAAGTTTTGTCGCCGTTAAAAAACAATCCATTAGTCCATAAGCCATGAGTAGAAACCGCGTCAGTAACTGAATACACACTGGTTATGGTCGCAGCACTAGTTAGGTTGCTCAGACTTAATACAACTGAAATTAAGATTAATTTATAGTATTTTTCATAATATGGTCATTCCTTATTAGTAATAGTAATTTTATTACCGAGCAAGTTACATGCCATAAATTTTAATGTCATAAAAAACAATGAATTAATAATTATGCATAATAAGAGATGGTCTTCTCTGTAAAATTTGGCGTCATGTACTTAAGTACTATCTTGGGTTATTCTGCATAAAGGTACGTAACGCACCATAGGATTCCAAAAATTCACTTTCCGCACAGTTTAGGGGCGTCCCGCTTGAACGCCATTATTTCTTTGTTGCTTCAAATCGGAGTCTGACATATTCATCTACCCACCCATCTTTTTCTGTATATAGCCTGAATGTTTCACAAATTTTGTAGAAGGCATAGATCGGTAAAGTTTGTTCGAATAGCGAAACGCAAAACAAAGCTTCTCCAACCCCAATGAGGAGTGAATTTCAGGTGAGCAATTATGGGAGGAAGGTGTGTGATCTGTTTACGGATGGTCTGGCGTGCCGGAGTTATGAAGAATTGAAGCGAGCTGTCTTAGACAGATAGAGCCGTTCGGTAAACTGCCACGTATAGTCATAGTGTTATTTAATTAATAATCTAATTTTTTAACCCAAAAAGCCAAAGAAATTGCGCGATTATCACCCGTGGCCTGGCAGCATTTATCATTTATTGGAAAATATGAATTTTACAGGCGAGGAAAACCTATTGATATTCATGCGGTTGCCCGATTTTTACTGGAGCACTCTGAAATCGATAAATCGACTGGAAGCCAGTCATAGAAAGGGTTTCAGAGGAGGTTGGTGACAAACCGGTCTTTAAGGCAAAGAACCCCA
>JAJFJG010000027.1 GCA_021774265.1 Nitrosomonas sp.
TTACCAAGGTCTGGCCAAAGCACATACTTGGCACATTTTGCAGGCTATGGCATATAACCTAAAAAGATTGCCTAAGTTATTCATACAAAGTTTAGAAAGGCAGGAAATGTGCGCCTTTTAAGCAGCAAATGGCAATAAAGGACGATATTTATTCAGTTTATTTGATTAAAATCGGCTGAAAATACGGAATTTGCAGTAAAAAACTGCATTACCTTAGGCTTAAACCTTAACGAGCGTGTTTTGCAAAGGTCTCGATTAGTATATTAAAGTGGTAAATTTTGGACGCTGATTGACAGCTCACAGGGCTTTCAATACAGTCATCTTTGATATAAAAACCGCTTATTTCTATTTCCGAGCTCTAAACAGGAAATATGCTAAGCGATGGAGGCGAACGCATGCAAACGCATTGGTTAGAAGTGAACGGGATCAGTCTGCGAGTGATTACGGCAGGTCCGGCGAAGGTAAAACCCTTGGTATTTCTGCATGGTTTCCCGGAGACGGCAGAGTTGAGTTGGCGCCACCAGTTGGACTGGTTTGCGGCAAAGGGATACCAGGTTATCGCTATCGACCAGCGCGGATACAATCTCAGTGGCAAACCGCAGCGGGTGGTGGACTACCACCTGGAATTGCTGGCCGGGGACGTGATTGGCATCATCCAGGCGTTCGGTCATGAGCAGGCGACCGTGGTTGGTCACGATTGGGGAGCAGCGGTGACCTGGCACCTTGCCGACCATCATGCAAAAATGGTGCAACGTGCGATTATTCTCAACTGCCCGCATGGCATGGCTTTCAAACGCACCCTATTGCGTAATCCTTGGCAATGGCTGCGCAGCTGGTACATCCTGTTCTTCCAGCTGCCGTGGTTGCCCGAACATGTGCTCGCCTGGAACGACTATGCCTGGTTACGCAAAACTCTGCGGGTCTCTGCGCGGCCCGGTACCTTCAGCGCCGCCGACCTGGAACGTTATGTTGAGGCGTGGCGGCAGCCCGGTGCCCTGCGCGGTATGCTCAACTGGTACCGGGCTTTAGTGCGCGACCCGATTGTACTGGATCTGTCGCGTAAGATCATGGTGCCGGTGCTGATGCTTTGGGGGGAACAGGATCGCTTTCTGTTAACCGACATGGCAGAGCCCAGCATCGAGATGTGCGAGCATGGTCGGCTAATCCGCATGCCGGAAGTGAGCCACTGGCTCCAGCACGAAGCACCGGAAGAGGTGAACCGGCTAATACACGACTTCCTGCAGGCAGGTTGATGAGATCAGCTAAAATTCGAGCAAAAGCCGAAACGCAGGTTTTATTCGTTCGAACGATTGAAATAAGAACGCCAGAGGGCTTAATAACCTGTTCAGTATTTGCAATAAAGAATTAAAAATGCAGCCAATAGTCAAAATACTAAATCAAGATTGATTCACGAATTTTTAGCAAGTGATTTGATAGAGTTACAAAAATATTTTTTGATCGTCGAATTGTAATAATAATACGCGTTGAATTAAATGCGTTATGTGCGGTAATAGAAAGTTCAAATACTCCTTGATTCAGATGAAGTAAACTGCATCTTCTGGCCACTATCGAAGCCTCAGGGTAAGTGCTTTCTGAGAATGGAGTAGTGTGGATGCTTGATTGCGGTCAAGTGGATTTTCTTCGTTGCAAGTACTTAATTTGTCAGCACCAAGAATTTGTTACTGGTACCATTTTGGGTAGTTATGGTTTTTTGTTTCGCTGATCTCCTACTGACAATCGGCTATTCTGGTGTTTAATATTATCTACTATATGTATTTGGAGATCCTTCAAATCATGGCGTTCGTCCAGTTGTTCATCTCGCTCTCCCTAGGCGTGGTTTACTATCTGTCCGCGTTTCACAGCTGGACGGTTGACAATTTCCGTTGCCCAGCGCTGAACGTTTTCATAGGTTTGAACCTGTAAGAATTCGCCAGCATCGTAAAGGTTGCCAAGTACTAGAGCACCATACCAAGGCCAGGTCGCAATGTCTGCAATGCTGTAATCATCGCCTGCCAGATAGACGTTTTCAGTCAGGTGCCGATCTAGTACATCCAGTTGCCGTTTAACTTCCATGGCAAACCGATCTATCGGGTATTTAAATTTTTCTGGTGCATAGGCGTAAAAGTGGCCGAAACCACCGCCTAGGAAAGGTGTGCTGCCCATTTGCCAGAATAACCAGTTCATCGTTTCTGTACGCAGCTTTGGGTCAGTTGACAGAAAGGAGTCAAATTTCTCCGCTAGGTAATGCAAGATGGATCCCGATTCAAAGATCTTTATCGGGGAGTCACTGCTGTAATCTACTAACGCTGGTATTTTGGAGTTCGGATTAACTTTAACGAAGCCGCTGGAAAACTGATCTCCTTCAAAAATATCAATTAGCCATGCGTCGTACTCAGCACCCGAATGGCCTAATGCAAGTAATTCTTCAAGCATTATCGTTACCTTTACACCATTCGGTGTGCCGATCGAATAGAGTTGCAAGGGGTGCTTGCCTACGGACAAGTCTTTTTCAAACGTTGATCCAGCAATGGGTCGATTGATGTTGGCGAATTTTCCACCACTTTCATTTTCCCAGGTCCAGATGGTGGGAGGTGTATAGCCTGTGTTGTTATTCATCGTTAACTCCTGTTCTGCGCTATATTCGCGCGATTATTTGTTTAATTAGTTTATTTGCTGTTTTTAGGAGGCTGTTTCAAAGCTGCGTTGTGCCAGTGACGTAATGGACCGCATCGAAGGTGTTGCCAAGTTAAGTCAAATAGGAGTGATTTTCAAACTCAAGCCAGTACAGGTCGGAATTACGAATACTGAACATTCAATGAGCTAAAAATTTGTGTATTGACTAGTTTTTATGAAAATTTATTTAACTTGGTAATACCATTATGTGGATTGAGAATGAGTGTGAGTTTCTCCACATATTGTTTTTGAATTTCGCTATACGATTTGCCAGATATTTGAAAAGAGTACTGCCAAATTAACTCCATGTGTGTTTAACAGCGTAAAAAATGACCAATATCAACATTATTCTTTTGAATTATATGGGCAATATTATGCGCCGACTTGTAATGAAACTTCTTCAAAGTCAACTGACTAATTTTTGATTCTTGGGACAGAGCCTGTTATTCTCAATCAACTTCAATTTCAGTATATTCCTGTAAGAAAAGAAAAGGTATCCATGCGACCAACAATTGCTCTTAATCTCAAGCGAAGTGTTGTCTGCGAGACGGTGAGTCGCTTTCGTGCAGAGAACGTGCGCGTTTTTGGTTCTGTACTCAGTGGTACCGACAAGGACGGTAGCGACCTAGACCTGTTAGTTGATGCACTGCCTGACGCAACACTATTCGATCTTGGTGGTTTACAGGTTGAACTGGAAAACCTGATGGGAGTGCACGTTGATCTGTTGACACCTGACGACCTGCCACCGAAATTCCGCGATCAGGTGTTGGCAGAGGCCCGCTCTGTATAAGAATGGAGCGTGTCGTGTGCGAAGTACTATTTTTAAGTAACAACCTGTGGTCTTGTCACAGGGTTTTATTACGCTAACAATTGCGCTGAGCTTACACCCAACAAACTCGGGTATGAGAATGAGGTATGCGTCGGTTCAAATCGATGGACCAGATACAGTGATTCTTATGTATCCATGCCGCCGTGTGCAATCTTTTCAACCTGTCTAACCATCTGGTTTTGCTAGTAATTTTAGAGATCTGAGACAAAGGGTTCTGTCGCATTAAGTGAGATCATCGATACATTCGTGTAGAGTGTTGACAATTAAAGAGATGGTGATGCAGCATGTTATTTCTGGATGATATAACGAAACATTATAATTCCTAGTTGGAAGAAGCAGTTCAGCCTAATAATGCAAATTAAAGTTGCGCACTAGGATGCGTGGCTTATGTGCGATGTTAACCAATCAAAGAATTGTGGAAAGTTAATTTGTGGATTTTGAGTGGAACAAGAACAAAGCGGATATTAATCTCAAGAAACATGGAATTTCGTTTCAAGAGACGGCTACAGTATTCGGTGACAAGTTAGCGCTAACGTTCAATGATCCAGTTCATTCTATAGATGAGCATCGGTTGCTTACTTTCGGAGTAACACGAACTGGGAAATATGTTGTGGTGTCTCATACTGAGTTGGACATTTCGATATGAATCATCAGCGCACGCTTGATGACAAAGCAAGAGGGAACGATTTATGAAGAAGACTAAGCTGAAAGATGAAATGAGACCTGAATACAAACGGGAAGATCTTGGGGAAGGTGTGCGCGGCAAATACACTTCGGCATATGCCGAAGCACACAAAATCGTTCTACTTGATCCAGAAGTGGCAAAAGCATTTCCAAGTGAAGAAGCAGTAAATAAGGCATTAATGTCCTTGATGAAAGTGGCGCAAGCATCGGTTGACCTAACCAAGAATTCAAACAAACACCAGTAACTATTTAACGCTTCGTGGTTTGATTTTCTCCCGAATCTGTTGTTGCATCATATTGAAAAAGATGGGTAATCTGGAATCAGATGAGCCCCAATCGTTTTTTTTAGGCATGACATTAAAGAAATTTATGCTACCAAGCTTCAATTGCTTCAAGTTTTTCTCAGTACGAGTTTTTTCGTAACTGTACAATGCTATGCAATTCCTGCTTGAAGATTTGAGCGTTTTAAAAGGCCTCAAAATTGATTGTGTCAAATTTGTGTCAGACTGCTACTGAAATACCACCGTTTGAGGCTGTGTGACATTGGTTTTGGCTGTGGCAATCATTGTAAGTTGTTGATTAATAAAGATCGTTAATTTGTAAATAGGTTTTGTAATCAGAAGGTCCCGAGTTCGACTCTTGGTGTCGGCATCATAAAATTATACCTCTTAATACAAATACTTACAGTATGTCAATCTAAGTTTGATGATTTGTAGTATGTAAAATGAATTCGTTATTGAATTTCTCTCCAAACAAACTAAGTTCAATATTATCAGTTGATTAATAGTAATTTCTTATGTTATCAACTTGATGGCTAGCACCTCTGACTAAAAATCAGATTACCGATGGAACGAATCTGCCCTAGGTTTTCATTCATAGGCCTACATAGACTTTCAGATTTTGTCTCTCGCTGGGCAAAGTCTGGACTTTCACCAGCTAGCTGGCAATTATGGCAGTCACACCGCACATCACCCGGCCGACATTTCTATGGAGAGTAACCCATTTTGGCAATATGTTTCTGAAATGACTTCTGAACCTCATAAAATGTCGTCAAGGTATAAGGCACACCATGCTTTTCGCATACATGCTTGACAATCGGTCTGATTTTTTTGAGCAGAATAGGCTTGGATTAGGAAAAATTGATGAAGAGCTAGAAAGAGAAATGAACAATTTTCTGTCGCAGTGGTTGATTAAGTTGATTCAACAGGGACATCAAATAAAAAATACAGATTAACTTCAATTAGCTATTGTTTTGTTCTTATATCTATCCACAAATTCAGTAGATAACCCTGTTAGTAACTGCGCTATATTGAGCGTAGGCAATGTTAATTTTTAGTGCCTCAATTAATACTAAAGTTTTTTCAAGTCTGGTCGATTACCAAAAAAAAGTTTTGTTCTCAAAATTTGAAAAGCTATTAATCTTTACAGATTCTGCTTTCGCATTCTATACCTTTTCTTTCATATTATTTCAAATCTAACCACCGAGAAATTGCAATGCGTTTTCAAGGCAGAATAACAAGTTGGAAAGATGATCAAGGTTTCGGCTTTATCACTAAGAATGGTAGTAATAATCAAGTTTTTGTTCACATTCACGCGTTCAAAAATAGAAGACGTCGCCCAGCCGGGAATGAAATTGTGACCTACGAATTAGAGATTGATCAGAAAGGCCGTGAGCGAGCCGAGAAAGTAGCATTTGTGGGGGATCGCTCGTTGGTTGCTTCTTCGCGAAAAAAGTGGTCGATTTCACTTCTATTAGCTATTTTTTTTGTTATTTTCGTTGCTGCTTCGGTGTTCGTGGGAAAGCTTCCTATCATTGTGCTAGGCCTTTATCTTGCCGCAAGTATCATTGCATTTTCAGCTTATGCACTGGATAAATCAGCGGCACAGAATAACCAGTGGAGAACAGAGGAAGGCACTTTACATCTTCTTGGACTCATAGGTGGATGGCCTGGAGCACTGGTTGCACAGAGGTTTTTACGTCATAAATCGAAGAAACAGTCGTTTCAAATCATTTTTTGGGGAACGGTCATTCTAAACTGTGGTGGCTTTATATGGGTACTTACTCTTGAAGGTTCCAGTTCTCTAAGCTCCATCCTTGATACTATATTGGCGTGACAGAGTTCGTCATCATAGCTTGAGATAAAGCTTTTCAATTGGCTAAAAATATCCTGACTGGCATCGAACTCATGCACATGATTTGCAAAGGCCAGATGATGATGGAAGGAGCTGACGAAATGTCTTTTGCTGTACAATTTTACGCTCTGGCAAGATAATTGCGTCAAGACCAACTGTACACCCGATATAATCAAGCAAATATTAGCTTTCTTTCGTTAATGCGACAGAACCCAACTTTTTATTATCGCCGTTCTATTACTAGGCATCATCACCGCTAGCCTTGGAGGAATGACAGCCTTGCTACCGCTAGCTGAAGCAGAACTAACTTACATCAAGGCAGAAGTGCCAATTTGCGACTTAAGCTGTGAGATATTGGTTAGCACAGAAAAAATCTTTGATGTAAATTACGAGACCAACATGGAAGCAGCTAGACTTGAGGCTCTGGTAGAGATGCGCGACATCTTAATTGATAAGATTGACGAATCACCTTACTACGACTATCAAGCTAAGAAAGATAAATACGGCTATTTGTAAATCAGCGTCCAATACTTTCCGGTATCAACATTCATATTTTTATAAGCTGATCAGTAAAAACAATGGTATAAAAATCAATCAGGTAAATCCGGGTACTGTTTTTTTGGATAAAACCGGCAAAACTTCGACCCTGATTAACAGGGTCGCTGAATTGCTCATTCTGCTATTATCGCTCAGGTACAGTTAACACAAACAGTACCGATTACTGGTATTCGTGTAACATTCGTGTTGGACCATGCTAACTGCAATAAACTTTCAGGAGAAACCTCATGGCCTACAAAAATGTGCTTA
>JAJFJG010000028.1 GCA_021774265.1 Nitrosomonas sp.
CCATTTGATCAGCTCAGTCAACCTTATCATTCGCTTTATTCATATAAAGGCCGCAAAGAAAAGGGTGCTGAATTTGCATTACGAACGCTGGTGTTGCAATTTCATGAAGATCTAAGTGATCGAGAGATGGAGCGTTTCTTACAGGAGAACCTTTCTGTTAAATGGTTCTGTGATTTGGGTCTTGGAGAAAAGGCACCAGATCATAGTTATTTTGGTGAGTTTCGCAAGCGTCTTGGTACTAAACGGCTGATGGATATTTTCTCGCAGGTTCGTGACAGTTTGCACGAGATGGGGTTGGTCAAAGAAGTATTCACCTTCGTTGACTCGAGCCAATTAGTTAGTAAGTTAACCAATTGGGATGATGGGAAAGGTAAAGAAGTTTTGTAGTGTTCAAGCTTATTGAACCATAACAGCTATTAATTGCCTGTACGTGAGCATCTCTTCAGTGATTTACTTATTAATCTCAACATGGGTGGCCATGAGAATGAGATAATAAGCGGAATTAGTATCCAGGGGTCATGCTTATAACCTCTATCGATATGTTATTCAATTGTCAATGTGTCAGAAATTATGATCTGGAAACCCAATGTAACCGTCGCAGCTGTTGTTGAACAAAAGGGCAAGTTTTTATTGGTCGAGGAACAGCAAGAGGACAGCTCAGAAACGCTATTTAACCAACCCGCAGGTCATTTAGAACCTGGCGAATCAATACCTGAAGGCGCCATTCGCGAAGCGATGGAAGAAACGGGTTACACATTTGTTCCGCATTGGTTGCAGGGCGTTTATAACTGGCATTCTAGCGCGAATGATACTACCTACCTGCGTTTTACCTTTTCTGGCGAGGTGACGGATTTTGATCCTGATTATCAGCTCGATACAGGTATCGTCAGTGCTGGTTGGTATGATATTGAAGAAATAGAAAAACTGGCGCATCGCCATCGTAGTCCGCTAGTTATGCAGTGTATTCAAGACTATTTCGCAGGTCAGCGTTATCCGATGGAACTCCTAATACACAAATAATACGGCAATGAAAAAACAGCGTGTGATAGTTGGTATGTCAGGCGGCGTGGACTCGTCGGTTGCGGCATTCCTATTGAAACAGCAAGGCCATGATGTCGTCGGCATGTTTATGAAAAACTGGGAAGATGATGACACGGATGAATATTGTTCTACCCGCCAGGATTTTCTGGATGCGGTGTCAGTCGCTGATGTATTGGATATTCCAATAGAAGTGGTGAATTTCTCAGCAGAATATAAAGATCGCGTTTTCTCACATTTCTTGGCGGAATATAAAGCTGGGCGCACACCTAATCCAGATGTTCTTTGCAATGCCGAGATCAAATTTAAAGCTTTTTTAGATCACGCGCAAAAACTTGGCGCAGACTATATTGCCACCGGACATTATGCGCAGGTGCGGGAAACACGGGGTATTTTTCAGTTATTGAAAGGTGAAGATGGTACTAAGGATCAAAGTTATTTTCTCCATCGTTTAAATCAGAAGCAATTGGCTAGTACGTTATTTCCTATCGGCCATATGTACAAACGTGATATTCGTAAGATAGCAAAAGAACAAAAGTTGCCTAATTTCTCCAAGAAAGATAGCACGGGTATTTGCTTTATTGGTGAGCGGCCTTTTCGCGACTTCTTAAATAAATACCTGCCGCGTGAACCAGGAGAAATTCAAACGCCAGAAGGAAAGGTGATTGGCGAGCATATGGGACTGATGTACTACACACTTGGACAACGACAAGGCTTGGGAATCGGTGGTATGCGGGGCGGCGGCGGCAAGCCATGGTTTGTTTCAACCAAGAAGATGGAAGAAAACATACTTGTCGCAGTGCAAGGACATGATCATCCGGATTTATTACGCTCGTCACTTCAGGCATCTGACTTAACGTGGATAAGTGATAAGCAGCCCCATTGTAACTGGGTTTATGCCGCAAAAATACGTTATCGCCAGCACGATGCGCCGTGTGCTATCGTGCAACTTGAACAAGATATTTGTCAGGTGGATTTTGCCCAAGATCAATGGGCAGTTACACCCGGGCAATCGGTGGCGATTTATGAAAGCAAGGTATGTCTGGGTGGTGGTGTGATTACGGGGTGATTGGTAGAAGCTTAGATTTACAATAATTTATAAGCTTGTCATGATAAAATGCCCGGCTCATACGGACTGAGAACATCATGAAATTTTCTTCTATTACAGCACTTTCCCCTCTCGATGGTCGTTATCAAAGCAAAGTTGAGCCATTAAGACTCTATTTTAGCGAATATGCATTAATTCGTTACCGCGTACAAGTTGAAGTCGCGTGGTTTAAGGCATTGAGTAACGAGCCAACATTGACTGAGATTCCAGCTTTCTCAATTGAGGCACAAAAACAATTGGATGATTTAGTCGCTAATTTTTCTGTGTCAGATGGAGAAGCGGTTAAAGCCATTGAGGCAACCACGAATCATGACGTAAAAGCCGTTGAATATTGGTTGAAGGAACAGCTCTCTGGAAATAATGAAGTTGTCAAAGTGAGTGAGTTTATTCATTTTGCTTGCACCTCGGAGGATATCAACAACCTTTCTCATGGCCTCATGTTGAAAGGCAGTCGTGATCAAGTGATACTACCAACTTTAGCGAAGATTATTGCAACATTGGTTGACCTGTCGCATCAATTGGCAGATATTCCTTTGCTTGCGCGAACCCATGGACAGCCCGCTACACCGACCACGTTGGGCAAAGAGATTGCGAATGTGGTTTATCGTTTGCAGCGCGGCTATCAACAGATTGAATCGGTTAAGATTCTCGGCAAGATTAATGGAGCGGTGGGAAACTATAATGCGCATCTAGCAACCTACCCAGAATTGGACTGGGCGCAATTTTCGCAGCAATTTGTCGAAAATATCGGTCTGGAATTTAATCCATATACTACTCAAATTGAGCCGCATGACACCATCGCAGAATTGTTTGACGCGTATGCACGTGTGAATACGATATTACTGGATTTAAATCGTGATATTTGGGGTTATATTTCGCTAGGTTACTTCAAGCAAAAAACCAAAGCTAATGAAGTGGGTTCCTCCACCATGCCGCATAAGGTTAACCCCATTGATTTTGAGAATTCGGAAGGTAATCTCGGCATTGCGAACGCAGTGCTGCGACATCTGAGCGAGAAACTGCCAATTTCCCGCTGGCAACGTGATTTAACAGACTCGACTGTATTACGCAACATGGGTGTGGGGCTGGGTCATACCTTGTTAGCGTATGATTCCTGTGCAAAAGGATTAGGCAAGCTGGAAGTTAATTTAGTGCGCCTAATGGCCGACATGGATAACGCTTGGGAAGTGTTGGCTGAGCCTATTCAAACGGTCATGCGTCGCTATGGTGTGCCTAACCCTTATGAGCAACTTAAAGCATTGACGCGTGGTAAAGGCGGTATTACCAAGAAAACACTGCATCAATTTATCGAAAAGCTCGATATTCCAAATTCCGCAAAAAAAGACTTATTACAAATGACGCCACAAAGTTATATTGGTAAGGCAACTGAACTGGCAAAAGAAATAAAAAATTAGGTGGTAATTCCTCGACAGAATAGGTCAGTGGCTTTGTTGTTGTTCATGAAGTAATTTTACCGTGCCTCCTGAAGTACTTTACTGAAACCTACAAAGATTTTTTATAAGAATTCGTCTTTATGCTTGAAATCAGCAAAACTATCCCAATATCCATCGCATAGAAATTAGGAGAGGAATAATGCCAGAAACAAAAAATCCAGAATCTAACCAGCCGGAGCAAACGGCAGAAGCTGCAGAAACATTAAATGTCAACGAAACAGCCGTCACAGAAAAAATGTTGACTAATGATGTGGAGGAATTGGAAGAGGCGGCAAAGCCTGACTTGGCCGCGTTATTAAAAGCGGCCGAACTAAAGGCGGCTGAAAATCATGACGCTTGGTTGCGTTCCAAAGCCGATGTGGAGAATACCCGCAAGCGCGCCCAGACAGATGTCGCAAATGCCCACAAATACGCGATTGATAAATTCTCAACTGAAATAATTCCAGTGATGGACAGTTTGGATGCTGCACTCACTGTTGAAAACGCAACTGTAGAAAATTATAAGAATGGTATGGAATTAACTCAAAAGCAGCTCAATGCAGTATTTGAGAAGTTTAATATTAAAGTGATCAATCCAGAAGGCGAGAAATTTGATCCGCATCTTCATCAAGCTATGTGTACTGTTGATTCTGATATTGCGCCAAACACCGTGGTACAGGTGATGCAAAAAGGTTATACATTGCATGATCGCGTCATTCGACCAGCAATGGTTTCAGTTTCTAAAGCTAAAGAGTCTTGAAATTTTAGCAGATGTCACCACTTCTAAAGCCAACTAATTGCAACGAATAATCTTTAAAGGGATCTAGTTATGTCAAAAATTATCGGTATCGACTTAGGTACCACCAATTCATGTGTTTCTGTTATGGAAAACGGCAAGCCTAAAGTTATCGAGAATGCCGAAGGAACACGTACTACACCATCTATTGTTGCTTATACGGATGAAGACGAAATTTTAGTAGGTGCTGCCGCTAAACGCCAAGCTGTTACAAACCCAAAAAATACATTGTTTGCTATCAAGCGATTGATCGGTCGTCGTTTTGACGAAGAAATGGTGCAAAAAGACATCAAGATGGTGCCTTACTCCATTGTGAAGGCCGACAATAATGATGCATGGGTTGAAGTGCGCGGTAAGAAGATAGCACCGCCAGAAGTTTCAGCGCAAGTATTGAAGAAAATGAAAAAAACCGCTGAAGATTATTTGGGCGAAGTAGTAACAGAAGCAACAATTACTGTACCCGCTTATTTTAATGACTCGCAGCGCCAAGCAACTAAAGATGCCGGACGAATCGCTGGTTTAGAAGTTAAACGAATCATTAATGAGCCAACAGCTGCTGCTTTAGCATTTGGCATGGACAAAAAGGAAGGTGACCGCAAGATTGCCGTCTATGACTTGGGTGGTGGTACTTTCGATATTTCTATTATTGAAATCGCTGAGGTAGAGGGCGAGCACCAGTTTGAAGTGTTGGCGACCAATGGAGATACTTTTCTGGGTGGTGAAGATTTTGATTTGCGTGTGATTGAATATTTGGTGGATGAATTTAAGAAAGACACCGGTATTGATCTGAAGAACGATATGCTTGCACTGCAACGTCTAAAAGACGCTGCAGAAAAAGCAAAAATCGAACTGTCATCCAGCCAACAGACGGAAGTGAATCTACCATATGTGACAGCGGACGCATCAGGGCCCAAGCATTTGGCTGTTAAAATTACACGTGCTAAATTGGAAAGCTTGGTCGAAGAATTAATTGAGCGTACCGTGCAGCCTTGCCGTGTTGCTTTGGCAGACGCAGGAATTGCTGCTTCAGAAATTGATGACGTGATTTTGGTTGGTGGACAAATACGGATGCCTAAAGTCCAAGAGAAAGTTCAGGAGATTTTTGGTAAAGAGCCGCGTAAGGACGTGAACCCTGATGAAGCGGTTGCTGTGGGTGCTGCTATTCAGGGCGGGGTGTTGCGAGGCGATGTTAAGGATGTGTTGTTGTTGGATGTGACGCCACTGTCTTTGGGTATTGAGACCATGGGTGGTGTTATGACCAAGCTTATTCAAAAAAACACAACTGTGCCAACTAAAGCACAACAAACATTCTCAACCGCTGAAGATAACCAAACAGCAGTGACTATTCATGTGTTACAAGGTGAACGGGAAATGGCTTCGGGCAATAAGAGTCTAGGGCAATTTAATCTGACTGATATTCCTGCATCGCAGCGCGGTATGCCACAAATTGAAGTCACGTTTGATATTGATGCCAATGGCATTTTACATGTGTCTGCTAAAGACAAAGCGACTGGCAAGGAAAATAAAATCAAAATCCAAGCTAGCTCAGGTTTGTCGGATGAAGAAGTCGACCGCATGGTAAAAGATGCCGAGGAGAATGCTGAAGAAGATCGCAAAGCATTTGAATTAGTTTCTAGTCGCAATCAGTGTGATGCCATGATTCATTCAGTCAAGAAAACACTGGCAGAAAGTGGTGACAAGCTAGACGCGGATGAAAAGACCAATATTGAGTCGGCTTTGCAAGATGCAGAAGACGCATTGAAGAGCAACGAGAAAGACACCATTGATGCTAAGACGACTGCGTTAACGGAAGCTTCACATAAACTCGCGGAGAAAATGTATCAACAAGATCAAGCGCAAGAAGGTCAATCTCAGACCGATGGTGGAGCTGAAAAATCTTCTGATAAGGGCGAAAAACCTGTAGAAGGCGATGTAGTTGATGCAGAGTTTGAAGAAGTGAAGGACAAAGATAAAGAGAAGAAGTAACTTTTTCTTTGAGCGGTGGTGTGGGCGCAGAGGCGTGAGGAATGGTCGAGATGACACCCTACGTGCTCTGCGCTTTGGTATTTATTTGTTTTAAT
The DNA here is from genome assembly GCA_021774265.1 of Nitrosomonas sp. Classification (GTDB taxonomy): domain Bacteria; phylum Pseudomonadota; class Gammaproteobacteria; order Burkholderiales; family Nitrosomonadaceae; genus Nitrosomonas. Next base: position 6,457 of record JAJFJG010000028.1, read on the forward strand.
GTGTTTCTAGAATGGATTATTATTTACGTGATGGTAGTAGGAAATAAATATGAGTAAACGCGATTACTATGAAGTGCTTGGCGTCAGTCGTGGAGCTGAGGAAACAGAGATCAAAAAAGCCTACCGCAAGTTGGCAATGAAACATCATCCAGACCGCAATTCTGGTGACGCGAAATCCGAGACTTTGTTTAAGGAAGCCAAAGAAGCTTACGAAATATTAACCGATACAAATAAACGTGCGGCCTATGATCAGTATGGCCATGCTGGCGTAGACTCTAGTGCAGGTGGAGGGGCCGGTGCGCAAGGATTTGGTGATGCATTTAGTGATATTTTTGGTGATATCTTTGGGGGGCGTGGTGGTGGAGGTCGATCCAATGTGCATCGTGGCTCAGATTTACGCTACAACTTAGAAATCACACTTGAACAAGCAGCACGTGGTACAGAGAAAAAAATTCGTATTCCTGCCATGGAGGTTTGTGACACTTGTCATGGCGATGGTGCGACACCTGGTTCGTCGGCCAAAACATGCACCACTTGTAATGGTCATGGTCAAGTGAGAATGCAGCAGGGTTTTTTTTCCATTCAACAGACTTGCCCGAAATGCCAGGGGAATGGCAAAGTTATATCAGATCCCTGTTCTCCATGTAATGGTACTGGGCGGATTAAACGACATAAAACACTGTCTGTAAAGATCCCTGCTGGTGTGGATGATGGTGATCGCATTCGTTTAACGGGTGAGGGTGAAGCGGGTGCGAATGGTGGGCCTGCAGGCGATCTTTATGTGGTGGTTCAACTTGCTAGTCATGCGGTTTTCCAGCGTGATGGCAATGACTTGCATTGTGAAGTCCCTATTAGTTTCACAAAGGCCGCACTAGGTGGCGAGATTGAAATACCAACACTTGAAGGCTATGCCAAAATCAAAGTGTTAGTTGAAACTCAAACAGGCAAAGTCTTTCGTTTACGGGGCAAAGGCATCAAAGGGGTGCGTAGTAACACGTATGGCGACTTGTTATGTCATGTTGTTGTGGAAACCCCGGTTAAACTGACATCACGCCAAAAAGAATTGCTTGAAGAATTGGAAGGTATTAGCCAGAAAGATCATTCACGCCACAGTCCGCGTGCCAAGTCATGGATGGATAAAGCAAAAGAATTCTTTGCCGATTAAACTTTTGTCGAGTGTTGTGTCGATTGGCTATTGTCGTTAATTAAGACAACAGTGCTTGAATTTTTTTCCGCTTCCACATGGACATGATGAGTTACGACTGATTTTTTTCATAAGGGCCTGTTGGAAAATTTTGCCATCTACATAAAACCATTGGTCATTCTCACGTAAAAAATGACTGAGTTCATGTAATGATTGTAAACATGCACCGTGTTTGAACTTTGCGGTAAACTTTACCCAGGCTACATTGTCATCAGTCTGATCATTTTGAGTATCAATAATCTCTAGACTTAGCCAATTGATTTCAGTATCCAATTGTAATTGAGCAGGGCGCGTACGTCTATGCCATGTTTTCTTTAAATATTCAGCATTGTTAGATGCATAAGCAGTATAACGAGAACGCATTAATTGTTCAGGATATTGCGGCAATTCATCGGCTTCAATGTATCGACCGCAACACTGGTTGTAATCATTCTTTGAACCACAAGGACATGGACGCTTATGATGCGTTGAAATGGTCATGCGTGATGAATAGCGCGGTGAAAGTAAGGTGCGAATTGTAGCGGAAGTTATGTAAGGAAAGTGCTTATGTGATATAAATCACATAAGCACTTAAATGACTGATTATTAAATAGTCGGTCGATTAGAAACGGAAGATACCGCTGATAGATGCTAAGAATTGATCATCATCTGTGCCGCCGTCATAGGCTTTATTATTTGTCGAAACGTCATATCTAACTTCAGGCCGTAAAGTGAAACCAGCAATAGGTCTGTAGTTTAAACCGCCCGTCACACCAATATAGTTTTCACTGATGCCGTTTCCTTGAACCCTGACACCGTCTTCATCGCGGAACCATTCCATACGTATACCAGCACCTAAGTCGTGTGCGATGTCATAGAACAAATACTGGTTAAGACCGTACCATTTGGCAGACTGGCTGGTCGAAGTGCTTTGCTCAATACCCAAATCGTGTTGTAATACATAGTGCAATTTTTCAGTTACGTCATGTTCTAACACAACACTGTACATCGTACGGTTATGATTGTTACTACCAATAGCGGAAGTGTTAACGTCACCCGTGATTAATGCGCCGGTTATAGAAGTTTGTTCGTTATCTGTGGTATAGGACACACTACCCAAGAAATTAGCAGGCTGCTTAAAGTGAGCATCCCAACCACTGACCACACCACCCCTAATTTCGATATTGTCATTCAATGGG
>JAJFJG010000029.1 GCA_021774265.1 Nitrosomonas sp.
CGTGGCAACACGATATCTGTTCAGTTATCTCGGTTGGCGACGCATTTTAGATGTAACCAAGGGTGCTTTGACGCCAGCAGTTATTTTACGCGCCGCTTTGGGCGTTTGGGGGTATCAACAATTAACGCTAACATAGCCTAAAACAAACATTAACATCGATATGGTGACGGGAGACAACCACTCTCTCAATAAGCTCAACTTCGTCATATTGGATTCTATCGATGTTGATTATGTTCCTAGCATTAAAAACATAAATGACGCAGCAAATAACTTGTATTCAGTCAAAACGACTGACAACTATACTGGGATTATTCGCTCACAGGGAGTCATCGATAAAAATCTGATTAAATCGAAAAAAAGAGGCATCTTGCGGGTATTACTTTCTTTGCTATTGCAAGAAAACACGCAAAGTAACATCGTTAGAAAATTAAACTCCTATGCACGCTATACCGGACTTAAAAAAGCACTGATTGAATATAATGCGATATTTAAAAGTACGCATGTGTTAAATTTAATCGATAGCATGGTTCTGCGAAAAGCCATACGAACAGCTAGGAATAGAACGGAGGCTTACCACCAACTACAAGGGCTCATCAGAAAAATTTATCGTGGGGTTTTTAAAGGTAAAAAGATAGAAAACAATCAAATCAGCGCACATGCAGTAAGGCTGGTTGCAAACTCCATCATCGCCTATAACTCCATTATTTTAAACACTGTTTATGAACGGATGCTTGCCGCTGGGACGAGCCAGGCAATTATCGATGAATTTGCCAGAATCTCACCCATTGCCTGGTCGCATGTTGCATTTACTGGCAAGTACAATTTTAGAAAAAGTAATGGTGATATTGATGTGGATGCGATGGTAAATGAGCTTGAAAAACATTTAAAACGGTACTTCTGGAAAGTGGCTTAGCTCAGAACGAACACTTTTGGGGGTTCTTCCACAGGACCCCTTTTAAAATAAAAATTCCATTCATTGGCGATACAGGCACCGACGGAGAGGTATCAGACCAAAACACTGATAAAAAAAGCATAAAGGAAAGTTATATTGAATATAACTTGGCATTAGCTCAGGATGTTTCGGAACTCCTAGAGGCCCATAAGATAAGAAAATACATTGTTCTAGAAAATTTTCATTATCTAGAATCGGGCGTACAAGAAACACTTGCTTACGATCTTCGTATTTTTCAAGACCGTCATATAATTTTTATTATTTTAGGTATATGGCGCGAAGCAAATCGATTAATTCAGTTCAACGGTGATTTGCTAGACAGAATCAGTGAGGTTCCTGTTGAGCCTTGGGGAATCGACGATTTTGAAAAAGTAATTGAAAAGGGAAGCAAACTCTTAAATGTAAACTTTTTCGAGGTAAGGAAGCAATTAATTAGCGGCTCTTTTGATAGTATCGGAGTAGTACAGGAAATTTGCAAGTACTGTTGTTTTGATGCAGGAGTAGATGAGACAAGCGATAAGCTAGTAACAATTAGTCAAAATAATTTAGATGTGGCGTTACAGAAAAAGTCTAAAGAATACGGCGTTCGTCATATTCGAAATTTTGAAGCGTTTGTGGATATAGCACGAAAAACTAGTAATCAGAGCGGGAAACCATCTCTAGCATTTCCTTACTATTTTATAAAGCTGTTGCTTACCCATGACTTTGAAGAAATAGAAAAAGGCCTGTCTAGGGCAACATTGTTAAAAGAAATAAGAAATATACATCACAGAGAAAACGACGTACGATCTGGTGACTTGGGCGCATTTCTACATAACATAACACAGCACCAAATTAGTAAGAAAATCCAGCCACCGTTTGTTGATTATGATAGAGGAGGAAAGATGCTTAAAATAATAGATTCTTCTTTGTACTTTTTTCTAAGGCACTGTAATCGTAAAGACATACTAGATGATATTCCAAATCCAATAGATAATGAATAACTTAATAACCCCATCAGTTAATGTACCATCACGAAGCCAATAAAATAAAAGCGCATGTACTGCGTGTTATTGATGGCGATACAGTCATTTTAGCGGCAATCCCTGCCTTAATCATTAAGAGTTTTATAATTTCTGTAGTCACGTGTTGACATGCCCAAGACCACAGTAATTTAACTAACATATTGTTTTTATTGTGCAATAATCTTACTCAATTACTCAGTTACTCAAATGAGTAATTACTCAAATATCTAAACACGGTTCTTTTTGTAACATCAAGAGCAATAGGTAAGGATGTTCTGCGTTCGCTGATGAGGGTACTACGCATATTCATGCGAAATTACGGCGTAAGCTGGACTCTTACAAGCCAAGTCATTAATAAAGCTTGGGTAATAGCCGCTTACAAGCAGGTCTTCTATGCTTTCAATTTTCAAATTATTTCTGCTAGAAAGTTCTTATATATCAGCTTTCGAACGGGTTTTAAGGATGAAGAATCAGTATATATTTTCTTACGCCGTAATTTCGCATGAATATGCGTAGTACCCTCGATACGACCTGCGACGTGGAGGACTTCGAACGGCAGCGGTAAGCGAACAACTCTTTTTGGAGATCGGTCTGGGGCAACCGAGCTAGTGAAGCCGATCAGTCTCCGACCGATTGCGAGATATGAAGAGACGTTCCGATTAGGATAATCAGGCTAATCTGTCCAACTTATGCTGATGGGGTACACTTACTTGCCAATCTTGCCGCACACCCAACTTGGCTTTACAACTTTAGGTCTCGACACGAAAGAAAAGTATTATGTCCGAAAGTCGAATTCTTCCAACTATCACACGAAAATCTATAAAATTATCGTTAGACGAAAATTTACTCCCATCAAGCACTTCATGTATACTTCTTAATTCTCTGCTGTTACTCGCAAAATCATAATTAAATACAACTTTGTTATCTGGAATGTTGTTTGGATTGCCCTGTGGGTCATTTAGAATAACGATAAACTTGAGACGGCCGCTTGTGAGAGGTTGCATATTAAACCATAATAATGGTCGTGCGGTATTACTTCTGAACTGTGATGGAGGAGGCATACTTGCTGTAAAACGTTTGATGTTACCTTCTGCGAGTTCAAAGTTGTTGTCCTGCAACACAAAATAGTTCGATAGCTGCATTTAGATTTCCCTCTTCTTAGTAAACTAATAAAAACAAACCCAATATCTGACTTTAAACCTAGATCTCTACCTACCCTACTAGCTTCCAAATATATTCGTGTTCTAATAGAAACGCAAGGAGTTACTTATTTATTTAATGGCTCATCCGGCAAGTACGCACATGATAGGAATCCTTACGGTACCCCTATCTGTACCTGTCGCAGCAATTGATCAGGATGAATAATGAAGCAGAGCGCCAACAATTGTTGGAGGCTATTGCCAACGGTTCCATCATTACCTGGCGGCATTTGAATCTGTTGGGTGAGTATGATTTCTCGGATGACAAGCTAACGGATTCATTCGATATCCGGCCCCCAAAATTGCAGCAAGAAATGGAACAATTATTGGAAGGAATGAAAAAGCCTGGAGACAAGTGAATTTCAGGGGTTGGTAAAAATCCTATGGGACTTTACGTACCTTTGTTGGAATTTGACCGACTTTACCCTCTCCGCATATGTTACCAACAATTACCAACATATGGTAATTCAACCAAGATAAGACTTTTCTTGACCTTTCTTATGTGCTCAACTTGGCATCAAACAGCGCGGGCAAGAGAATCACGCCCTTTATTTGAAATCATGGTTGCAAGCCCTGAGAAACGATAAGAAGTATATTTTCAAGGCATCTTCTCAGGCTCAAAAGGCGGCTGATTATTTGAATCAGTTGGTAGGTAGGGCCAGTTTCCAAAGAATAAATTAGATTTGTGGTGCGCTGATATCATGATATCTAGTTATCATGATCTTTCGTTTTTGTATGCCTCCCACATAGCAATGAATAAATCTGATTTAGAGCCTTTCTTGAAGCCGAAGCGTTGTCCTGCCTCGGTTGAAAATTCTCTTTGTATCGTTTCAGGAATAGAAAACTGCATAACAGTTTTATTTTCTGATTTTTCGCGCGGGGGGGTTTCTAAATTATTATTTGTTTTTTCAGGTGCAGGAGGTGTCCCCTTCCCTGCTTTGGGTTTGAGTTTTGCAATATTGGCCATTATGCCACCTCCATTTTTGCAGCTATTGCCACGGCATCAATAATGTTTTGTGCCATTGTGTCCGCTTTTTTTCGTAGTGTTGGAAATGATGTTTCAGTGATCGCTTTTCCTTTGTCCATTGCGGTCTTAAAGGAAGATCGGAATGGTATTTCACCCGCTAGCACTGTGTATGGAGTTTGCGCAAGATAATCTCTTGCCCCTAGAATCTCGCGTTCTGAGTCAGATGTAATACACAGAGCAAAAGCTATCTTTTTGGCAGATATCCCAGCTTTCAAGAGGTTGTTTGCTAAGACTACAGAAGGTTGAAGATCGTCTAATCCTTCGCTTGTGGGAATTATTACCATATCGACTACATGACAAACTTTTTGTGTCTCTCTTGATGAATGTGGTGCCCCATCAAAAATATACAGGTCAAAGTTATCTGCATCTTTTAGTGCTGTTTCAATTGAGTTGAAAGCCTCGGCGCGAATATCAGGTGTAATGCCATTTTCTGCGCGTCTAGCTGCCCAGTTCACACTAGTTGTTTGTTGTGTGTCTAAGTCAGCTATTTTAGTCTGTAAGCCGCCCTTGGCAGCTTCTACAGCGATAATTCTCGCGAGAGTCGATTTCCCTACCCCGCCCTTCTGAGCAACCATTGCTATTTTATAAGTCATATCATGATATCCGGTTATAGGTTTATCCCGATATGGGGATATGTAGTTATCTATATAGCATGTTATCGCGATAACTGGAAGTGTAGGTATCCCGGTATGCTTGTATCAAGTTTTCATGATATCTTTATATCGTGATGTCTGGGTATCATGATATGTAGTTATCATGAATAGCTCAGATTATACTATTTTATAATTTGTGTTCCTTTGCATACCATTTCACGTATTCTACAAATGAACCATCCGGTGTTTCTGGCATTGAGTTTTTTTCTCGTAACATGGTTCGCCATTCATCCTCAATCATGTACAAATCCCAGCCTTTAGAGAATTTCTTTGCATTATTGTAAGTTTGTGTTTTCAAACGTATCTGATCAATGCGGTCTGGTTGTTTTACCTTTTTATATTTATCTTTGAAATCCGGACGAGGACGCATATAAACAGTCTCATCGATCAACTCAAAAGTATAATCAGGAATATGATCTTGATTGTCCAAGATCGTTTTTATCATCCGTTTAAATTCACGAAATGTTGATTGTGACCCAGTGCGTTCATAAAGCGTTTCAAGTTTCATTGGCCAGCATTGATTTTTTGTCCCGCAATGTTTACGAGCTAGCTCATAAAGTCTTCGCTCCAAGGGTTTGCGCAGCCGGAAATAAAAGCGTGAGATTGTTAGGATATCGCCACGTTTTTCTTGTATGGCATTGAATACCCAATCAGACAGAGTGATTTCAATTTCTTGCATACGACCATCGCGCGTTTCCTTGATAATACTTGCCTTATCAATAAGACTAAACACATTCCATTGTTCTTGTCCGCCTGTAATAATATTCGTTTCAACCTGCGTACCTTGAAGCCGCTTAAGAGCTGCCCGTAGCAATTTATAACCTTCGCCACTTGTTTTGCGGTTGGTAACAATTAAAAGGTCTATCGCTTTGAATCTCATATTTCTAGATATTTCACGACCTTGATTGAGAGCCGTCATACATTGAGAAATACAATAAATCAATATATCGCGATCATGAACTGTCGCAAGACCAGCAGGGGAGGGAGACACCTTTAACCAGTTCTCGTTTCTTTCATAGAATCGTGTTGTGAAATCTGGTTTAGTAGATAATGTAAAAAGCGGGTACTCCATTGAAGCGATATCAGACTTTGGAGCAGCATCAAAAATATCGCAAACGAAAAAATCCGGTTGCGGATGGCGATCAGGAAGTAATCGTGAGATGTCTCGTTTAGATTTCGTCATTTCACACACACTTTATCGTCATTTCACACACGCAGGCAAATTTTTCGTCATTTCACACACACAAGATGAAAAATATAAGCATTTTATTATTATATTTCAGAAACTTGTAAAGCCTCCACTTTTTGTAAACACTAAAATAAACACTAAAATATAAACACTAAACATAAAAACACCCTCAAATGTGTATAACTTTTAATTCAAAATCTTAATACTTATCGAGATCGCTACGCTCACAATTTCAAAAAAAATCGTGTAACCATCACGTCACACCATAATTTTTTTTCATTTTCTTTCTACCCTCAAGACAAAGATCAAAAACAAAAACTGTTTAGCAGGAAAAGGGCAGGAGGTTAAACAAACAATATACGGTTATTTAAAGACCTCAAAAGAAAAAATAGTGTAATAAAAAAATACACTGTTTTAGATAGAGAACGTCAATGTTGTCAGCAATATTCAAAGTTTTAAGTACCGTTTCACAGTTTGCCGTATTCATCCCACTTGAACTATTACCTTTGATACTTGGAATTACTTTTTTTCTATTTGCCATCAAGTGGGACAGGAAGAGGCACATCCTGTGCAAAATCGAAGCCTCACAGCAACTAAAACGATTGAGACGATGTGATACGCCGCAAAAACAAATTACGCAGCTCAGGGGCGTTAATCCCTTCGTATTTGAAGAAATGATTTTAACCGCACTCAAACATCGCCGGCATCAAATAAAAAGAAACAAGCGCTATAGCGGAGACGGTGGGATTGATGGTCAAGTCAGAATTAAAAATGATAACTACCTGATTACAAGCAAAACGCTATAAAAACCATATCAACCCCGCCCATGTTCAGACCTTTGTGCAGCTATGCCGTAAACGTGGAGAAAAAGGCTTATTCGTGCATACCGGAAAAACAGGTAAAAAAAGCTATCAGGTGATTCAAAATTCAGATGTAACGCTGATAAGTGGGAAGCGGTTGTTGAATATGCTCATATCTTACGATAGAAGAACACAGGATCACGCTGAGGCGCTTTAAATTGTTTTCTGGTAGTTTGGAGCTGTAAAAAGTTTTCAGGGCATCACAGGGTGAAATACGGGCAATTTTTTTGCTAAACAGAAATAGGTTGACAGGTGACAATTGTCACTATATATTTTTAGTATGATTATAAGCTTCAAACATCGCGGACTAAAACGACTGTTTGAGAAGGGGGATCGAAGCAAGATCAACCCGAACCAGATCGACAAGGTTGAGTTAATTTTAGCTGATCTTGATGCTGCTGAAACAATTGATCACATGCGTCAGCCCGGTTATCGCTTGCATGAGTTGAAAGGGGATTTACGTGATTTTTATGCCGTGGATGTTTCGGGTAACTGGCGCGTTGTTTTTCAGTTCGAGGATGGTAAGGTATCCGATGTTAGCTTAGTTGATTATCACTAGAAAGGAGACACCATTATGCCTATGAAAAACCCACCACATCCGGGTAAGCATGTACGGATGAACTGTATTGAACCGTTAAATATCACCGTAACCAAGGCCGCGAAAGCATTGGGCGTTACCCGGCAAACCTTGAATAATCTGGTGAATGAAAAATCTAGCATTTCTCCTGAAATGGCTGTGCGTTTGGAGAAAATGGGGTGGGGCGTTGCAGATAGCTGGATGCGACTACAAATGGCTTATGATTTAGCTCAGGTGCGCCAACATGCGGATCACATTGATGTTTATCCGATAAGCTGAAACACCGTTTGAATTGTTTTAAAAACGAGCGATTTTTATTATTCTAACTCTTTTACCTAATTATCTCTATTTAGGCAAAATGCTACAATCCGATGATCAGGCTACGATGCAACACGCGCTTGTTACTCTGAAAAAGGAAACGTACTGGCATGGAAGCATCTACTGCTTTATGGAGAGTACGATCTTAGCCGTGAAAATACCCATGAAGACTTTGATCTCGCAGACCCCAGAATCATAGCTAGAATCTATACCGGATTCTGGGAGCCTTAAAAAACACTCCGACCATTGCAGACAAACATAAAACCAAAATTACTACGTAACATTTGGTCCTTTCCTAACTTTTTACCC
>JAJFJG010000030.1 GCA_021774265.1 Nitrosomonas sp.
GTAACTATTTTTAACTAATAAAAGTTACCACATTTTGACTACTCGTCATGCCCTTGATAACGTTACTTGTAAGAACGCCACCAGTGAAGGTAAGAAAATTCGTAAGCTTCATGATGGTGAGGGGCTTTACCTCTGGGTATACGCTGACGGGCGTAAGTATTGACGGTTACGGTATAAGATTCATGGCAAAGAAAAATCCATATCAATCGGAGTCTATCCAAAAATAGGGTTAAAACAGGCTAGGGAGAATGCCCAGATTGAGCGGGAAAAACTGAATCAAAATCTTGACCCATCTGTAGAACGTCGCATAAGAAAGCAACAGAGTAAAGAAGCAGCGATCAATAGCATGGAAGCCGTTGCCCGTGAGTGGTATTCCAAGCAATTGAACACCTGGGTACCAAGTCATGCTAAGGATGTGTTACGACGGCTTGAAGTCAATGTGTTTCCATACCTGGGTAAACTCCCAATAAAAAAGATTGAAGCACCTGAGTTACTAAACACTATCCGCATTATTGAACAACGTGGGGCGTATGATTTAGCACACAGGGTATTGCAAATGTGCAGCCAAGTATTCCGCTATGGTGTTATAACTGGTCGTTGTAGTCGTGATCCTGCTATTGATTTGAGGGGCGCATTAACCCCACACAAGAAGAAGAACCAGGCGGCTGTTAAGCCTGAAGAACTGCCAGAATTACTTCGTTCTATTTCCCAGTATGAGACCATAGGTGATAAACAAACACAGTTAGCATCGCAAATGCTGGCTTATACCTTCACTCGAACCAATGAATTAATTGGTTCTTTATGGTCAGAGTTTGATTTAGAAAATGCGCTATGGGTTGTTCCCAGTGAGCGTATGAAAATGAGAAATGAGCATGTAGTACCGTTATCCACCCAATCATTAAAAATCCTTGCAGAACTCAAAACTAAAGCAGGGGATAGCCGGTTTTTATTACCAGGCCGTAACCCACACAAACCAATCAGCAACAACACATTGTTATTCGCTCTATACCGTCTAGGCTACAAAGGCAAGATGACCGGCCACGGTTTCCGGGCTGTTGCCAGTACCGCATTAAATGAAGCAGGCTTTAACCCTGATGCAATTGAAAGACAGCTGGCGCATGGTGAGAAAAATGAAATACGTGGCGCATACAACCGGGCAAAATATTTACCCGAACGAATAAAAATGATGCAATGGTGGAGTGATTATTTAGAAGCACTAGAAAAAGGCGCAAGTGTTGTTCCAATGTTCAAAAAAGCTACCTGATTTTTGCACTTTTATTTCTATGTTTTACTGACACCCTTCACAAAATAATGGGGAAAGTGGGGAGAAACCAATGAAGCCCTTGTTTCCATAATGATTTATCTTCCCCATCTTAATGGAGCCGCTCTCCGTAGCGTGGATAACCTCCCCACTTTTAGGGAAATTGAGGGTGTTTCTGTCTGCCTTGGCTTTCTAAACTTCGTAATATTTAATCTTTTTTAGGATGAAGATGCAGTGCGGAAATACTCTGTGGGACCCTCTAAAGGGCTGGAATGATAGTGTTTTTATGTCACTGTTAATCGTTGGTAGCTATAAATTAACGATGACATAGCTAAAATATTCACTCCTTACGGAAGCTTTAGGCGGAAAGATGTCGAGAGAGACTCAGTATTCCGTTATGTTTTTCAATGAGGCTTAGAGGTATCCACAAATTTTAAGTGATTGCCATCTTAGGTAAAAATGAAAAATTTTCACTACTACAAATTCCAGGTTATGACGGGCGTTAGCTGCAACATATAGAGGTCGTCATAAATGCGCGTCGATCTTGAAGCCCTGTTTTCCGAATACATTTGCACAACCTCTTTTAAGAAATCCAACCACATGAAAACCAACCTTACCGCGCGCTTGTAGCTCCTTGGTATTACCTATTCCAAAATCATCAAATCCGTTTGGTAATATTGACCAAACTGTTTTAAACAGATTTTGTGAAAAGTGCCATTTCTACAGTTATTGAGAGGGATTGGCTATAATGTTTTGGAAAAATAAATCGTTTTTAGAAAAAATAAAGCTATAAAGGGATTTCATGTTTCAGCAAACTTTCAAAAATATTGATGATGTCCTTTGGAAAGAGGCAGGCTGTACCACAGAGCTCGATTACACCGAGCAAACATCATGGATGTTGTTTCTTAAATACCTTGATGATCTGGAACAAGAACGCGCCATGGAAGCCGAACTGGTCGGTAAAACATATGAATTCATTATTGACGAGGCACATCATTGGTCAAAATGGGCTGCGCCAAAGAAAGCAGATGGATCATTCGATCACGACACAGCACTAACTGGCGATGATTTAATTCAATATATAGACAACGAACTCTTTCCTTATCTGAAAGGTTTCAAGCAACGCGCAACCGGCCCCGATACCATCGAATATAAAATCGGTGAAATCTTCGGCGAAATAAAGAATAAGTTTCAAAGCGGATACAGCCTCCGTGATGCCTTGGAACTGATGGATGCTTTGCGCTTTCGCTCGCAGAAGGAAAAGCATGAGCTCTCTCATCTGTACGAAGCCAAAATCAAAAATATGGGCAATGCTGGCCGTAACGGCGGGGAATATTACACGCCGCGCCCGCTCATTCGCGCCATGGTGCAAGTCGTTAAACCCAAAATCGGTGAGCGTATTTATGATGGTGCAGCCGGTTCGGCGGGCTTCTTGTGCGAAGCTTATGATTATCTGCGTCAAGGAGAACTAACCACCAACGAGCTGCAAACTCTGCAAACCAAGACTTTCTACGGTAAGGAGAAGAAGAGTCTTGCCTATGTAATTGCGATCATGAACATGATCCTGCACGGTATAGATACACCGAACATTATCCATACCAACACGCTTGCGGAAAACCTTGCGGATATTCAGAACAAAGACCGTTTCGATGTTGTTCTTGCCAACCCCCCTTTCGGCGGCAAAGAGCGTGCAGAAGTGCAGCAAAATTTTCCAATTAAAACCGGGGAGACAGCATTTTTATTCCTTCAACATTTCATTAAAACTCTTAAAGCCGGTGGGCGCGGCGCAGTGGTTATTAAAAACACTTTCTTATCGAACTCTGACAATGCTTCCAAAGCCTTGCGCAAGGAGTTGTTGGAAAGCTGCAATCTGCATGCTGTGTTGGATTGCCCCGGCGGCACGTTCCTTGGTGCGGGTGTGAAAACGGTTGTGCTGTTCTTTGATAAGGGTGCGCCAACGCGCAAAGTCTGGTATTACCAGCTCGATCCCGGTCGTAATATGGGTAAGACCAATTCCCTTAACGATGATGATCTGAAAGAGTTTGTCGAATTGCAAGCCAGCTTCGCAGATAGCGATAAATCATGGTCAGTTGATGTCACGGATATTGATCCAGACAGCTTTGACCTGTCAGTGAAGAATCCCAATACACCGGAAGCCGAGCCATTGCGCGACCCGGAGGATATCATCACCGAAATCGTAAGTCTTGATGCAGAAAGTGCTGAGATTCTCGAGAATATTCGGGGGATGCTGTGAGGGATTGGCGTGAGAGTACGCTTGGTGATGTGATTTGCGAAATGAGGAATGGCGTCAACTGCAAACAAGATAAAAACGGTGTAGGCGATAAAATTACCCGTATTGAAACTATCTCAGACGCCACACTCAACCTTGAGCGTGTGGGTTATTCTATTTTATCTCATAAAGAAAAAGAAAAATATAAGCTTGTAAGCGGGGATATATTATTTAGTCATATTAATAGTGTTGTTCATGTAGGAAAAACAGCACTTCTTGAACAAAATTGCGACATCTATCATGGCGTCAATCTTATGCTCTTTAGATCGCATAACTTTATGGTTCCAAAATTTCTTCAATTCTACTTGAGGATGATTTTTCAAGCAGGCTATTGGAGAACGCTCTGCAAGCAGTCAGTTAATCAAGCGAGTGTAAATCAGACGGACATTAAGAAGGTGCCGATTAAATATCCATCAATCTCTGAACAAAAGCGGATTGTGGCGATATTGGATGAGGCGTTTGTGGGGATTGATCAAGCCATCGCCAACACCGAAAAGAACCTCGCCAACGCCCGAGAGCTGTTTGAGAGCCATCTAAACACCATCTTCACCCAAAAGGGTGAGGGGTGGGTGGAGACTACTATTGGTGACCAGATCACTCTCCAAAGAGGTTTTGATATCACAAAAAAAGAACAGCGTCCTGGAGATGTTCCGGTAGTTTCAAGTGGTGGAATTAAAAGTTTTCATGATGAGACTAAAGCTTTTGGGCCTGGAGTGGTTGTAGGACGCAAGGGATCAATAGGAAGTGTTTATTTTGTTGATTGCGATTACTGGCCTCATGATACAACTCTGTGGGTAAAAGATTTTAAAATTAATAATGAGCATCTTGTCTATTATTTACTAAAGTCATTGGATCTTGTTCATCTTGATACCGGTACTGCAAACCCCGCCTTGAATAGAAACTTGGTTCACCCCCTTAAAATCAGCTGGCCGCCTATTGACAGGCAGGAAATGATTGTTGACAAGATAGAGGCAATTGAGAAGCATACTGCGAAGCTGGAAGCAATCTACCAACAAAAACTCACCGCCCTCAACGAACTCAAACAATCCCTCCTGCAAAAAGCCTTTTCCGGCGAACTAACAACGGACGAACTACCGATCAAAAAAGAAGTCGCTGCATGAATGAAGCTGAAACCCGTGCAGAGCTGATTGATCCTGCTTTAAAAGAAGCAGGCTGGGGCGTGGTTGATGGCAGTCGCGTTCGGCGTGAAGTCATTACGCTCGGTCGGTTGCAAGGCGCAGGCAAACGGGCTACTCAAGATATTGCTGATTATGTGCTGTTTTATAAGGGGCAGAAGCTCGGCGTAATTGAAGCCAAAAAACGCAGTCTACCCGATACCGAAGGTGTGGCGCAGGCTAAAAAATATGCCGCCATGCTTCAGACTCGCTTCACCTATTCCACCAATGGCGATGGGATTTACCGTATTGACATGCTAACGGGTGAAGAAGGGTACATTACGCGCTATCCCACACCGCAAGAGCTATGGGATAAAACATTCTCGGAAGAATATGCATGGCGTGATCGTTTCGGCGATGTGCCGTTTGAGGATAAGGGCGGACAATGGCAAGCGCGTTACTATCAGCATAATGCCATCAACAAAACACTGGAGGCGATTGCCGCTGGAGATACGCGCATTTTACTCACCCTTGCGACCGGCACGGGCAAAACTTTCATTGCCTTTCAGCTGGCGTGGAAATTGTTTCATTCCCGCTGGAATTTAAGTGGCGAGCCAACACGCCGTCCACGTATTTTGTTTTTAGCTGATCGCAATATTCTCGCCAACCAAGCTTATAACTCATTTTCTGCTTTCCCCGAAGATGCGTTGGTACGGATCAAGCCGAGTGAAATTCGCAAAAAAGGCCGTGTACCCAAGAATGGCAGTATCTTTTTTACCATTTTCCAGACCTTTATGTCTGGTAGTAATGCGGAGGGTAATTCGGCACCTAGCTTTGGCGAGTATCCACCGGACTTCTTCGATTTTATTGTAATTGATGAATGCCACCGGGGCGGCGCGAATGATGAAAGTAACTGGCGCGGTATCTTGGAATATTTCTCCCCAGCCGTGCAACTTGGTCTAACCGCCACACCAAAGCGTAAAGATAATACCGATACCTATGCTTATTTTGGCGAGCCTGTTTACATTTATTCCCTGAAGGAAGGGATTAATGATGGTTTCTTAACGCCATTCAAGGTGAAGCAGATTGCCACCACCCTTGATGACTATATTTATACCTCGGATGATCAATTGATTGAAGGAGAGATTGAAGAAGGTAAACGCTAC
>JAJFJG010000004.1 GCA_021774265.1 Nitrosomonas sp.
CTTTTAAGCAGCAAATGGCAATAAAGGACGATATTTATTCAGTTTATTTGATTAAAATCGGCTGAAAATACGGAATTTGCAGTAAAAAACTGCATTACCTTAGGCTTAAACCTTAACGAGCGTGTTTTGCAAAGGTCTCTAAATATCAATATTAATGATTTGATAATTTTGTTTACACTTTGTGCAATAGTATCTGCAATTGTCATCCGTGTTGCCTCTCATTTAATGCATACTATAAAAATAGTCGATCATCCCTGATGATGAGCATAAGTTGCATGATGTCCAAACACCTTTTGTGGGTGGATCGGGAGTATTGGTAGCGCTATGCTTAGCTATTACGGTTATTGTAATCTCCGGTCACTCTGAGATGTACCAGAAATACTTTGTTTTGGCGTTATGCTCAATCGTTATGTTCTTTACTGGCTTTATAGATGACGCAATTAAGCTTCCCTATAAAGTACGCTTTATTGTACAGGCAATTGTTGCGTTAATTATGATTCTGGTTGGAGGGGTGGTGCTCAATGATCTCGGGCGACTGTTATGGGATCAACCGCTGCTACTAAACGGATTATTTGCAATTATTTTTACTTCTTTTGCTATTATCGGCAGCATCAATGCAATCAATATGATTGATGGTATTGGCGGACTTTCAGGGTCAATTTCTCTGTCGAGTCTATTTTTAATTGGTATCGTTGCGTTTATAGTCGGTAATCAACATTCTCTCATATTGATTACCGCCGTTTCCGGTGGTGTAGCAGGTTTTTTGTATTACAATTTGCGCTACGCCTCGAAGCATTTCGCGCGCGTCTTTTTAGGTGATAATGGCAGTATGCTGTTGGGCTTTATAATAGGTTGGATGTTGATTGATCATTCCCAAGGCATGAATCCAGCAATGACACCAGTGACAGCACTTTGGTTGTTTTCCATCCCCATTATGGACACCATTGGTGTTATGTTGCGACGAATATACCTGGGTAAATCCCCACTCATTCCAGACCATTTGCACTTACATCACTTGTTATTAAAGGCCGGATTTTTTGTATCTGAAATTACTTGTCTTCTTACGTCATTACATATTTTACTTGGAGCAATAGGGCTTGCTGGGCTGTATCTGGGTCTTCCTGAATTCATCATGTTACTTGGTTTTCTTCTAATATTTATCGGATATCTATGGCTGACATTGCAGCCCGGGCATTTTGTATCAATATTACGATACCACCGTATATTACTTAGAACTCGGCTTAACTTTGCTTCTGTCGCAAGTTGTGGAGTTCTTTTTGGTGATTACAGCGCAAAAGAGACCGAGCTTATAGCTAAAGAGGTTAGCGATGGGCTTGGATCCAACATAAATTTTTCGATGAGAATTTTTAAGCAACCATCGGTATCTGATAGCCCTGAAGCATGCTATGCAATTACGCTTAATCTTTGGGTAGCTAAAGACATCTGTGTCTCAAAAGAGGAGTTCAATCAATATATTATATCGCTACAGCAGCAATTAAGGGAACAACGAGGCGTCCAGTTGCGTCAGTTCGGAGCGCGCAACGGAGATTTAGACCTGAAAACTTACAGTTCTGGCTACGCCTTTGGTCAGCCGAAAACTGTTTGTCGGCGTGCTTTTGGTCCTCAAGCACTGGTATTTGAAGTTACACGCTCTATATACACTACAAGTTTTGGCGTTAAGAATTCACATAAATCTCACTAAACCTCATTATTCATGGCATCTTGTCTTAAAGAAAATGATCTAACCGTAGAGCTTGTACAAAGAATTAATTTATTTACTCTTCAATTACTTTCATAACCTGAGCTCGGTTTAAGCTATCCTTGCTACAAGACTGCTCATGTAATTGGTTAAAGAACGATGCCGCTAATGAGTTCTGTCGCATTAAGCGAGATCATCGATACATTGTGTAGACTGTTGACATCGAAAAAATGGTGAGGCTACATGCTGGTTATAAAAGTAATGCGCCGATTGAGGTGATTCTGGTCTGCACCCGCTGGTACGCGGTATATCCTTTAAGTTGCCGGCACCTGAAGGAAATGATGGAGGAGCGCGGTGTATCTGTGGATGATTCTACAGTAAGCCGTGGGTGATTTGGTTTCTACCATTACTGGAAAAGATTTTCAGAAAGTATAAGCGCCCGGTTGGCGGATGGACGAGACTTATATCAAGGTCAAAGGCATTTAGAAATACCTCTATCGCGCTGTGGACAGAGATGGTAAAACGATCGACTTTCTTTGGCAACGCGATAAGGCTGCTGCTAAACGCTTCTTTGACAAAGCTATGCAAGCTAATGGCGTTCCTGAAAAGGTCACGATGGATAAAAATGGTGCTAATAAATCGGCGATTGTTGAAATCAATGCCAACAGAGAGATACCCATGGTGGTTCATCAGGTTAAATATCTCTATAATATTGTGGAACAAGACCATCGAGCAGTGAAGCAAATAACGAAGTCAACGCTCGGATTCAAATCTTGTCAATTAGCTGAAAACATCTTGGCTGGTATCGAGCTAATGCACATGATTCGCAAAGGTCAGATGATAATGGAGGGAGCTGACAAGATGTCTTTTGCTGAGAAATTTTATGCGCTGGCAGAATAATTTCGTCCAGTTTAAGGGGATGGCATGTCAGCTCATCCGAAATATGTATTATTGCGCTTAATGCGACAGAACCATTAATTGTTTATGGGGTTGACAAGTCGGCCTATTCACCAAAAATAAATGAAAAAACATTCTAGCAACCCGGTTAATTTAAATAAATCATTAACAGAATACGCGGCTTCTGGAATTGTATGGACACTTGCAGGAACAAGTGGGCAAACAATCCTAAAGCTGGGTGTTCTGATGGTTTTGGCCCGGCTACTTACACCAATGGAATTTGGTATTGTTGGTGCCGCAGTTGTAGCGATTACTTTTCTAAGTATATTTGGAAAACTTGGCGTTGCACAGGCGCTGGTGCAAATACCGGATCTAACGAGGAACCACCTGGTAGCCGGCTTTCATCTGTCGATAGTACTGGGTCTTCTTGCCGGGCTGGCTTTATATCTGGGAGCTGGCTATATAGAAAAACTCTTCCAGATTGAGGGGCTTGCAGAACCAGTAGCCATCATGGCTCTTTTGTTACCGCTCACAGGGTTGCAACAAGTTTCGGAAGCCCGCATTCAGCGTGACCTCAAGTTCCGCATGCTAGCCATTGAACAGGTTGTCAGCTACGGAGTTGGCTATGGTGTTGTTGCTATCGTGCTCGCCCTGAAGGGCTTCGGCGTGTGGGCTTTGGTCGGCGGCTTTCTGGCGCAAGGCGTGATCCGAGCTGCGATCATGATGGCAGTACGCCCCCCTCCATTTAGCATAACAACGAATCGAGCGGCTTATCTTGACTTGCTCAAGTTCGGTGGAGGGCATGCACTGGCTGAAATCGGGCGCAGCGGAGCTTATCAGGTTGACAACCTGATCGTAGGCCGATTTCTGGGAGCCGAGGCATTGGGGCTATATGGTCGTGCCTTTCAGGTAGTGACCATGCCGACGAAATTGCTGGGTGTAGGGCTGTTGAAGGTGATGTTCCCGATTATGTCTCGTGTACAATCGGAACCGAATCGCCTGGCACGTGCTTTTTTACGTTCGATGGGAATAGTTGCAATGCTAGGTTTGCCATTCAGTATGCTGCTAGCCCTGTTGGCACCTGAGATTGTCCATGTTTTGCTTGGTTCACAATGGATTTCCGTGATTGTACCCTTTCAAATACTTGCGGCTTGCATCGTTTTTCGGGTTGGCCATAAACTTTGCGAAGCATTAGTGCGCGCCTGTGGAGCTGTTTACCGTCTTGCTTGGACGCAATGGTTGTATATGGGGATGGTCATTCTCGGTGCCTATTTAGGGCATTTTATCGGGCTTAAAGGCGTGGCCGCAGGAGTTGCCGTTGCAGTCACACTAAATTTCATGGTGGTATTTATGTTGGTTTCATCACTAAGTGGCTTGTCATTAAGGGCACTTGGAATGGTTATTATGCGTCATCTTGTCGTTGCCTTGGCAGTCGTGGGCATAGCAGCCATTGGGCTTATATTGCTACGTAATGCTGAATTTCATGAGATTTTAAGGTTGGCCGTAGTATCGGGTAGTGTATTATTACTTTATGGAATGATCTGGTTGTTGCGCCCAACGGTTTTTTCTGAAGAAGGAAAGCTTTTGAAATCACTCCTTGGGAGACGATTTTTATCAAAAAACAGGGAGAACCTAAATTGACAGTTTCAAAGCTGGATCAAACACTGCGTGACGAAAACCTAGCCACCCGGTTGGCCAATGAAGCCAAGAATGCCGGGTTGGTTCTATGTCACTGGAAAAGCAACCAGCGACTTGATTTATCTGTTCAGGGAAAGACCGACCTCGACATGTCCATTCCTCCCGAGCAGGAATCCAGGCTACGAGTGTTGCTTAAGGATCTTGGGTTTATTGAGTTTCGCTCCCGCCCATGGCAACAATATGCAGGCGTCACTGATTGGCTGGGCGCTGATCCTGTTACCGGAATAATGCTGCACCTGCACTTACATACGCGTCTTCTGACTGGCGCAAAAGCCATTAAAGAGCAAGGCCTTCCTTGGTTAGAATTGATGAATGCCGAAGTTACACCAGATCCTGTGACAGGGATTAATATCCCGCCCAAAGCATTTGAAGCACATTTACTGCTCACGCGTGAAGCAATCAAATCACAAAATCTTAGAGGCCAGATTCTCACCCTAAAACAAGGAGGTATTCCTGTGACACGGGAGTCGCGCGTGGAAATGACCTGGTTACTTAAGCAATGCAGTGATGAAGAAATTGAGCGATGGGGTATTATGCTATGGGGTAGTGAGCGCTGGAAGCGAATGAAACCAGATTTCAAAGACGAAATTCTGTGGTCAAATTCTCAATTTCGTCGATTGAGAACGGAAATTTCAACTTCCTTGGCCCCTCATCGAAGTGGAACTGCACTCGGACATAGTGCGAGATTCATCACAATGCGATTTACGAGTTACTTACACAAATTTCAGGCATGGCTAGATAGCACAACCAGTTCAGGAAAGCATGTTATCGGCCATCGCGCACCAATTATTGCGATAGTTGGTAGCGATGGTGCGGGAAAAAGCACCGTTACGGCCAACCTTCTGAAATGGTTGTCATGGAAAGCCGACGTCACAATGGTGTACTTCGGCACCAATCACAGATGGTTCCGGCAACTACGTAAGGCGGTTTTGCACATAAAGCCAAGCGGAAAGGGAGTTCAATCAGTGAGTCACCAGGATAGACAATTCACTACAATTACCCATTCGCGATCGCTATTTCCTCTCTGGCTCCAGGGAATCAAATGGGCGGTCATGGCACGTATGCGGTTGCACCTTCAGCGCAAGGCACAGCGCCTGTCGCGCAACGGCACCATCATACTAGCAGACCGCTACCCACAAACCGAAGTGAAAGGCACATACGATGGCCCTTCGCGGCTGGATATAGTAGGCCTAGGGGTATTGGGACGTTTGCTTCAACGCTACGAGCATAGAGTGTATAAAAAATTAACAAGCACACAACCTGATCTGGTGATCAAGTTGATCGCCCCGCTGGAGGTGGCGCTTGAACGTAAACCCGATCATGATCCAGACGCTATTGCAGCAAAGGTTGAACTGACAAGAAGTATTATGTTTGGTGGCGCTCCGATAGTCGAGATTGATGCAGCCAAACCTCTTGATGAGGTTTTGACTGAAGTGCGTCGCCATGTCTGGTCAGTAATCCGTGTAACAGCGGAGGAAAAACGTGCCCTACCTTGAATTTGTTGGCCCGCCTGGCAGCGGCAAAACAACAGCTGCGCTTGGATTACTCACCAGCGATAGTACACTCGCACCTGGTCGACGCAGCATTGCTAGCAAGAATGCTGTTACCCAGCTGAATAGGTTCGGCCTGCCTGCGGAAGGTTTGTCAATGTGGCTACGGCTGATTGTAGGGTTACCACGCGACTTCGCGATGGCTACTCTTTTCTTTCGCGAAACGAATCAGTTACGGCGGTCCCTTACCATGTTGATGCTGTTGATAAAATCACGAGCATTGGCGAAAAGCCCGCGACAGTGGGTAGTAGATCAAGGATTGCAACAGCAAATATTAAGCGCCTTAGCGGATCAGTGCTTTTCAGAGGAACGTGCGCTTGGATGGAAACGACGCTGTTTGGTCATGCCGTGGAAGCCAGAGAAGTTGATTACCATTGCTGTAAGTTCTGACGTGCTAATCCGCCGAGTAAAAAACTCGTCAAAACATATGCAGCAATGCGCAGACAAGTTACCAGAAAAGTATGTAAGAGAGAATTGTTTGGCTTTTGAAATACTTTTTCAACAGCATTGTTAAACGTTAGGCAGTCTTTGCTTATTGCACAACTCACCTATCATAGGAGTAAGTTTTGACAAAGAAAATTCATTTAGAGACCTTTGCACGGCAAACCCCCATCAAAAATGTATTATGTAGTAAAATTTAGCTTTTAATCAGTATGTTAAATGTAAGTTACGAGTTTCTCTGATTTTGATGTCATTCGCCGCACCCGTAAAGGCAACTTTCTGAATCAAGTTGACCATTTAATCGATTGGAAGCCCATTGAAAAATCCATTAACCAACATTATTCTTATATGGACGCCTCCCGGTTTGGCAAGCGATATTTCGTGTTTTGTTAAAAACTAAAATCGGCTGCAGTCTTATATCCGGCCTTGCTGCAGACTAAATTTCTATCTGCGGGCCCTGATGGAATTCGCCAAGAACGCCCTCATCTCCGCGTCGTGCTCGAAGCACTGGTAATAATTCAGGTTTACGTTCTTGCGGTCCGACCTGTTTCGCCATCACACGGGTTTATCTACCTGCGCAACCTTTCAGCATTCCAC
>JAJFJG010000031.1 GCA_021774265.1 Nitrosomonas sp.
GTGATGAATTTGCCATTATATTCATTGAAACAGATCTGACGAAAGCAGAGAGAGTTGGAGAAAATATCTGTAAAAGAATCTCTCAAAGCCATATATTTGGGACAACTAAAGTAACAGTGAGCATTGGTATCGCAAAACTAGGTACCAATGACAACAAAAATACGCTGTATCAACGAGCAGATGAAGCGCTATATTTATCAAAAAAAAAGGTAGGAATATCGTCTCAACAATACCGAATATACCAAAACCTTCAACTCGGACAAGCGCAAAAAAAGTGCCTTCCAATTAAGCTGGCGATAAGAACATCCGCTATTGGCCCAGGCTAATGGAATGGTCGTATCAAGATTAATTTAGCGCGGTATCGATCAGATTTAAGATAATACAACTAAAGACTATCCTGCCTCAACGGAAAAATATGATCTAAAATAAGCGCCTTAATTTCTCTTGCAGGTATCGCGGAATTAGGCAACAGATCCGGTTCAGAAGAAATGACAACCGGACTGTATTCTTTTGATTGATGTACCACCCCATGCGATCCTTTAACAAGCTCTGGCTTGATAGGAATAACATCTAACAATTGTCTAAACCCAAGTTTCTTTTTAAGCAGCTTCCATGCAATCGATACAGGCAAAACCGGAATATTTGGGTCGTAGAATAACTCAACCGGATCAAATCCTGGTTTTCTATGAATATCAACGGTTCTTGCATAATCTGGCGCCAGTTTGTCATCCAGCCAGAAATAGTAAGTAAACCATGCATTGGGTTTAGCAAGCGCAATAAGGTCACCAGACCGTGAATGATTCAAGCCGTATTGTTGTTTGCTATGCTCATCACCAAGCACTTTATCCACGCCATCAAGTGATTCCACCAGTTTTTTAACGGTAGCAATATCATTGGCATCGTTTACATAAATATGTGAAATTTGGTGGTCACTTACTGCCAGCGCTTTTGAGTTAGGAAGGTCCAGTTGTTCCAACCCTAATTCAGATCTAACCTGAATTAAGCCCGATTGTCTTAATGCACGATTAATGTGAATAGGCATATCGACCGGTGTAATGGCATATTCAGAAAGAACCATAACACGGGCATTATCGTTTGATGCCATATCAATTATTTTCCCACACAGTTGGTCGACAAGCTGTAAATCCTCTGCGAGCTTGGGATTTTCTGGCCCAAGGCGTTGCAAGTTATAGTCAAGGTGAGGAAGATACACCAACATTAACGTTGGGTCTTTTATTTGCCAGACGATTTGTGAGGCTTTTGTAATCCAATGACTTGAACCGATATTGGTCATTGGCCCCCAATAATTGAATAAGGGGAAAGTGCCAAGCTTTTCTGTGAGAATATGGCGTAGTTCTGCTGGTTTTGTATGGCAATCGGGAATTTTTCTGCCATCAGCTGGGTACATCGGTCTAGGTGTAACAGCAAAATCAGCGCTGGTGGCCATGTTGTACCACCAGAACATGTTTGCACAAGTAAATGTATTATTTAATCGTTTCGCCGTTTCCCAAACCTTCTCGCTTTGGATCAGCTTATTAGATTGCCTCCAAAACCACACTTCATTATATTCCCGGTCTAACCAGCCGTTAGCGACAATGCCATGTTTATCAGGTAGATCTCCCGTGAGAAATGTCGCCTGCACTGCGCAAGTAACGGCCGGTGTTATTGTTTCAATCTGGCAACTATCGCCACGGGCTTTAAGCTTATAAAGGTTAGGGGTGTTGTTCGGCTCAATCATTGCTTCTGTGAGACCCACAACATTTATAACGATCGTTCTATGCATCTAGAAACGCTTTTTAATGCTGATCTGTTGCTTCAATTTTCCCAAGCTCCCGAGTATAAGTTGTCAAATGATCAATTTCTGCATCTTTTAAGAATCCACCCCAAGGAGGCATCATAGGACTCATTTGTAATGGTGCACCGCCTTTCTCTATGACGCTGTAAATATCGCTATCCGTTCTACTCGATTGAAATTCGTGGGACGTAAAATCTGGTAATTCCGCGCCTAATGCGTCGGAATCAGGCCCATCTCCACGACCTTCAGATCCATGACACCTAGAACAGTTTACTACATAGAGCTGACGGGTAATTTCTTTATCATACTCGAGGTATTCAGACTGAGAATGGTTATCTTCATCGTTCGCATCACTTGATCCACTGTCTGTCACGTCATCCGAGCTTATGAGCGACAGAATTTCACCCGTTGGTGTAGAAGCAGCACCGAGCAGTGTTATTAAAACATCACCATTTTCAAGTTGAATAACCGAGCTTATACCACGCTGTGCATACTGACTTCCTTGTGCGATAAGTTTTACATCGATGTTTTCTTTATCGCTGTTATCTAATAAAAATATTTTTGCTGAATAATTATCCGCAAAAATATACTTTCCATATAGCTCTGGAAATTTATCGCCTCGATAGACAACCCCACCAATAACAGCTCTGTCATAAGCCGAGTGCTCATAAGCATAAATCGGTCCTTGTTCTGGGGCTGGTAAATTTTCTGGCTTTTCTTTTCCAGTTGGATGTCTTCCTTCAATAAAAGGAAATTGATAATGTTTGCCTTTTTCTATTATATTGACCTCCTCCCACACGGCCGAACCAACATCACCGAGCCAAATTTCAGTAGTTTTAGGGTCAAAAGTAAAGCGGAAGGGATTTCTAAGACCAAGCGCCCAAAATTCGTCCATAACATCTGGGTTTCCGACAAAAGGATTATCCTTAGGTATAAGATAGTCTTGTCGATTTCCATGATCAAATGATCCTTCGGGCAAGAAACTTGTGTCAGTATTTGTTAAATCAACATCTATTCTAATAACACCAGATCTAAGCACCTCAGAATAACTTGTGATCCCTTTGGGATGAACACCCTCGCCCAACCCAATATATAGATAACCATCTGGACCAAACTCAACAGATCCTCCATTGTGAAACCCCTCGGCATTTCGATTTAAAGAAAGTAGCGGAATTTCTGTTTCTAACCGTGAATTAATATCATTTGAGGATAGATCAAATCGCGAAATCTTATTGACCTGCTCTTCACCTCGCTTCTCAGTATAGTAGAGATAAACAAAATGAGAATTTATGCTGTTCCTTTGATTAAACTCAGGATGAAAATCGAATCCTAGTGCGCCATTTTCCGCCTCTACTTCTCCAAGTAAGCTGGAAGCATCAAGAATCAATTCTTTTTTTTCAGAATTAGGATATTGTAACTTGATAATTTTTCCATCCCTTTCAAGAACATATAAATTTTCAGAATCACCTGGCGCTTGTTTTACTAAAATTGGTTGGGAAAATTCAATGCCAGGATATAACGTGTTTAAGCCCCATGCAGTATTTCCTATTGGGTTAAACCAAATCCTAACTTGTGTAATTAAATTTGCAATGTCTCTGTCAGATGTAAATGCTTTACCAAGTAGTAATGGGAAAATAAAATAAATTAAGACTAAAACACCTTTAACTGAAACAAGGCTTTTTATAACCTCAAAAGGTACGAGATAAAGACCGCCAAACTTACTTTTCTCTGTTTCTTTTTTTGCGTACCAAATTATAAAAAATAAGAAATAAATAATTGTTGAAAATAAGCCGATAGCCGCAATGAGTTGTGGATCATAATTTATTGTTGTCGCAAGAAAAACATACATTGACGCTGTTGTATAAGCGCAAAGATAAACTAAATACTCGCTTGCAAATCTTTTAGGCTTAAAAAAAACACCACGACCCGAAATAAGCTGTTTCGGTATTAAAAATAATAAGAAAACCGTCGTAAATATGATCGATAATTTCCATAAATCATTTGTGCTTACATGAACTTCAGGCAAACGAATTATTGATTTAGGAATAATGTCGTAAGTAAGCGTAAATGTATATCCGACATATACACAAGAAAATATAATCAGCGATTGAATAATCGGCTCGAATAACGATATTCTTTTATTGCTCATATTCATTTAGAGTTGGCCTAAGTTAAGGTAAATAAGTGTATTTTGTCTGTTAAAGCTCTCTTGGCAAAGATAAGACTTTTAAAAATAAGTTATTTTTAAAGTTCTACAAATGATTAAGCAACAATAAAGTGTTCTCGATAATATTTCAATTCGTTAATCGAGTCATAGATATCAGCTAAAGCTTCATGTTTTCCTTGCTTTGTTAGACCTGACTTTATTTCAGGTTTCCAGCGTTTTACGAGCTCTTTGAGTGTACTTACATCTAGATTACGGTAGTGAAAATAGGCTTCTAGTTGTGGCATTGATCTCGCCATAAAGCGTCTATCCTGGCAAATGGAGTTTCCACACATCGGAGAAATGCCTAACGGCACATGTAGTTGAAGAAACTCAATCAGCTTTGTCTCGACCGCGGCTTCAGATAATTTTGATGCTTTTACCTTATCTATAAGCCCTGACTTGGTATGTGTTGATGTATTCCATTTATCCATTGCACCCAAAATAGCATCAGGCTGTGACACAGCCAAAACAGGTCCTTCAGCTACAACATTTAATTGGGAATCCGTCACAACCAAAGCCACTTCAATGATACAGTCAGTATCTGAATTAAGCCCGGTCATTTCCATATCAATCCAGATGAGATTATTCTTGTCTTGTGCCATAATAAATCCTGAACGTTAATTATTCGATTGTGTCACATTGATAACAGTCCGTCACTTTTCACCATAATACATTTTTTGAGTCGCGATCAATCATGCAAACATTTACACTTATCTTCTTATTTGCTGTTTTGCTAACGGCATTAACACAATTTTGGTTAGCCAACCGACATATCAAACATATTCATGCACATCGGAATAAAGTTCCAAATAATTTTGCAACACAAATTGATCTAGATTCGCATCAAAAAGCAGCAGATTATACCTGTGCTAAAACACGTTCTGGATATCCTAATGTCTTATTACAAACCGCATTACTATTAGCATTCACCTTAGGCGGCGGTTTGAATCTGCTAGCCAGTTTTTGGTCAGATTGGTTTAGCGATCCATTAATGCATGGTATCGCGCTTATTTTTAGTACGTTCATGTTGATGAGTATGGCGGAACTTCCATTAAGCTACTATCGCACATTTGTGATTGAAGAAAAATTCGGCTTTAATAAAATGACGCCCGGTATGTTTTTTGGAGATCTTATCAAGCAAACCGTCTTGGCAATATTATTAGGTCTGCCGCTATTATTTTGTATTTTGTGGTTAATGGAAAAGATGGGAGAAAACT
Organism: Nitrosomonas sp.; assembly: GCA_021774265.1. Classification (GTDB taxonomy): domain Bacteria; phylum Pseudomonadota; class Gammaproteobacteria; order Burkholderiales; family Nitrosomonadaceae; genus Nitrosomonas. The sequence goes on from JAJFJG010000031.1 coordinate 5,219, forward strand.
GGTGGCTTTACGCCTGGTTTGCATGGATAGCATTTAATCTATTTATTCTAGCAATTTTCCCTACTTGGATTGCACCTCTATTTAACAAATTCACACCGCTGGAAGATGCAACATTAAAATCTAAAATCGAGCAACTCATGGCAAAATGTGGCTTTAAGTCTAGCGGTCTATTCGTTATGGATGGTTCTCGCCGTAGTAGTCATGGCAATGCTTATTTCACTGGTTTTGGTAAAACAAAACGAATTGTTTTTTTTGACACACTACTCTCTCGTTTGAGTCCAGCAGAAATTGTTGCCGTACTCGCTCATGAACTCGGTCACTTTAAGCACCGCCATGTACTGAAACGAATCATTTCTTCATTTGTAATGAGTTTAGTCTTTCTCTGGATATTGGGTTATGTTATGGAACAAAGCTGGTTTTATGAGGGACTAGGTGTAGCTGTTTCTACCGTTCCCTCACCGGCCATGGCATTATTGCTATTTTTTCTGATCATGCCGGTGTTTACTTTTTTATTTAGTCCTATTTCAAGTTTATATTCACGTAAACATGAGTTTGAAGCCGACGCATATGCGGCGAAAAACTCATCTGCAGAAGATTTAATACATGCATTAGTTAAGCTTTATCAAGACAACGCTTCAACGCTTACACCTGACCCTATTCATTCAGCGTTTTATGACTCTCATCCACCGGCTTCAATTAGAGTCGCCCACCTACAAAACCAAGGACTACGATGAGTTTAATATCAAAACAGTGCAAACCTTGTGAAGGGGGCGTCCCTGCGCTCTCAGACAACGAGGCATCAACGTTATTAAAGCAACTAGAAGGATGGCAATTAACGGATAAAAACATTAGCAAAAGTTATACGTTTAAAGACTATTATCAAACGATGGCTTTTGTTAATGCCACCGCATGGATATCGCATCGTGAAGATCATCACCCCGATATAACGGTTGGCTATAATCAATGTCGTATTGAATATACAACCCACGCGATTAATGGATTATCTGAAAATGACTTTATTTGTGCGGCAAAAGTTGACAAATTGTTTTCAATTTGAGCGCTTCACACAATACGTCGCGAGTCACTGGACAAGTTATTGCTGCGTTTGGACGGCATTATGAAATTGAGATTCCTGATAAAACAACATTGTCTTGCGTTACACGTGGGAAAAAAACAGGTTTAGCATGTGGTGACTTGGTAGAGATCCAACCGACAACTCCTGGACAGGGAGTTATAGAAAAAATTCAGACACGCGCAACGCTTTTATTTAGAAGCGATGCTTTCAAAGAAAAAATTATTGCGGCAAATGTAAGCCAAATAATAATTGTCGTTGCAGCTGTCCCAAGCTTTAGTGAAGAACTGATAAATCGTTGCCTTGTTGCAGCTGAAAGCCAAGGTATTAAGGTAATTATCGTTTTAAATAAAGCCGACTTAATTGAACCAACACGGATAGCCGCTAAACGTTTATCACTATATGAGTCGCTTGGTTATCCCGTGATACAACTTAGCGCCCAACAAAATATATCATTACTTCAACCTTATCTTAATAACAATATCAGTGTTCTTGCCGGTCAATCTGGGATGGGAAAATCTACACTTCTAAATGTACTAGTCCCTGAAGCAAAACGTGCAACCGCTGAAATATCAGTTGCACTTGATTCAGGTTGCCATACAACGACACATACTCATCTTTATCATCTTAGTAATGCACATAGCCACATCATTGATTCACCAGGTATTCAAGAATATGGGCTTCATCATATAAAAGATGAAAGCCTAGCTTGGGGATTTATCGAGTTTCATCCCTACATCGGACAGTGTAAATTTAATAATTGCCGACATATTAGTGAGCCTGGTTGTGCTTTGAAACTAGCTGTTGATGAAGGAAAAATAGATGCTCGGCGGTTAGGTTTTTATCGCAAGCTTTTATTACGGAATTAAATATCGATATTGTTTGCTTTTAATGCATTATTTTCGATAAATCTTCGTCTCGGCTCAACAACATCACCCATTAATGTCGTGAATATTTCATCGGTTAAAATCGTATCTTCAATTTGAACACGTAATAATCGACGAACTGCTGGATCCATTGTGGTTTCCCACAGTTGACTCGGATTCATTTCACCTAATCCTTTATAGCGTTGAATACCTATTCCTTTTTTAGCTTCATTTAACAACCAATCTAAGGCTTCTTTGAAATCTTTGATCGTACGTTTTTGCTCACCACGTTTAATTAATGCTTTTTCACCCAATAATCCATCAAAGACCAAAGCCGTTTTTTTGATTTGCTCGTAATCACCGCTGAGTAAAAAATCTTGATCTATATAACTAATCATCATATTACCATGATATATACGTGTTATTTTCAGTCTAAAATGTTCAGACTGATCATCATATTCAGCAATAATTTCAACATCAGAAACTCGTGAATCCAAGCGTGTCGCACTATCAACAGCATTTGGTTCATTGGATAAATCCAAATCAGGTTGTCGAAGAATGACATGCAGTACATTAATATCAATCAAGCGACTCATACGTTCAATTACTGCTTCAGCCAAAATATACTCATTCGCAATCTGTGCTAATGTTTCGCCTGCTAACGGCGTTTTTCCCTCGTCTGGGAAGAGTTCTGCGTTCGCCAATGCAAGACCCAACATATATTGCTTAAGCTCTTGATCGTCTTTTACATAGCGTTCTTGCTTACCATGTTTTATCTTATAAAGTGGCGGTTGCGCAATATAGACATAGCCCCGCTCAATTAATTCTGGCATTTGGCGATAAAAAAACGTCAGTAACAAGGTGCGAATATGTGAACCGTCTACATCCGCATCAGTCATGATAATAATTCGATGATAACGAAGCTTCTCTATATTATATTCATCCTTACCAATACCTGTTCCAAGTGCGGTAATTAAAGAAACTATTTCTTGCGAAGAAATTATTTTATCAAAACGGGACTTCTCAACATTTAAGATTTTTCCTTTTAATGGCATAATTGCCTGAAATTTTCTGTCTCGTCCTTGTTTTGCAGAACCTCCTGCAGAATCACCCTCCACAAGGTAAATTTCACATAACTCAGGATTTTTTTCCTGACAATCTGCAAGCTTACCTGGAAGTCCCATACTGTCTAGAACGCCTTTTCTGCGCGTTAATTCGCGAGCTTTTCTAGCCGCTTCTCTTGCTTTCGCTGCATCTAAAACCTTACTACAAATACTTTTAGCGTCAATTGGATTTTCTAACAGGAATTCGGATAATTTTTGAGACACGATTTCTTCAACAGCTGGTCTTACTTCTGAAGAAACCAATTTTTCTTTTGTTTGGGAAGAAAATTTAGGTTCAAATATTTTTACTGACAAAACGCAGGAAAGTCCCTCACGCATATCATCACCCATTGTTTCAACTTTAGCTTTTTTTGCTAAATCATTTTTCTCAATATAGTTATTTAAAGTACGTGTCATAGCGGCACGTAAACCTGTCAGATGCGTTCCACCATCTTTTTGAGGGATATTATTAGTAAACAACAAAACTTGCTCTGAGTAACTGTCATTCCATTGCATGGAAACTTCTACAGCGATACCCTCTTTATTTCCTTCTGCATAAAATAATGTTGGATGTAACGTAGACTTTGAGCGATTAATATATTCTACAAAATTCTTAATGCCTCCCTCAAATGCAAATGTTTCTTTCTTATCGTTTCTTTGATCAATTAAATGAATTTTTACACCATTATTTAGAAATGAAAGTTCCCGCAAGCGTTTTGCAAAAATATCAAAATGGAACTCAATATCACCGAATATTTCTTTACTTGGCAAATAATGTACTTCCGTTCCATGACGCTCTGTATCACCGGTAACAACAAGTGGGGATACTGGTTCTCCCATACGAAATTCCATTTGGTGGGTTTTTCCCTCACGACGAATAGTAAGACGTAACCATTCTGATAGTGCATTAACTACCGATACACCAACGCCATGTAATCCACCGGATACTTTATAAGAATTATCATCAAACTTGCCACCAGCATGTAATTCTGTCATTACAATTTCAGCAGCAGAACGTTTCATTTCATCATCGTATTTTATATCGGTTGGAATGCCACGACCATTGTCTTGCACACTAACTGAATTATCCATGTGAATAATAACTGTAATCTCGTCACAGTGACCGGCTAAAGCCTCATCTATAGCATTATCAACAACCTCAAATACTGTATGGTGTAAGCCTGTTCCATCACTGGTATCACCGATATACATACCTGGACGTTTTCTTACAGCTTCTAAACCCTTTAGGATTTTAATGCTGTCAGAACCGTAATTATTCGCTTCTTTTGTTACTTGGCTTAAGCCTTGTTTTTTTTCGCTCATTTGCGGGGTAGATTCTTATATAAGTATAGAATTGAGTCTTGTCATTTAGCTTATTATTCTAAATTCTCATTGGCATCACGATATATTTAAAATCCTCATTTTCTTGGTTTGTAATTAAAATACTATTATTAGCATCTTTGAACGCACACTGTATGGTATTGCATGTTAAATTATTTAAAAGATCTAATAAATAAGTAATATTAAAACTAATATCAATAGACTCATCTTCATATTCTATTTCTAATTCTTCTGAAGCCTCTTCTTGCTCGTTATTTTTACAAATTACTTGTAATACACCATTGTTTATTACAAAACGTACACCACGAAATTTCTCATTGATATTTGAAAGTATTGAAACTCGTTGAAGTGCATGGAGAAAAAGTAGTCGATCTAATACAAAAATTTTTGTATTGTCAGTTGGTATAACGCGCTTATAGTCAGGAAATTTTCCATCAATAACTTTAGAAATTAAAACAATATCAGAGAATACAAAACGGACATTATTTTTGTAAGTCTCAATGGTTACTAGTTCATTATCATCAGCAAGTTGTTTTTCTAGTTCTAACACGGTTTTTCGTGGAAGAATTATTTCTTTTTTGTCATATATTTTATCAAGATCAATGGCCATATATCCTAAACGATGACCATCAGTTGCGACAGCTTTTAAACTTTTTTCCTCAGTTAGTAATAATAAGCCATTTAAATAATAACGTATGTCTTGCTGTGCAATAGAAAATTGTACATGATGTAAAAGATTTTTTAGTGCTTTTTGTGGCACAGTAATAATGGATTCTGGTTCTGAATCTTCTGAAATTTTTGGAAAATCTTCAGGCGGTAATATTTGTAAATTAAATGAGCTTTTTCCAGACTTTATTTGTAAAAGATTATCTTGACGACTTAAGGTTACATTACTGTCAGCAGGAAGAGTACGTAAGATATCTTGAAATTTTTTTGCCGATATAGTTAAAGCATAATTTTTTTCTTCCGATTTGTTAATTTCTTTTGAAGTTTCTATTTGAATTTCTAAGTCGGTTGCCAAAAAAGATAATTTGTTTTCATTTTGTTGAATAAATACATTCGACAAAATGGGTAAGGTATGGCGACGCTCAACAACACCCGTAACAATTTGTAGAGGCTTAAGTAGGGTATCTCTATCGGTTTTAATTAATATCATTTATATATATTTATTTTAAAATCTAATAATAATTAATAGTTGATTCTTAACGTATGTATTATTTTAAAAACTTGTTTAATATCAAAAAGATAATAGTATTTATTAGTTTGTATAATTCAATTAATATTTGTGGATTTTTTGTGGATAAAATTTTTAATCTACAAAAAAAATTAGTTATCCACAATTTATCAAATGCTTATTAACCACGTAAAATGTGTAAAAGTGCATTGAAATCTCTGTTTATTATTGAATCTGAAACACGTAATTCTTTAATTTTTCGATATCCATGTAAAACGGTTGTATGGTCTCTTCCACCAAATGCTTCACCGATATCCGGAAGACTTAGCGGGGTTAATTCCTTAGCTATCGCCATTGCCATTTGTCTTGGTCTTGCAACAATACGGGAACGTTTTTTTGAATACATATCAGCTACTTTGATTTTATAGTAATCCGCAACTGTTTTTTGAATATTTTCAATTGAAATCTGACGATTTTGTACAGCAAGTAGGTCTTTTAATGCTTCTTTCGTTGAATCAAGTGTAATTTGCAAACCAGTAAATCGAGAATAAGCCAATACGCGTTTTAAGGCACCTTCTAGCTCTCTAACATTAGAACGGATGTGTTTTGCAATGAAAAAAGCGACATTTTCATCAAGGGCTATTTCTTCTGCGTGCGCTTTCTTTAATAAAATAGCTACGCGCATCTCTAATTCAGGTGGCTCTACAGCGACAGTCAAACCCCACCCAAATCGAGAAACTAAACGTTCTTCTAGCCCAGAGATTTCTTTTGGATAGGAATCACAGGTAATAATAACTTGTTTGTGAGCTTCTATGAGTGCATTAAAAGCATAGAAAAACTCTTCTTGCGTACGGTTTTTTCCACCAAAAAATTGAACATCATCAATCAGTAAAAGATCAAGTGAATGATAATATAGTTTAAATTTATCGAATGCTTTATGTTGGTATGCACTGACAACATCAGACACGTATTTTTCGGCATGAACATAGCGTATTTTGGCTTGTTCGTCATGTTCAAGAACATAATTTCCAACAGCTTGAATTAAATGTGTTTTACCTAATCCAACACCTCCATAAATAAAAAGAGGGTTGTACGCCGTACCTGGAGAACTAGCGACTTGAATCGCACCCGCTCTAGCTAGTTGGTTTGCTTTACCAGTGACAAAAGTATCAAAGGTGAAATTTGGGTTTAAGCGGCTAGGGTTATCCTTTTTTACAATTTTTTTGGGTTTTTGTTCTCTTACAGGCTCGATTTTTTTTACTATATTATCTAGATCAGCAAGTTTTAGTTGGAATTGAATTTCGTGTGAAAAATGGTTTTTAGCCATTTTGTTAATATGTAGCAGAAAATTATCTTTAACCCACTGTAAAACGAACTTATTAGGTGCTATAAGAATTGGATTAGAATTGTCACTATGAGATATATCAAGTTGTAATGGATTTATCCAGGTATTAAATTGTTGAGCATTTAATTCATTCTTAAAATATTCAAGACAGGATAGCCAGAAAGTATTTATAGTCTGCATAACCTTTATGTTTGATGAAAATGAATAAAAAAAACTTAGAGAATAGCTAAATTCTAATCGCAGCAATAAGTTTGTTATTTACAGCGTATTTCTAGGTTATCAATAAGCCTAGTTTCATTTAGCCAAGCTGCCCCGAGAACAACTAAGTCTGTATCGTTTGGCATTGCATTACTTAAATCATCTTTCTGCCGTAATTCAATATAATCAACACGCCAACCAAATTTTGTTAGTAAAATTACAGCGTTTTCTTGTAGATATTTAAAATCCTTGTTTCCTTTTTCTACAAATTGTTTTATTTCAGTTAAAGTTTGATAAAGTCGAGTAGCTTCTTCTAGTTGTATTTCATTTAGATATTGGTTTCTAGAGCTTAGCGCAAGTCCGTTTTTTAAGCGAACGGTCTCACCAGCTAATATATTAATGGGTAAATTTAACTGCTTAACCATTTTTTTTACGATATGTAGTTGTTGAAAATCTTTATTCCCGAAAATTGCAATTTGCGGCTGTATGATATTGAATAATTTAAGTACCACCGTTGTTACACCACAAAAAAAACCGGGTCGAAACTTTCCCTCTAGTTCGTTTGCAATGGGAGGTGGTGTTAGTAATGTTTCTTGTGGTTCTGGATAAAGTGTTTTTTTATTAGGCGCAAATACAATATTAACATCATAATTTTTTAATTGTTTGCAGTCTTCTTCTAGTGTTCGTGGGTATTGTTCAAAGTCTTCATTTGGTAAAAATTGAAGATGGTTTACAAAAATACTGACAACAATGCAATCTGTTCGTTGTTGTCGGGCCATTCGTATTAATGATAAATGTCCATCATGTAAATTTCCCATAGTCGGAACAAATGTAATCGACTTTTTGTTCCTAAGAATTGATCTTAGTGCTGTTATATCAGTAATAATCTCCATGATTGATAGTCAGTTAAAACTGATGCTCAGTGCCAGGAAAGTGCCCCTTTTTTACTTCATCAACATAGTTAGCTATTGCAAGTGATATTGTTGATGAATCAATCATGAAATCTTTTACAAAGCGTGGTTTATTTCCTGGATAAAGACCTAACATGTCATGTAAAACAAGAATTTGAGCAGAACAATCAGCACCAGCACCGATTCCTATAGTCGGTATAGAAAGTTCATTTGTAATGCTTTTCGCAAGTGTAGCAGGAACCAGTTCCATTAGTAGCATATTTGCACCTGCTTTTTCTAAAATAAGTGCATCATCTAATAACTGCTTGCTTGCTTGCTCTGATTTACCTTGTACTTTGTATCCACCTAATTGGTGAATAGATTGCGGTGTTAAACCGATATGCGCACATACAGGAATGCCTCGCTGGGTCAAAAATTGAATAGTTTCAGCCATAATTCTCCCACCTTCAATTTTAACCATTTGTGCACCTTCAGCGAGGAGTTTGGAAGCGTTCTCAAAGGTTTTTTCTGGAGATACTTGAAATGTTCCAAAGGGCATATCTGACATAATAAATGTTTTGCTTGTCCCTGCGTATACACAGCGTGTGTGATAACACATGTCATCGAGAGAGACCGTTAACGTCGTATCATTACCTTGTAATACATTTCCAAGAGAATCGCCAACTAGTAGGATATCTATTCCTGCATTTTCAAGAATGGTTGAAAAACACGCGTCATAGCAGGTAAGCGCTGTGATTTTCTCGCCAGCATGATACATTTTTTGTAATGTGCTTTGTGTTATTTTCATATACTGTAATTAAAGTATTCTCTAGAACTTCGCATCTGGCTAATACACTCGATTAATAAATTAAAGTCCTTTGGGTTGTCAGCAAAATTAAGATTTTCACTATTAACAATCATTACGGGTGCTTTTTTATAGTGATGAAAGAATTGTGTATAACTGTCAGATAGTTGCTGTAAATAAGCCTCTGAGATGTTTTTTTCATAAGGACTACCGCGTCGTTTGACGCGTTGAACTAGGGTTTCCGGCGATGCTTGTAAGTAAATAATCAAATCGGGAACAGGCGCTAAAGGTTGAAAATGGTCATATATTTGTTGATAAAGACGATATTCTTCATCACCTAGTGTCAGTTTGGCAAATAATGGATCCTTTTCTAATAAAAAATCACAAATAGTTAGACAGGAAAATAGGTCAATTTGTTTTAAATTTTGTATCTGATTTGCGCGCTGAAAAAGGAAAAAAAGTTGTGTCGACAATGCATAACGAGGAATATCATCATAAAATTTTTCTAAAAAAGGATTATCCTCTGGACCTTCTAATAAAAGTGATCCTCCTAGATGGTTGGCAAGCTGTTTTGCTAAACTGGTTTTCCCCACGCCAATGGGTCCTTCCACGGTTATATAACGATAATTACTTAATATCATTTTCTTTAACTTGTTCCAATCGTTGTTCAGAACAAGCGGCTAAAAATTGAGCAATAGCACCTTTCCCAGGAATATGACAATCAGGGGAAATTTCTATTAATGGTTGTAAAACAAATGCTCGTTGGTGCATTCTAGGATGCGGCAAAGTTAGATTATCGTCCTTACATTGTAAATCATCAATCATTAGTATATCGAGATCAAGCGTACGGGGTGCGTTAAGTGACTCACGTATGCGGCCATGCTGTTGCTCAATCGTGAGTAATGTATTTAAGAGCACTTGTGGTGAAAGAGCTGTTTCTATAAGTGCAACTGCATTGATAAAATCAGGTTGGTCAAGTCGCCCAACAGGCGCACTACGATAAAGTGAAGAGTATGTTAGTAATCGAGAAGCAGGAAGTTTTGAAAGTTCATCAAATGCTTGAAGAATGTGTTGTGTCGGGTTTTCTAGATTGCTTCCCAATGCAATAAAGGTATGACAATAGGGGGTTAACGACATTTGGTTATTCTTCTGATTCAGGGGGGTTATGTTTAGCGCTATCGGTTTCTGACTTAGTCGTTTTTCTGCGGCTACGAGAGCGACGACGTTTTTTAGGAGCTATATCTTTTAATAACATTCCTTCGCGTTTTTCAGTACTTGCATTTTGGAAGTCTTTCCACCATTAAGCAATATTTTTCTCGAGTTCGCCACTTTCACAGCGTATTAATAATATATCATAAGCAGCTCGAAAACTAGGGTGAGTTAGTAAACGAAAAGGCTTGCGACCTAAACGTGCTTCAAACCGTGGCTGCATGGTCCATATTTCTTTAATAACAGCATCAAAACGACGTGGAATGGCTAGGTTTTTATGTTGTATCGTCAGTATCTCGTTCATGGCAAGATCAAGTGCAGGTAGCGGTTTCTTCCCAGTATCTTGGTATTTTTTCCAGGCGGTAAGTACCTCATGCCATAATAACGTAGCAAATAAAAACCCTGGAGAGGTTGTCTTTTCTTGCTTGATGCGTTCATCGGTATTTTTCAATGCGATGGTAATAAAACGCTCTCCCATGGGTTGTTCCAAGATGACGTCTAGCATTGGAAACAAACCATGGTGTAAGCCGCGTGTACGCAAATCAACAACACAAGCTAGTGCATGACCGGAAAACAATAGCTTTAACATTTCATCAAATAAACGTGCCGACGGTACATTTTGTAAGAGTGGAGCTAAATCACCTATTGGTTTTGCGGTTTCATCATCAATCTGCATATTGAGCTTTGCGGCTAAACGGACTGCTCTAAGCATGCGTACAGGATCTTCCCTGTAACGTGTTTCGGGGCAGCCTATAATGCGCAATCTTTTTTCTTTTATATCCTGATAACCATCTAAAAAATCGAAGATTTCTTCATTATTTGGATCATAAAATAGTGCATTAATAGTGAAATCACGTCTTATGGCATCTTCTTCTTGGTTACCAAAAACATTGTCACGTAAAAGTCGCCCATGATGATCGGTGTGATTAACATTCGTGTTTTTGGAGTCTTTTTCATCTGGGGACGGGCCGCGAAAGGTCGAGACTTCCACGGTTTCAGGGCCACACATGACATGAACTAAGCGAAACCGACGACCGATAATTCGAGAGCGACGAAACAAAGAACGGATATCTTCAGGTGTAGCGTTAGTAGCAACGTCATAATCTTTGGGTTTTAAATCCAACAATAAATCACGTACCGCACCCCCAACGACAAAGGCTGTAAACCCCGCTTGTTGTAACGTTGATGTAACCTTTATTGCACAAGGATTAATTTGGTTATGAGTAATACCATGTTTTTCACGCGGTATGATTTTTAGCTTGGCGATGGTATCGGAAGCCGAGAGTTTATCGCGATTAAAGATGTGGCTTAGGATTTTACGAATCATTACGATACATTAAAAGTATTAACCGTGGATTATACACTTTGCCCGGATCTGAAAGGGTTTTACTGAAGGGAGTATTGCGCCTAGTTTTAATTTCTTTTAGATTATTTTTTAGTGCTAAATTGAAAATTCTTGGTTTTTCTTGGTTGTAATGACGAATGAAGAAAATAGAAGGGAGTGATTTAAGTGTAAATTTGTATTGATGACGTTGAATTTTTATTGTTTTGATCAGAGGCCTTTTGGTTCAATTTACCTTTTAGGTTTTTTGGAATTGAGATTGTCTTTCTATTTTCTGTTTCGATCAAAATAAAAGCTATTTGAATTTTTGTTAAGTAAATATGTTCCGCAAATTTAATCGGCTGATAAAAGTCAACTTGTATACTCATGACAGAGATGGCATATTAAAAATTTTCAAAAGTAAACTCTAGCTTTTTTAGCCCGGAATATAGTGCTTCTTTCGCTATTTTTAAATAGTTATTGAAATTAATGACACCACTTTTATCTTTTTCACGGATAAGAAGTCCTGGTTTAATGAATGATTAGTTCGAAAAATAAATTTTTCCCGAAATGCTCTATTAGAATAGAATAATGAGATTAGATTCTTTTTGTGGAATATTCTGTGATAAAAGTCACATTACTTGCGAGCTATTTGTAATAGTGTAAAAGGAAAAGGTATAGAAAGGCATAATTTGTTTAACCTGAAAGAAACGTTTCTTATTTTCAGGATGATTGCGGGAATAATTTTCTAGTTTCATATTTATTGTGCTGATTGTTGCGGCAAAATTGTATCTGGATTAATTGGTGAACCAAAGGATAAAACTGAGATTGTTGTTATCGTACTATTAAATGTAGTTGTTGGTTTTGTGCAGGATTATCGCGCCGAAAAAGCATTGGCGGCTTTAAAAACATTGGTAGCACCACTCACTGCGACAGCTCGGTGCAATGGCCAGATAGAAGTAATTCTCACTGATCAATTGGTACCGGGTGACGTTGTGATATTAAAAAACGATAACCATGTTCTGACGGATTTATGTTGTTCCCATATTGCGCAACTCTAAGTTAATGAAACCGCATTAACAGGCGAATCTCAACCTGTCGAAATGATTTCCGCCGTACTTGATGCTGCGGAGTTAGTGATCGTTGACAGGCTTAATGTTACATATAAAGGTACAATGGTACAATGGTGCGAGGATGCGGAGAAGTTATACGGGCCCCCAGTATTATACAAACAGAAACTGATAAAATAGCTGCGCTATTGGCATAAAAGGTTATTATTAAAACACTTTTACATAAATTCTTGGCATGATCAGGTAAGCATCTGCCACTATTAATTTTGGGACTGTCCAAGTCAATTAGCCCAATTCTTTATTAGCCAACTGATTTAGCTGTCTGAAATGATATTTTGGATTGTTGTTGTTAAAATGCCATACACACTTCTTTAAAAATAAGTAAGAATGCTCGCGTGGTTTACCATTAAATTTACGCATATGCCGCTTTGCTCGATTCCAAAACTCTCTATGTCATTGATATGCTTGTCTTAGCATTCGGGATAATCACATTAAACACCTTGCCGTTACGCTTTAACAGACCAAACACAGGGACTTTATCTGATGCATCACGTCCACGTTTTCCTTTACGTCTAACACCAAAATAACTTTCATCGACCTCCATTTCACCTTTTAATAATTCAAGATATTAGCTATGGTCATATATCAACTGGTGAAACCGCTGAAAATAATATCATGATACTATCCTAGATATTTTACTTATCTAGGATAGTCCCTTAAATTTTTGTATTTATTCACTAATATTTGCTGCCAATTTATACGGGATGAACTTTCTGTGTTGATGTCTCTGACTGCGATCAGTCTTTCTGTTTGCAGCACTGATGACTGTTTTTCTTGCTTTAGGCGCAAAAATATGGTGTGTCTGAATGCACTAACAAGAAGCTTGCCCGGAGTGAAAACCCTTGAGTTCCTTTACTTATATCTGTTCAAATAAAACCGGTACTTTGACAGAGAACTCCATACGCCTTGAGGCGTTGCATTGTAATGGTGCGGTGCATTAAAAAGTGGATATTCATAGTTACGATCTGTATGCAAGTAAAAACATGGTATCTAATTGACTGAAAAAATTTAGTTAAAGTTTCTATCAAAGAGCTCAGAAGAGCTTTTTCCATGGTAGAAAAGAGTGAAGCTGGCCGATAAGCCGGGTTCTGTCGTGGACAGTCATTCCTCTAGGCACACAGTTGCCTGTATGCTCAAGCAACCTACCCGCAGACTCAGCGAGCAGCGTCATCGCCTGCCTATTTGGTTTTGCTCCAGATGGAGGTTGCCGCGTTTCACCGTAACTTAATACGCTCGTCTCTGTGGCCCTATTCCTCACCTCACGGTGGACGGCCATTAGCCGTCATCCTGCTCTATGGAGCCCGGACTTTCCTCCCCTCTTTCTTATCGCTAAGAAACAAGCGGCGACTGTCTAGCCAGCTTCGGCTTGAATACTACCATTGAAACAATATGGAAATTAAGAATTTTACTAGCCTACAACATACCATTGATTTGCAGCAGTGTATCTTCATCCAGCTCACCCGCTTCAGCTTTTAAGCGTAATCTTGACATCAGATAGTCGTAATAGGCTTTGGCGAGGTCGCGTTTAGCAGAATAAAGTTGTTGCTGAGCATTTAAAACATCAACCTCGGTTCTGACACCCACTTCCTGGCCAAGCACGGTGGAGTCTAGTTGGGTTTGGCTGGAGATGACGGCTTGCCTTAAGGCTTTCACCTGAGCAATGCCGTTAGTAATATTAAGATATTGTTGACGGACTTGCAGGGCATTGTTGCGTTGTGCATCTTCTAGATCATGCCGTGATCTTTGTTCATTTGCTATGGCTTCACGGACTCTTGATTGGGTTCCAAAGCCTTCAAATAAGGGAACGTTTATTTGGACACCAATTGATTTTGAAATCAGGTCAATACCTTGCCCAGTAAATGCACCACCGACACCCGTTTGGTCGCTGTATTGAGCTATAAAATCCATGGTTGGGTAGTGCTGTGCTCTCATCCGTTTCACTTCTTTCTTTGCTATATCATAAGTGGCTTGTTGAATTTTTAGCGCGAAGTTTTTTTCTTTTGCAACAGTGACCCATTCTTCCATATTGGCATATTGTAGGTCGGTGAGTTCAGTGTTAAATTCATTTCCACCGATAAGGCGATCTGGAAAGCGATTAATAATTCCCTGTAAGCGACGTTTGCTGATTTCCAGTGCATTTTTTGCCGCAATTTCCTGCGACAGGGTTAAATCAAAACGTGCTTGGGCTTCGTTGGTATCAACAATTGTTGATACACCCACTTCAAAATTACGTTTGGCTTGATCCAGCTGTTTAAGAATGGCAACTTTTTGTGCTTCTGCAACTTCAACGTCGACTTGTGCGCTCAAAACATCAAAATAGGCTTGCGCGACACGTAAAATCAAATCTTGAGCTGCAATAACAAACTGCGAGTCTGCTTGTGCAACCTCAATTTTTGATTGCGCATAGATAACAATATTTTCTACGCGAATCAGTGGTTGCGTTGCTCGAAATACGATACCACGGCCTGGAATGGTAACTTGATCAGGGTTTCGACCATCACTAAGGGCGGCAACATCTATTTTCTGTGTCTGCCGTGTGCCGGTTAGTGTAATATTAGGCAATAATCCTGCGCGGCCTTGAATGACTTTTTCTTGTCCTGCTTGATATGCGGCACGGGCAGATCGATATTGCGCGTCTTGCTCTAATGCTTCACGGTATATGTCCATTAAGCTGGCAGCACAAAGCGAAGTCGGTACAGCGACACTAATTATTCCAAAGATGAGAGAGATGCAGGTAAATTGCAAGAATTTCATTATTATTGCCGACACTATTGTTTTGGGGTTGATGCGACTTCAACGATCAGAACTTGGCTCATGAGTTACTTGGCTCATGAGTTAATTGGCACATCCCTCGACTAAAAAACAAATTGTTCAGCTTGTTGAGCATTGCTGAGCGGATTAATATAGGTTTCAAATAAAGGCTTTGTAGTAAATACGCCAGACGCTTCGCAAGTGATGAGTACGACATTCATAATGGGTGCTTTACCAATAATGGCAAATAACCGTCCGCCAGGGTTGAGGCATTGTTTAAATGCTTCGGGCAGTACCTGTGTTGAGCCGGTGATGATGATGACATCATAGGGTGCATGACTGGGCCAACCGTGTGAAGCATCACCTTCTTCTAGGGTGACATTGGTAATGTCATGTGCCTTAAGGTTAGCTTCAGCCATAGCTTTGAGTTCGGGTATAATTTCGACGCTGTAAACATGGTCACCTTTAGTGGCAAGTAGGGCTGTCAAGTAACCACTGCCGGTACCAACCTCAAGAATTTTGTCGGTCTTCTTTACTTGGACTTCCTGTAGAATGCGCGCTTCCATTTTAGGTGTGTGCATCAATTGACCATGACCTAATGGTATTTCCATATCGACAAACGCCATGTATTGGTACTCGGCAGGGACAAAATCTTCGCGATGCATCTTGTACAATAACTCTAACACGGTGTCGTCAAGCACCGACCATGTACGGATTTGCTGTTCTACCATATTAAAGCGAGTTTCTTCGAGAGTCATATTTTGATCCATATTATTTCTGTAAATTTATGCAATACTTGCAATTATTTCATATTTCTATTAGCTTCACAGCATTAGCTAGGGGTCCGTTCCCAGAAATATCTGGAATTTCGGTGAGAGAGTCCCTCAATACCTGATGTGGATCATGCCGCCGTAGGGAAGCTGGGACTTATTCTCCCTGCTCTTTATGGCATTTTAAGGAGCACACAATGAGTATCACAGTTTCAAACCAAGATAAATTTTCAAAAAGTACTGCCCAAGTTGATGAAGCGGCAGTTAAACCATTACCCAACTCTCGTAAAATCTATATACAAGGTTCTCGTCCTGATATTCAGGTACCAATGCGTGAAATTAGTCAGTCGGATACGGCGATTAGTTCCGGCGCAGAGAAAAACCCGCCAATTTATGTTTATGATACGTCAGGCCCATATACGGATTCTACCGTAAAGAAAGATATCCGAAGTGGTTTATCTGCGGTACGGGAAAAATGGATAGA
This sequence comes from Nitrosomonas sp., assembly GCA_021774265.1. Taxonomy (GTDB): domain Bacteria; phylum Pseudomonadota; class Gammaproteobacteria; order Burkholderiales; family Nitrosomonadaceae; genus Nitrosomonas. The sequence continues at coordinate 21,678 of JAJFJG010000031.1, forward strand.
AGAACGCGAAGATACGGAGGTACTTTCAGGCCTTAATTCTGCTTACAGTCAGCAACGTTTAAATGATCCGAAGTTAGCGGAAATGCGCTTTAACTTACAGCGTAAGCCTCGTCGTGCTAAGACAGGAATGAATGTTTCGCAAATGTACTATGCACGTCGCGGAATTATTACTCCAGAAATGGAATTTATCGCCATCCGTGAAAATCAGCGTTTTGAAGTGTTGGAGTCACAGAGTGCTGACATATTTATACGTCAACACCCTGGACAGAACTTTGGCGCGTCGTTACCAAAAAAAATCACCCCAGAATTTGTGCGTGATGAGGTTGCAAGAGGACGAGCGATTATTCCCGCGAACATTAATCATCCAGAAGCTGAGCCGATGATTATCGGGCGTAATTTCTTGGTAAAAATTAATGCGAATATTGGTAACTCAGCATTGGGCTCCAGTATTCAGGAAGAAGTGGAAAAGATGACCTGGGCGATACGTTGGGGTGGCGACACGGTGATGGATCTTTCGACCGGAAAGAATATCCATGAAACTCGTGAATGGATTATTCGTAATAGTCCGGTGCCGATTGGTACGGTGCCGATTTACCAGGCACTGGAAAAAGTTGACGGTAAATCAGAAGACCTAACTTGGGAAATTTTTCGTGATACACTGATCGAACAAGCCGAGCAAGGGGTGGATTACTTTACGATTCATGCCGGTGTGCGCTTGGCCTATGTTCCAATGACAGCTAACCGCCTAACCGGAATCGTCTCGCGAGGTGGTTCTATTATGGCCAAATGGTGTTTGGCGCATCATGAGGAAAGTTTCCTTTACACGCATTTTGAAGATATTTGCGAGATTATGAAAACCTATGATGTCAGCTTCTCACTGGGTGATGGTCTGCGTCCTGGTTCCATTTATGATGCCAATGACGAAGCGCAATTTGCCGAATTGAAAACCTTAGGTGAATTGACTAAGATCGCTTGGAAGCATGACGTGCAAACCATGATTGAGGGGCCAGGTCATGTGCCTATGCACCTCATTAAAGAAAACATGGATTTGCAACTGGAGCATTGTGATGAGGCGCCCTTTTATACCTTAGGGCCGCTTACCACCGATATTGCACCCGGTTATGATCATATCACCTCTGCTATTGGCGCTGCTATGATTGGTTGGTATGGCACGGCGATGTTGTGTTACGTTACACCAAAAGAGCATCTTGGCTTGCCGGATAAAGACGATGTGAAAGACGGTATCATTACTTACAAAATTGCGGCTCATGCGGCAGATTTGGCAAAAGGCCATCCTGGTGCACAAATTCGTGACAATGCACTATCTAAGGCGCGTTTTGAGTTCCGTTGGGAAGATCAATTTAATCTGAGCCTAGACCCTGATAAAGCCTTGCAATTTCACGATGAGACATTGCCGCAGGACGGCGCAAAGGTCGCGCATTTCTGTTCCATGTGTGGCCCCCACTTCTGTTCGATGAAAATTACGCAAGATGTTCGTGATTATGCAGCCAAGCAGGGTTTGAGTGAAGATGAGGCCTTAAAAAAAGGAATGGATGAAAAATCCTTAGAGTTTAAGAATACGGGCGCAGAAATATACAATAAGCTATAACCCTCATTTCACAGGCACGGCGAATTAACATGGACTTAGATTTATTACTTAAAGCATTAATCCTAGGCATTGTTGAAGGGTTGACGGAGTTTTTGCCAGTCTCTTCAACCGGTCACCTGATTTTAATTGGTGATTTGCTGGATTTTAACGATGACAAAGGCAAGGTTTTCACTATTGCTATTCAATTGGGTGCAATTCTGGCCATCTGTTGGGAGTATCGTCGTAAGATTTTTGATGTGGCCACGGGTATTGGTTCTAATGAATCGGCCAACCGTTTTGTGATGAATCTAATGATTGCGTTTATGCCTGCAGCTATTTTGGGGTTATTGTTTATCGACGTTATCAAACAGCATTTGTTTAACCCGTTGTCTGTTGCGACGGCCTTGATCGTTGGCGGCATTGTGATTATATGGGCGGAACGGCGGGATCATGTGATTGAAGTTGAACAAGTCGATGAGATGGATTGGAAGCATGCGCTGAAGGTCGGTTGTGCGCAGTGTTTGGCATTGATTCCGGGCACCTCGCGATCAGGTGCTACCATTATCGGTGGTCTACTTTTTGGTTTGTCACGTAAAGCAGCCACCGAGTTTTCATTTTTTTTGGCGATTCCGATTATGTTTGCCGCTACTTTTTATGATGTTTATAAAAACCGCGAGATCCTGGAATTTAATGACCTGAGTATGTTTGCTGTCGGTTTCATCGCGGCATTTTTTAGCGCATTATTGGCGGTACGCGCTTTATTACGTTTTATCAGTAATCACGATTTTACCGTTTTTGCTTGGTATCGTATCGCGTTTGGCATTGTTATTTTGGTAACGGCTTATTCTGGGGTGATTGCTTGGTCAGAGGCATAAAAACAACGGATTAACCTTGTTCTCAGGGTAATTTTGCCGCTTTCCAATCATGATGAGTTCATTATTCAACACAGTTCAGCGCTTGAATAACTCAGACTAAGCCGGTTAACATAACCCCTTATCTCATTTTTTAGTTCATTGTAGGCCAACAAGCCGTTGCAAATAGCTTGGTGATAATTTCTTCATCAGAATTCTCTTCTAATACTTTATTAACATTCAGATACCGATTTAAGAATTCTGTATGGATCTTCCATATCGGGACTTTTGGAATGTTACCCGGGCTTTTATGTTTTCTATATGTTTTGGAAAGTTCTTTACCTGTGATCTTAATTTACCTGCGGCAGAACTTTGGCGTTTATACCGTGGTCGTGCAAATTGTGAAAACCGCATCAAGGAATTGAAATATGACTTTGGCGGGGAAAACCTTAATCTCAAAGACTTATGGGTGACTGAGGCGGCTTTGTTAACCG
>JAJFJG010000032.1 GCA_021774265.1 Nitrosomonas sp.
TCTGTGACTAAGGAGACTGCTTCTTCTTTGAATTGCTTGGTATAAGTTTTATTTTTACGTTTTGATGATGTCATTTGAACCTCGATAAGTGATTAAATTATCTCTTATCAATCTGTTCAATTCCATCAACCTAGAACAACCTGGGAATGAGAAAATATCTATCCCTACTAGCCGATTGATCAAAAGTGTATTTATCACAGCTTTAGTAATATGACGATTAAAACCTAAAACTTCAGATGGGTGTGAAATCTCTTCATTTTCAATATATGAATTCTTTAGAGATGACTGAGCGTTTCTTATTTCATTAAAAATACGATCATATATCTCTTCAGATACTGTCTTTGTATTTTTAAATTTTGAAATTCTTTTTATATACGTACTTATTTTTTTATTATCTTCAACAAACGTGACTTGTGACAAGAAATCAATAAATAGAGAGGGTATGGCTCCAGACTTATTTCCATTTATCTTTTCCTTAAGTTTATTTTCTATCCCTTTCTTCTGTTTTTTATTTATATTTCCATACTTATATACATTCAAAGAGCTATCTATAAGGTAGTCTCGATTTAACTTTGGAATAAATAATATGTAGTCACAAAATGAAATTGAAGAAACATAATTATCATATAGCGTCGATAGACTTTCACCAATTTTGGATGGAGGAAGACTACTATGATTCTTACTTTGGACGTCCCAAAGCTTACTGAAATCATCGTTGGCTCCAGTTACATCATTGAAGCAATCCACGGTAATTATCTCAATTTCACCGCTATCACTTCGCATACCCAACAAGTAAAGCATGGATTTTGTTTCAAAATCTGAAGCCTTTTTATTGTTAATTTCCGTATTTTTAAAAGTATACAATTACACATTCCTATATCGGTCTAAGGCTAGATCTAATCCGCATTCTAGCTAAGCGCTATAACGCCGAGGTAAGCGGCGACCAGCACGGAGCACCGTTTGTGCGCAACAATGGCGAAGCCATGCGCAATAAGGCGCGGAGTGTGCAGGGCGTCCGAGTGAGCGTAGCGAACGCCTTGACCGATTTGTTAGTCAACTTTTATCACCGCACTACCAGCGTTACGACTCCATTTTTCTCTGATGTATGTAGAAATGTTGCTCAAAATCGAGTTCTCGCCTGCACACCATTTGAGATGAGGTGACTCCACCGCAGTGGGTTGGGACAAGAAAAAGCCAGAGTATGCAACCATAGCCTGCTCATCCTCCGAAATTAAGTAGACTGGAAGACCGATAAGCTCATCGTAGGTTCTGACTTCCAACTTTCCCCGAAAGTCTTTCTGATCGATATTCTGTAAAAGGCTTAAAAATCGCTGTATATCGGCCTTGAAACTTTCAGGTGTGAACTCTTCTCCCAACTCATTTGCCCTATGCAAAACGTTGACTGAATCGGGATCTAACACAAGCATATTTACGTTCACCCCTTTTTCTAAGGCTGACCTTAGTTTATTGATCCACATTCCCGCACCCACCGGGAACGTATCCAACCACCACAGCGTTTGACCAGGCCTCATTTCCTTGAACAAGAACGGGAAGTCGATGTGGTCTACAAACCCCATCAATCCATACTTTCCTTTCGCTGTTATTATTTCTTCGATCTTTGCATCTAACAGTTCTCCGAGTTCTTTTTTCCTTGTCGCATCGTCAGACGGTTTGATCAAAATCGAATAGAGCAAGCTGATGACTACGGAGACCGTTAAAAACGAACCAGCTAGTTTCATTACGTGACCGATTTTTGGCGAAGCGATCTCAACGTCAGGGTAATAAGCTAAGAGCACAAGACCTATCAGAAAAGAGATTAGACTGGTTACGTAAGCCCAACGCCTTCGTTCTCGGTTCATTGTTCCCCCCTTTTGGTATTTTTTTGTCTAACAGCATATTCATGAGGATCGAATCCTCATAAATATTATTATAGGGAAGCCCATCTTTAATAGAAGTTATCATATAACAAAATAACTTCATGATAATATAAATAATATTTATTAAAATCACAAATAATCCATATCGGATATGGATCCAGCCTTTTTGTTGATATTAAAATACTGCGTCCACCATCTACCGCAATAAGTTGCCCGGTACGGCGCGATAGCTCATAGCACGGAGATCACGAATAACAACTACTTTGCCATCGTTCATGGCGTATCCCTACTATTATTTACGATCATTCTAAATGTTAAATTAACTCTGGGTGACTGGATGGTTTTGGTTGGTGGTAATCTATGCACCCAGTGGGTTTGGGTTGTTCCTTTCATCACTAACAGGCTGCCATGGCCCAGCATAAGTGAAAGCGTCCGCTTTTCTTTTTTATGCTTAAACGAAAATTTCCTTTCCGCCCCGAAGCTTAAAGAATTAATGGCACCATCTTTTTTTAGATCTTTTTCTGCATCACTATGCCAAGTCATTCCTTCGGAACCGTCATGATAAAGATTTAAAAGGCATGAATTGAAATGCTCACCACTCACTTGCTCAACCCGTGCTTTCAAATCCAGCAAATCCGGCGTCCATGGCAAAGCGCGCTTTGTGATTCTTGAATAGGTATATTGAAACGGTGAATCCGCATACCATGCCGCACAACGTTTGGTAAAAATATGTTTGCCCATAATGATGGCCTCATCAGGCTTCCACGCGATATTCTCCAAAAGCGTCGATAAATAACGATCGGATGCTTCCAGTGATAAAATCGGCCCGTAATAATTCACCTCACCGTCTCTGGGCAAAAGATTTTCGCGAGGATCTAAGATATGTGCAAATAAGTCCATTTTTACATTTTCGCCATCGCTGCTTCCCATCCAATAATCGCCGATTTACGGGTTGTTCCCCACATGTAGCCACCAATTTTCCCACTGGATTGAATCACTCTATGACACGGAATCAGAAATGCGACAGGGTTACTGCCAATAGCTGTACCGACGGCTCTGAAAGCTTTCGGTTTTCCAATATGCTGCGCGATATCACGATAGGTTGTTAAATCGCCCATCGGGATTTTGAGCAGACTTTCCCAGACCTTGAGTTGAAACGATGTGCCGTTCAAATGGAGCTTAATTTCATCCAGCCGTGACCAGTCCTTTTGAAAAATAAACAAGGCATCCTGTTGAAATTTATCCACCATTTGAACATATAAAGCATTAGGAAAATGCTTTTTAAGGTTACTAAGCGCCAAAGTCTCATCCGCTTCAAAGGCCACTGAGCAAACACCCCTGGATGTCGACGCTACCATTAACGTTCCAAACGGACTTTCAGCGAAACAGTAATTGATGCGCAGTCCCTCACCGCCATTTTTAAATTCACCCGGCGTCATTCTTTCAATATTGACGAACAGGTCGTGTAAGCGACTGGAACCTGACAATCCTGTTTCATGAGCGGCATCTAACAGGCTGGGTCGCCCATTCCTCAAAAGATTCTTGGCATATTCCAAGCTGAGATATTGTATGAATTTCTTGGGACTGACACCGGCCCAATCGGAAAATAGTCGCTGAAAATAAAACGGGCTTAGATGAACCGCTGCCGCAATGTCATCCAAAGAAGGCTGTTTCTTAGAATTTTCTTTGATGTATTCGATTGCCTTGGCAATTCGATCAAAATGAATTTTCTCTTGATGAATCATTGTTTATATTCATTGATTTATGTTTTTATTTTTAACAGTCTTATAGAATAAGTGCGCATCCTCATAAGAACGACCCGAATCTTGCTGACAACGATACAGTAATGTCTCTTGACCGATAATCATATAACAAATCTCATTTTGAACAGAGATGAATAAAATAACGGAGCTGAACGACGAACAATGGAAAGTTTTTTACCAACTATTTCTGCTCAAAGACGATTTTATCGTGGGAAACATGTCATCGTTTTTTGCGCCACTTCGGGTTATATTCCCAGTTCTTTTGGACGAAGGCTGGTGAAAACCGGCAGATTAAAGATCGCAGTGAATATCCTGCTACTTGCGGCGGGGTGCTTTTTTCCGGAAGACTTCTGATAACACATAACTTAGAATAAGAAAAACCTCCGGATGGATATCAATGGTTTCTACCACAGTCCCTAAAACGCCCGCTTCCCCTATCAGCAATCAGGAGATAGATTCCTGGCTGGCGTCTGTCATATCCGGGCTTTCATCCGAAGACGGCGCGGTGCTCAGGCGTGCGCTGGATTATTCCCTGCCGCTCTACACTGACCAGAAACTGCCTTCCGGCGAAGCGGTAACCCGGCACATGTTGGGTACAGTGACAATACTCATCACACTCAAAGTGGATGGTGATACTTTGGCGGCCGGCATGCTCCATGCCGTGGCTGATTATCTGAATGAATACGTCAAGAAATTGCAGGTGGATTTCAATCCTACGGTTGCCCATCTAGTCGCAGGCGTACAACGAATAAGACGCACTCAGGCTGTTGGCATCAAGGAAAATGCAGCCCGGCATGGCGCGCAAATCGAGGCTTTTCGCAAAATGCTGTTGGCCATGGCTGAGGATATTCGTGTGGTGGTCATTACGCTGGCGAGTCGTGTGCAAACCATGCGCTACGCTGCCGCAAACGATGTTCCGGGGCGCACGGAAATCGCGCGCAGGACACAGGACATCTTTGCACCACTGGCCAACCGGCTTGGATTATGGCAGGTAAAGTGGGAGCTGGAGGATTTGTCGCTGCGTATGCTCGAGCCGGTGCGCTATAAGAAAATCGCCCACTTATTGGAAGAAACCCGTGCTAGTCGAGAACAATACATTGCTCGCGTTGTTGCTGAGTTACAGCATGAGTTACAGCAAACAGATATTCCGGCGGAAGTCGTTGGGCGCCCCAAGCATATTTACAGCATCCACAAAAAAATGAAACATAAAGATCTGGATTTCAGCGAAATCTACGATGCGCGTGCGGTAAGGATTCTGGTCGATGACATAAAAAATTGCTATACCGCGCTGGGCATTGTGCATAATTTATGGACACCCATTCCAAAGGAGTTTGACGACTACATTGCCAAGCCAAAAGGTAACAACTATCGCTCCCTGCATACTGCCGTGACTGGCCCGGAAAACAAAGTGGTGGAAGTACAGATACGCACGCACGAAATGCACCGCCATTCCGAGTTGGGCGTGGCCGCCCACTGGCGCTACAAGGAAGGAACAAGACGCGACGCCCGTTATGAGGAAAAAATTACCTGGTTACGGCAAATACTGGAATGGAAAAATGATGTATCGGATGCGGAAGAATTGGCTGGGCATTTTAAAACCGCATTGTTCGAGGACTCAGTTTATGTGTTGACCCCGCAGGGCAGCGTGATCGCCTTGCCCAAAGGCGCTACACCGGTGGATTTTGCTTATCATGTGCATACTGATCTGGGACACCGTTGCCGTGGCGCAAAGGTGGATGGCGCTATTGTTTCGCTTTATTACCCGTTGCAAAACGCGCAGCAAGTGGAAATTATCCCGGCCAAGCAGGGTGGGCCCAGTCGAGACTGGCTTAATCCTGCTTTGGGTTATCTCAAAAGCCACCGCGCCCGATCAAAAGCCAGGCAATGGTTTAACAATCAACAGCTTGAAACCACGCTAGCGCAAGGCAAAACAATCGTGGAGAAGGCTTTGCAGCGTCAAGGCATGACGGCAATAGGTCTTGAAAAATTTGCCGGTAAATTTAATTTTGCCAAACTGAACGATTTTTTCATCGCAGTGGCTAAAGGAGATATTAGTAACCATCAGTTGGAAACGGCCTTAAGCAGCCGAGCAGAAGCGACCATCACGCAGCCGGATTTACTGTCTGACAAAAACATCATTGCACGACCCGTTTCCCAGCAAACAGATAGCGGTATACTGGTGGTCGGTGTCGACAAATTACTCACGGTACTGGCGAAATGTTGCAAGCCTGCACCTCCCGACCTGATTGTCGGTTTTGTTTCCACACGCGGGCGCGGCATTGTGATTCATCGCCAAGACTGCAGCAGTTTGTCGCAGTTATCGAATGAAAGCGCTGAGCGTTTGGTTGCAGCGGATTGGGGTTCATTGCATGATAAGCACTACCCGGTTGATGTGATGATTGAAGCGCACGATAGGCAATGGTTACTACGCGATATTTCCGATATTTTGTCACGCGAAAAAATCAATGTGATCGCAATCAATGCCCAAAGCCGTCATATGAGGGCTACGATAAAACTAACAGTGGAAGTTAGCGACATAGCCCAATTATATCGCGTTATAGGGTTGATAAAGGGGATGCCTGGCATGATATCAGCGGCGCGCAAGTAAATGTGAGGTCACATTTAAAGAAGATTAATTCTGAGGAGTCGCTGATTTAATCAACGACTCCTTATATGATGATCTATAACAGTCTAAGACATCTTATCTAACTAGTAGCCTTAATAGTTGTCGTCAGTTACTTCTTCAATTTCATCACCAGCTTCATTGATTCCATCTTCGACAGCATCAACAGCATCCGATCCAACATCTTCAGTTTCGTCGACAATATCTGAAGCAGCGTCATCGGAAGCATCGGAAGCCATTTCTTGCGTATCATCAACAGCTTCAGAAATCGCATCAACAGCTGATTCTGCAGCATCTGAAACAAAATCCGCAGCATCAGAAGCAGCTTCTTTAGTGGCTTCTATTACATCAGAGGCCATTTCGCTCACATCCTCGGCGGCTTGATTTGCTGTTTCTTTGGCATTATCACAACCAAAAATCAATAATGTTGAGGTGATCACAAGCATGTAAAAAATCTTTTTCATATTATTCCTTTCCTAAGCGTTAAGTTTTTAAGTCTATTTAATTTTGTAATAGATCACACAAGCAACCAATTTCGCGTACACCAAGATTCCCGAAAAATATAACGATAATGTGTTTTCGTTAAGGCAATTTATTATGTAAATGCGCCCTACAGTCCCATCATTTTAGCGTTTTTCAATTTTAACATGACCAGCTAAAATCATGTTAATCGTGTACTTTTAGAGAACTTGAAGTAAGCTATCATACGCAAGAAAAAGTAAGTCTTTAACAAATTTTAGGCTTAACCACATCACACGATTATCATTTAATTTTAAGTGAAATATTTTTTTATTCTGATTTTGGTCATCTTGATCGCTTCCCCTACTGTATGGGCGCAAGAATCAGAAAAAACAGCCCCCGTTATTTTGGACGCTATCAACGTCACCGCCACACGCAGTGAGAAGCAATTAAGCGAGATACCTAACGCTATCACTTTCATCGAACGAAATCAGCAACAAGACTTTCAACCCGGCGCGACAATCGACGAGTTTGCTCGCAGCACACCCGGTGTATTTTTCCAGAACCCGTCTAATTTTGCACAAGATCTACGTATTTCTATTCGTGGATTTGGCGCACGTTCGCCATTTGGTGTACGTGGCATTCAGGTGCGTGTTGATGGTATTCCACAAACGCTGCCCGATGGTCAAACGCAATTAGACACCATCGACCCATCACTGATTGAACGCATGGAAATCATTCGTGGACCTTCCGCTTCATTGTTTGGTAATGCATCGGGCGGGATGATCAACATAACGACACGCAGCTCACCCCAGGAAAAATTTGCCATCACGCCACGGCAAGTGTTTGGACAATACGGTTATTTTAAGTCAGAAATTTTTGCCGGTGGACGTGAGAAAAATTTTGACTACGGCCTATTCGGTTCCCATTTGCAACAAAGAGGTTGGCGTGATCACAGCCAAATGCAGAATATCTTTTCGCAAGCTAAATTCAATTTTCAAACCAGTGCTAATTCTGATTTGATGGTGCTGTTCCGTAAATTTTACTCGCCCGAATCGAGAGACCCCGGCGGCCTAACCAGCGCCCAAGTGCGTTCAAACCGTCGCCAAGCCGCACCGCGAAATATATTGTTTAATGCCGGCGAGGAAGTCAGCCAAGAGCAGCTTGGCCTGCGCTATCGCAAGAGACCATCCGCCACGCAGCAACTCACAGTCACCACACATTTTTTGCATCGTGATTTCCTGAACCGTCTACCATTTACGGATGGTGGTCAGGTACAGTTTGATCGTTGGGTAGGCGGGTTGGCGATTCAGTTTGAAAATAACCACATGCTATTTAAACGACCCAACCGCCTGCTGGTCGGCGTGGATTATGGCATACAAAACGACGACCGCCGCCGTTTTGACAACAATAGCGGCAACCGAGGTGCGCTAACGTTCAATCAATTGGAACGTGTGCAAAGTGTCGGGCCATTTTTTCGCAATGAATGGCGCGTCATTGATAATGTTGATGTCGTCGTGGGTGGCCGCTGGGATTGGCTGCATTATCAAGTCAGCGATGCTTTTAAAATTGACGGCAATCAATCCGGCTCCCGCACACTGTCTCAAGGCAGCGGCACTGTGGGCTTGGTGTACCACTTAAACAAACAGCAACAAATTTACACCAATGTAGCGACAGTATTTGAAGCGCCGACTACCACCGAGCTATTGAATAATCCAGCCGGTCTTGGTGGCTTTAATCCTAACCTAAACGCACAGACTTCGTTGAGTAAAGAACTCGGCCTTCGTGGTGACAGCGCTGGATTTCAATATGAAGCCGCCGTATTTCATATCAGCTCTCGCAATGAAATTACACCATTTGAGCTATCAAGCTCACCCGGACGTGCGTTCTTCCGCAACACTGGGCAATCACGCCGCATTGGTGTTGAAACACGCCTAGCTTCTCCGGAATGGAAAGGCTTACGAGGTGAGGTCAGCTACACCTATTCTGACTTTCAATTTCAGAAATTCATCGTCGACAATAATGATTTGCAAGGCAACGCATTTCCCGGCATTCCCACACATCGCTGGGAGGGACTGCTACGCTATGCCCACTCATCCGGTGTATTTGGACAAATGCATGTGCAACGCGTCGGCACTTTTTATGTCAACGATACCAACACCGCGTCCAACAATGCCTACAACCTGGGACAACTTCTCGTCGGCTGGCAGAAGAAACATCAATGGATCGAAGGCTCGCTATTCCTTGGTATTAACAATCTATTTGATGCCAAATATAATTCAAATACCCGTATCAATGCTGCCTTTGATCGTTATTTCGAGCCCGGTGCACCGATGAATTTTTTCGGTGGATTGCGCCTGCGTATTGTGCCATTTTGAGTGAACATCTATTGAGGCTAGCTACCAAGAATGGTACATTGACAACCATTCATTCCATACCATACCGCAACATGATCGGGAGGCAATAACAAATGACTCGTACACTTTCACTATTAATGACATTCATCATCGTCTCCTTCAGTAGCGGCGATTTTTTCTCATCCAGTGCGCACGCCCAGCGCATACAAACTGATCACGAAGTTAAAGTCATCGCCACCGGGCTAAAATTTCCCTGGGGCATGGCTTTCTTACCGGACGGTAACATGCTGGTCACCGAGCGCGTGGGTCAGTTACGCATTATCACCCCTGCCGGTCATGTCTCAGAACCCATTAAAGGTGTTCCCAAAGTATTCGCCCAGAAACAAGGCGGCCTTTTAGATGTGGCACTAGATCCTGATTTTGCTAAAAACAACCTCATTTACCTTTCTTATGCAGAGCCAGAAGGCAGCAAAGCCGGTACCGCCGTTGCCAGAGCCAAACTAAATGGCAACAACTTAAAAGACCTCAAAGTGATTTTTCGTCAACATCCCAAAACTGTCGGCGCAAATCATTTTGGTTCACGCCTCGTTTTTGCACCGGATGGCAACCTCTTCATCACTCTGGGCGATCGCGGCGACCATCAAGAGGAATCACAACGGTTAAGTAATCACCTCGGCAAACTCATTCGCATTCGCCCCGACGGCTCTATTCCTAAAGACAACCCCTACGTCAACAACCCCAGCGCCAAGCCTGAAATCTGGTCTTATGGTCACCGTCATATTCAAGGCGCGGCCATTAATCCCCACACGGGTGAGCTATGGATTCACGAACACGGCCCACGCGGTGGCGATGAAATCAACGTCCCCAAAGCGGGCAAAAATTATGGCTGGCCTAATGCCAGCTATGGCGTGCATTACTCCATGGCACCGATTCGAGACGAACATCTCGAACAAGGCTATGAAGAACCCATTTACTACTGGACACCCTCCATCGCCCCCTCTGGCATGACCTTCTACACCGGCAACCAATTCCCCGTATGGCGCAACAGCGTGTTTGTCGGCGCACTAGCCGGCAGGCATGTGGCAAGACTAGCCATCAATGGCGATAAAGTTATGGGAGAAGAACAATTGTTACAAAACACCCTGCGCTTCCGCGACATCAAACAAGGACCAGACGGCGCATTGTATTTATTAACCGATGAAAACAACGGAAAACTCTTGAAGATCACTACGATTTCATTACCGGAATGAATGACGTAAGGTAACTGCTGAAAATTGGCGGAGATGAACGATCTGGCATAACCACCCTGTTATTGCCGATAGCCAGAATAATACCGTTTATCCCTCTATTGTCCGACATTCAAAAGTGGGGTCATACAAGCGATAACAACCAGCGAATTAGTACTGGCTGTTATCGTATCAAGCAAGAAAGATTTTATTGAATTACTGCTGTTTCCAGCCTGAAGCTTAGTGTGCCTGGAATTTGGTTTAAGGTGGCACGATAGGTGGCGCCCTGGAAGTCGACGGCGGGTATTGTCAGCTTGCCTGCCCCTGAGTCAAACGTGGTTGCATTGGTTCCGGTTTGATTCGTTGTTTCATTATGTTCAACGATAAAAATATTTTGCTCGGCGTTAAACCGCAGAGTTGCTGAAACCACGTCATTATTTCCTAGCGAAACAAAAGGTAAGGTTAAATAATTTGATGCAAAGCTGGCATTACCTGAATTGCCGCCTGATAAACCGATCGTATCAAAGCTGATGATGCGTCCTGCGCCGTTATCTGCACCTGCAAAAAAATTTGGCTGGTGTAATACTTCACCTCTCGTTAGTGTTGATAACGGCACGGTTGCTAAGCTGCCATCTGTCACAGCATAAAGAAACAAGTCTCGGTTGGGATCAATAACAAAATGGCGAAAAGCACCTGGGTCCGCGCCAAATTGCTCACCAAATGAAATTTCGCGTCCGGTTAATGTCAGACTGTCTGGATTAAATTCGCGGAAAGACCCGTCTGTTGCCGCATACCAAATATTGCCCGTACGAACATCACTGGCCAGATGACGAAAAATACCGACATTGCCATCGGTAAAAAATGTTACGGGGATTGGGTCAAGATCCGCCTGTGTTTCTAGGTCAAATCTTTGTATGTCGCCACTGGTTGTAGTGACTAATAAGTGTCGCCGAGAATAGTCGATAAACAAATGCCGATCACCACCAACCGCGGCGCCTGAGATTCTACTGCTGGCAATTGAAGGGCCGTCAATTAAGGTGTCAAGATGAACTGAGTAAATGACATCATCCGTTGCAGCGTACCAAAGCAAGCGTTTTATGGGGTCAACCGCCATTTCTCTCGAGGCACCAACAATCGCACCTTTAAATGCGCTGGCAGGAATAGAAGCTACTTCATTACCCGTCACTATATCCGCACCTCTTACAGTACCATCTGTCGTTGAATAATATAAAACATCTACTGCCCAACTTTTGCCATGAATGACAAACAGTATGCAAAAAATACAAAGTATTTTTTTAAGCATTATGCCCCCTTTATTTGGTTATAAGGAATTACCATGATATTTACAATGCAAGGCCATTTTTATTGTTAGCCAACAACCAACGCTTAATTAAATTTCCTTGCCACCTTAGGGTGAATGGCACTTCATTCATCCTCGCTGTACCTCTCTTCTCTAAATAACATCATGCTAGAGTCTGCATAGAATGCAGCTTATCTTCTGCTATTGAACAGACGTCAATCAACATTCGACTAGGTAGGCTACCCACCATTCCAACCATTAGGTTACATGTGGAGAAGAACATTATCTTAACCAATCTTAAGTCAATCAAAACAATGAAAACGATAAAAAAACTGACGGTTATATTGTTATCGACCACTCTATCTCTTACGATAATTGCTTGTACGTCATTGCCATTACAAAGTACTGATGACGAGAGAATTCATGTCACTATTACCCATTTCAATGACCTTTACGAAATCACCTAATGGGCGGCGGGAAAGAAGGTGGAATTGCACGAGTCGCAACGCTGCATAATGAACTGCTAGTACGTAACCCAAATACGATTCGCCACACTGAACGACGATCTGTTCAGTCCTTCTGCAATTGGCACGGCAGAATATGAAAATAATCGATTAGTCAGGCGTCAAATGGTTCATGTGCTGAATCACTTTGGACTAAATTATGCGACCTTTGGCAATCATGAGTTTGACATTAATAAAACGCAGTTCAATCAACGCATGAGTGAGGCAAAATTTACTTGGGTTTCTAGCAATGTAATCCCTGCCAACGGTGAACCTTATGATGATGTAACGCGCTTCTAAAAGATGGCCTACAGGTTAAATTATTGCTTGGTGGACATAAGCATGTTAATTATCAACGCAGGCGCGGTAATTTTTCGCTCTTGCTCAAGGGTGATGCAAATGTACGCTTGGTGTATGTAGTTGACTTGCATTTTGCCCCTGCAACAAGAAAAACTGAGGTCAAATCCACCTTTGTACCGATCAACAATAGCCTTGCGGAAAATGCCGCAATCAAACAAACCTGAGCAGACTCATTGCCGCCAGAATGTTACTGGTCCTACCTTGACGATAACGTACCAATTAATAACAATCAAATTTACACCATTGCCATCAATGATTTTTTGGCCTCTGGTAAAGAGCGAGGGTTGGATTATCAAAATTCGGAAAGCTCCGACTTTATAATTATGAATCAAGGAAAAGCCTACGGTATTCGCCAACTGGTGATTGAGGCATTAAAAAATAAACACCTTCCCCACCTATCTCAAGTAAAATTGGGAATTAAAAATCACAACAAAGACAATTATGAGCGTAAAAGACAGTAACGGAACAGAACTTAATGATGGTGATTCAGTTCAGGTGATTAAAGATTTGAAGATAAAAGGTACATCATCCACTTTAAAAAGAGGCACGGTTTATAAAGGTATTCGATTGACGTCTAAAGATGAAGAAGTCGAGTGCGGCAAGGGGAAATCAACTATTGTTCTAAAAACTTGTTTCCTTAAAAAAATGTAATTCGCGTTAGAAATTTTCTGATGTGGGTTCACGAGCAAGTAATTGTTCAACAGCTTCTCTCGCGGAAATCTCTTCATTCAGTATGCAACAGACTGCTTGTATGATCGGCATTTCGATATCTAAGGTTTGACTTAAGCGCTGAACTTCCTCGGCGGCATGAACGCCTTCCGCCACATGTCCCAGTTTTTCTAGAATCTCTGTTAATGACTGACCTTCTGCCAACATTAAGCCCACACGTCGGTTACGTGATAAATCACCGGTACAAGTCAGAATGAGATCACCCACGCCAGATAAGCCCATGAAGGTTTCCTTGCTACCACCCAGTTTTACTCCTAATCGTGTCATTTCCAATAACCCACGGGTAATCAAGGCTGCACGTGCATTATGACCAAATCCCATACCGTCCGAGATACCCGCGGCAATGGTAATCACATTCTTAACCGCCCCACCGATTTCAACACCCACCACATCGGTACTGGAATATATACGCAATAAACTGCTGTGTAATTTTGCTGAAACAGACTGGGCGAATACTTCATCATTGGATGCTAACGTCAATGCTGTTGGCAGACCCTGGGCAACTTCCTGCGCAAAGCTAGGGCCAGATAATACGCCATATGGCGCAACACATGTGTATTCTTCCCCGACTATTTGATGCGGTAATTTGGCGACTTTCGATTCAAACCCTTTACAGCCCCAAACAACAGGCACAGGCCTCCCAGTTGCCACAATACTACGCATAGTTTCACGTAAAGCTGCAACAGGCACAACGATTAGCGCCAGATCGACGCCATTCAGTGCTGAATCTAGGTCCGTAGTTAAATGCAGCGACTCTGGTAATAAAAAATTAGGGAGGAATCTTTTATTTTCACGTAGAGAAGTCAGCTCGGCAAGATGGTCGGTAAATTTCGTCCACAAGGTAACTTGGTGGCATGAACACAGGTTAATAGCTAGTGCAGTGCCCCAAGCGCCTGCACCCAACACTGCAATTTTCATGAGCCCCAGACCTGGGTAACGCTTATATACCCCGTTTGGCCATCGCGATGACGTACTTTCACCCAACCGGTATCCGTTGTCTCAATCCATTCTAAAACAACTTGCTCCTGAGCTTGGAACACGCGTGTAGAGTTTTTATCGGCGTCTTGATAGACATCCGCCATCGGCGCTGTCACGATGACATAGCGCTGACTACTTAGAGCTTTCTTTTCCACCCATGCCATACCGCCACTATGGTCAAGAATTTTCACCCAAGACGCTGTATTGACAACAGCTTCAACCGGTAAATGGCGACTGACCACATATAACTTCTCAGCTTTAAGCGATGGCGCGTCATATAGTATAACTGCGTCATCTGATATTGAGAGAAATTCTATTTCTGCCGTTGCTCGTCCATAATACATGGACGAAACAATCAACAGTAAAATTATCATTAAG
The DNA here is from genome assembly GCA_021774265.1 of Nitrosomonas sp. Taxonomy (GTDB): domain Bacteria; phylum Pseudomonadota; class Gammaproteobacteria; order Burkholderiales; family Nitrosomonadaceae; genus Nitrosomonas. The sequence continues at coordinate 14,554 of JAJFJG010000032.1, forward strand.
TGCCGCTTACCAACAACACTCAGAAACATCATATCTCTCATTTTCCTGTCGGTTTTTATATGTTAATTAGTCTTTTCAGCAGAGTTTCCCTTAGCTTTCTGTTTGTTCTGATGATAGATTGCTTCAAAATTCACAGGATTTAGGATAATAGAAGGAAAGCCTGCGCGCGTCACGACGTCTGATACGGTTTCGCGTAAATAAGGAAACAAAATATTAGGGCATGTAATGCCTAATACAGGCTCAATCTCAGCCTCAGGTATATTACGAACTTGAAAAATACCTGCTTGTTGAACTTCCACCAGGAACATAACTTTTTCTTTTGCCTTAGCCGTAATCGTTGATGTCAACAAAACTTCATACATACCCTCATCTATCACAGAATGCTTATTACTCAACTGCAAATTAACTTCAGGTTGCTCGCGCTCAAGAAAAATACGTGGCGCATGAGGTATTTCTAATGACAAATCCTTAACATGAATTTTTTCGATAGAAAAAACGGGTTGCTCCTGTTCAGCCATATGATTTAGTTCACTTTATTTAAATAATTAAATTTTGAATGTAGTAACGATAAAACTAGCTTGCTAATAACGTAATTAACTCACCTTTACGATCAAGCAGCGCCAAGTCATCATAACCACCAACATGCGTTTCCCCAATATATATTTGAGGGACTGTACGACGACCAGTTTTTTTCATCATTTTTTCACGCTGTTCTGGCTCCAAATCAATGCGAATCTTTTCAATTTCTGCAACACCTTTTGAAGTCAACAAACTTTCCGCCCTCAAACAATAAGGACAAAAACCTGTGGTATACATAATCACTTTAGACATGCTTTATCCTTATCGCTTAACAATCGGCAAATTTGCACGACGCCAAGTATCAATGCCGCCATTGAGGGTGTACACCTGCATAAATCCATTCTTATATAACACCTTGGCTGCATGCCCAGATCGAACACCACTTTGATAAATGACCAAAATAGGTCGTTCTTTAAATTTCTCCAGTTCGTGCCAATGCGTTTCCATTTTTTCGGTAGGAATATGTGTAGAGTTGGGCAAATGGCCTTTAGAATATTCGCTGTCATCACGGACATCCACTACTAAAGCTTCTTTATAGTTAATGAGCTGTATCGCCACCATGGTGTCAATTTCCTTAACGCCTGAGCGCGATATCATTGGCCACACTAACATCAACGCACTAATAGTAGCAGCTACAATAAATAATAAATTCTCTGGCCTTAAAAGAAAATTTTCCTGTAAAATTGAGGGTTCCATACGTTTTTATTCACTTCGTTCGATTGATTTAATCACAGATCGAAACATTTGCGGGATCTCCCGTTCTTTCCGACCAAGCTGCGGGAATAATAACACTGTAGACGCAAATAGACACGCTTGGCTTGCAATATAATGCAGATTATGACTCATTTATTTTAACAAAAGGTATAGAGAGTACGTAATCACAGCGACCAAAAAACATTTAGGTCACGTCGTATAATGAAATATGTGTTTTTTTTACCACATCATATTACCAATAATTTGCTAGATACTGCGACTTTCATCAAAATATAATAAAATATTAGTATTATAAATCAAACCACTTATTATTAAAAAAATAATCCTTTTTATAAAGGCAAACATGAAAAAAATTGTTCTCCTACGACATGGAGAAAGCACCTGGAACAAAGAAAATAGATTCACTGGATGGACAGACGTCGATCTAACAACCAAAGGTTTAGAAGAAGCCAAAACAGCAGGTCGGCTATTAAAAGAAAATGACTTCATTTTCGATATCGCGCATACTTCCGTACTAAAACGCGCCATACGTACCTTATGGATCACGCTAGATGAGATGGATCAGATGTGGGTTCCTGTCAATTTAACGTGGCGACTAAATGAACGTCACTATGGCTCACTACAAGGCTTAAATAAAACTGAAACAGCCATTAAATTTAGCGAAGAACAGGTGCTCATCTGGCGACGCAGCTATGATATTAGACCGCCCGCCCTTACCCGTGACGACGACCGTTACCCTGGTTTTGATTTACGTTATCAAAATCTTAATCGTGAAAATATTCCATTAACCGAATGCCTGAAAGACACGGTTGATAGATTCCTTCCCTACTGGAACAAATCCATTGCACCCCAAATTCAATCAGGACAACGCGTTATTATTGCCGCGCACGGCAATTCATTACGCGCGCTAGTCAAATACCTGGATAACGTTTCTGACAAAGACATTTTGAATGTCAATATTCCAACAGGTGTCCCATTAGTCTACGAACTTGACGATGACTTAAAACCCATACGAAATTATTATCTTGGCGACCAAGCAGCAATTGAGCAGGCATCACAAGCGGTAGCAAATCAGGGCAAAGCAAAAATATAATACTTCATTTGAGACATTTATCATCACCGATGAATAAAATTTTCTCTTGATTAATCGCGCAATGGAATCTACCACATATCGTCACGTAAGTTGCCTTGCATTGATGCTACTCTTTATAATGGCAGCATCAATGCTGCCACACCCAATTTATGCCGCACAAAGAAACAGTGACAAAGCCAAACTTAATCAATTACGTAATCATATTCAAGCACTTCAAGACAACTTGGCCAGTAAAGAAGCAGCAAAAACGGAAGCTGCTGACACACTAAGAGAATCAGAAAGCTCGATCAGCCGCACTAATCGCAGACTAGCTAATTTAATACATAAAAAACAAGAGGCAAACACTAGCTTGAATCAATTAAAAGCACGATCCAAGCAAATTAAAATCAATATTGAGGAAACACGACAACAGTTAGGCAACTTGCTACATCAACAATATTTAAATGGTTCTAAAGATTACTTACAACCATTCCTCAATCAACAAGATCCCAACCAAATTGCCCGAGATTTATACTATTTCACGCAACTTACCCGTGCACGATCAGAAAGTATCGATGATCTACGCACTCATCTTTACGAGCTTGAGATCCTCACCCAGGCCAGCCAAAAGAAACGTCAAGAAATCATAGTAAACCAAGCCGAACAAACCAAACAACAAAGTTGGCTTGAACAAGAAAAAACAAAGCGCAGGGATCTGCTCTCACAAATCTCCATCCAAATTGCAGTGCAACGCAATGAAATAGAAAAATTAAAACGTGACGAAGAGCGACTCGCCACTTTGACCAAGAAAATTAACAAACTTGTCGCCGACAAAAACACTCCGCTTATATATAATCTTCGCCTACCCGACGCTTCTAAAGATGGGCAACCGTTTGCATCACTTAAAGGCCATCTAAATTTACCTGCACGCGGGGAACTTGTTAACCGTTTTGGTAGTCAACGTTCGGGTAACAACATCACATGGAAAGGACTATTCATTCGTTCAGAAAATGGTAGTGATGTAAAAGCTATCGCTGGCGGACAAATTGTTTTTTCAGACTGGCTAAGAGGCTTTGGCAATTTAACCATCATTGACCATGGCAACAGTTACATGAGCCTTTATGGTAACAATGAAACGTTATATAAGCGAGTAGGCGACATTATTCGCGGCGGCGACACCATTGCAACTGTCGGAAATAGCGGTGGAAATTCAGATTCCGGTTTATACTTTGAATTACGCCACCAAGGTAAGCCCTTTGATCCTTTAATTTGGACAAAAATAGAGTAGCTCTATGTAATTACTCAGGACACCAAAGGTTTATGGCACAACGATACCAAAATTTCAAATTACTGCTGTAAACTACTACGCTTAGCGATCTTATTTGCCGTTAATCAGTGACAATCTGAATTGCCATCAGTGTAAATTTATTATTAAACATATTGATATATACAGGAATTGCATAATGCATAACATGCTCAAAAAAACTGGCTTAATTCTTTTCGGTGCAATCATTGGCGTAATGCTAAGCCTGAATTTCTCAGCAATCGCCAATAAAGAAGTTTTGCACCCGTTGCCAATAGAAGAATTACGTGCATTTACTCAGGTATTTGGTCGCATTAAAAGCGACTATGTTGAGCATGTCGAAGATAAAAAACTAATCACAGAGGCCATTAATGGTATGTTGGTTGGTCTTGATCCTCATTCTGCTTACCTGGATAAGGATGATTACAAAGAACTACAGATTGGCACTCAGGGTGAATTTGGCGGCTTAGGCATCCAAGTCACTATGGAAGACGGCCTCGTCAAAGTTATTTCCCCCATCGAAGATACACCTGCATTTCGCGCAGGTATTCAAACGGGTGACCTTATCGTTAAATTAGATAGCACAGCCGTCAAAGGTATGACTTTGGCCGAGGCTATCAAATTAATGCGCGGCAAGCCAAAAACACCACTAACCATTACAGTCATCCGTGAAGGCGAGACCGAACCACTGCTCTTCACATTGATTCGAGATATCATCAAAATCAAGAGCGTCAGATCAAAGCTTGTTGAACCCGGTTACGGTTACATCCGCATCTCACAATTTCAAGAAAACACCGGAGAGAACCTTGCAGAAACTATCAAGGAATTATTTGCAGAAACTGAGATTCCAATGGAGGGACTGGTTCTAGATTTACGTAATGACCCGGGCGGCTTACTTAATGGCGCAGTCGCCGTATCCGCTGCATTCTTACCTAAAGATGTATTGGTGGTTTATACCGAAGGTCGCACAGATGAAGCAAAGATGAATCTACATGCGAACCCTCGATTTTACCTACGTGGTACGCGAAACGATTACATGGAAGGACTACCAACCGGAATTAAAACCGTGCCCATGATTACCCTGGTTAATGGTGGCTCAGCTTCCGCCTCAGAAATTGTTGCAGGAGCATTACAAGATCACGATCGTTCAGTTGTTATGGGCTCTCAAACATTTGGCAAAGGGTCAGTACAAACTATCCTGCCATTAAGTGGCGAGACTGCCATCAAACTGACCACTGCGCTGTATTACACACCTAATGGCGTATCAATCCAAGCAAAAGGAATCACTCCAGACATTATTGATGAGTCTGATGACAATGACTTGCGCCGCCTACGCGAAGCAGATTTGAGTCGCCACCTATCAAATGGTAGCAAAACTGAGAAAACAGACAAAAAATCTAGCAAAAAAATAAAACCAGAATCTGAGTCAAAGAGCAGTGACGACGAGGAAGTAGAAGAAACTCACGCAGCACCAATAGAATTTGGCTCTAGTGATGACCTTCTACTCGCTAAAGCGATGGAGTATTTAAAAGGTGATACGCCATGGCCAGAAATGAATAAAGACAAAGCTGACAATTAAATCTTAAGTCAGACTGTTTTATTCATTACCGGGGCAAAAGGATTGTGGATGACAATCAGCTACTACGATACAGCCGCCACATCCTTCTGCCTAAATTTGATATCCAAGGCCAAGAAAAACTCATCCATTCTTGTGCACTAATTATAGGTGCAGGAGGGCTTGGATCCCCCGTCGCAATGTACCTCACTGCCAGTGGTATTGGCAAACTTATTATCTGTGATCATGACGTAGTTGACTTAACCAATTTACAACGACAAATCATTCACAAAACGGATGCCATCGGCACACCAAAAGTTCACTCCGCGAAGAAAACACTCGCTGAAATTAACCCTGACGTAAATGTTGTTACACTCAATAAGTACATAGACGACGATACGTTATATCAACTGGTCACCGAGGCAGATGTTGTGATAGATGCAAGCGACAACTTCACCACCCGCCATCTTGTCAATAAAGCTTGCACAATCCTTAAGAAACCACTGATATCGGGTGCCGCTGTGCGTTTTGAAGGACAGGTAACTGTCTTTGACCTACGCGATGAAAAAAGTCCCTGTTACCACTGCCTTTTTCCAATAAATGGAAACGATAAAGATATGCACTGTGCCACAATGGGTGTGTTCTCGCCCCTGGTTGGAATTATTGGCTCCACTCAAGCAGCAGAAACACTTAAAATTTTATTAGGGATTGGGGAAACATTAAATGGCCGCGTGCAACTACTTGATGGTTTGACCATGCAATGGCGTTCTATTAAACTCCACAAAGATCCAGCTTGTGACGTATGCGGCAATATATCTTCATTAACAACAAGCAACGCTTAAAAAACCGCTAATAACTACGATCCGTCATGTCAAATGAATACCCTGGCAATAACACCTGCCGCTGTGTCCTCCAATACTCAAGCGGGTCTCGTCTAAACCCACTTTTCACAAACTGATGCCAGCACCCCGTGATATAGCACATAAGAAGGTTGGCGTAAGCCGTCACATCCAATTGATTACTAATTGCTCTTTCAGTAACTGCAAAACGTAGCGCTTGCTTCAAGCTGACTTCAAGGCGGTCATGCAATTGATTAATGCGTAATTGTAGGCGTTCATTTTCATTCACCAAGGCATCGCCGATGAGAATACGTGTCATACCGGGGTTTTTATGCGCAAAACTTATTGATAGTAGCAAGATGCCTTCCGCTTGCTTGATACCACCTCTTTCCTCAGCAATCAGCTTATTAATGAGCGTGAATAACGTTTGTTCAATAAAATCAATAAGTCCCTCATAGATCTGTGCTTTACTTGCAAAATGTCGATAAAGTGCTGACTCCGTAACATTGATATTTTCAGCCAAAGACGCTGTCGTTATCTTAACTCGATGTGGATTACCCAGCATTTTTGCTAACGCCTGCAAAATTTGATGCTTTCTTTCACCTTTTTTAGCGGGCATACATCCCTCGACTCAATAAATCGCATTGATAAATCGATAACGTCACAACTACTTTCGCACCTTTCTCTTACAAAACAGCCTATCGGTTAAATGGCGACTATGGTTTTTGGAGCAGAAAAATTCCCCACGCCAGATGACCTGCTTTACCGCCCGCTATCCAATGCTTTAGACCCGTTTTCATACGCTCTATATAGTCAACATTTACTTTTTTCTTGAGTTCTTCCGCATGCATTTCTGTTTCTTCAAGTACACGTTGATAATGATTAGTCAATTGATGTGTTTGATCATCAAAATCTAATACTTTAAACCCAAGCGCTTGCGCTGTTTCGCGATAATACCTAGGTGAACCTAATGAATCCAAATGAATTCGATCAAGTATCGGCTGAAGCACACCATCAGGACAGTTATCTGCCTGCATTGGATCTGTAAAAACAAAATAACCGCCAGACTTTAACACCCGAAAAGCCTCAGCCATCACTTGCTTACGATTACCACTATGAAGGATGGCATCTTGTGACCACAGGATATCAAAACCGCCGGTAACGGTGGCGTCATCAAAAGGAATTTTTTCAAAGCTACCATCGACAACTTCTATCAATGATGACAACCCAGCAGCTTCATTTAGCGCACGTGCCTTTTCATTTTCAACTTCGCTTAAGTTAAGCGCACTGATATGAGTACAGTAAGTTTTAGCCAAATAACGTGCTGCACCACAATAACCTGAACCTATATCAAGGACACGACAGCTAGCATCTAATTTAGGTAAACGTTCAGCTATTGTGGCAACGGTACGATGACTTGCTTCACTAATGGCTTCATTCGTTGCAGTATAAAGTCCGATGTGAATATCTTCCCCGCCCCATATTCGGCTATAAAAATGATCGGCATCTTCACTGTTATAGTATTCACGCGCTGTTTTTTCTATTGCTGCAGATTGATCAGAAGCCATATTTAAGAATTTTCCTCAGATTGCATATATTTTTTCTCGGCAATATGCACAAAAAAGTCTGGTTCGGCTTCTCGGTAAGTTTCTTTAAAATCACCAAATGTTTCAATATTTTGAAACCCAACTTCTTGCATCAAACGTGTTGTGTAGGTCTTTCTAAGGGGAAACATATTTAAATGAAAGACTGATTCATCTGGAAATTTATATTCGAATCGCGCCAATCCTTCATCAACATGCACTGGTTTAACAATAACGTTATCGCCACAATAATAATAAGTATGCTTGCTCGAATACCCATGATCGAGTAGCTCATCGTAATTGCGTTGATCCAGTATCAATACGCCATCATGACGCAATGCTGCATAGAACTCAGCCAACGCCTTGCGCCTATCATTTACATTAAATAAATGAGTGAACGAATTACCCAGACAGATAATCGCATCAAACTTTTGGTGTACATCTCGATTCAACCAACGCCAATCAGCTTGCACTGTGCGTAACAAGTGGCCACGAGACCGTGCATTTGCAAAAGCTCGGGCAAGCATTTCCGCACTCCCATCGGCGCTTACTACTTCAAATCCCGCCTCTAATAATCGTACCGAATGAAACCCCGTACCGGTTGCGACATCAAGTATTTGCCGTGCGCCCCTTTCGCGGAGCTTATCGATGAAGAACGAACCTTCAGATTGAATTCGTGCATCCCAATCAATAAGTGCATCCCACTTCTGCACAAAAGAATGAACATATTCTGCTCGATACTGGTCTGTGTCACGAACCGCCACCGGATCAGACCCATAACCTTGTTTTTCATTATTCAGTGTTTCTACCATAAAAACCTCCGTTGCTGTTAATGTAGTTTAACTACCGCTCAGACGACAGCATAAGACAATGGAAAGAACACTCAAAGATTAAATTCGTTACTAAAAAATCAGAACAGGCCTAAAATTAGTCACTCTTTTTCAAAATTTTAAAAAATGAACTACTCTTATGTAACAATTTACTTCAATAACGAGCTATCACCTCGCCATTCCACCAAATATCTTAAAATTATTGTATATTGCGATTACTTACTGCATGATCATCCGAACCCAAGACAGCAAACAACTAATTGTTGATCTAGACCTGCTCATCTGAAACAAGCTACAATTCTGAATTTAAGGACAACCTTACAAATGCACGTTTGGCGACGTATTCCCGATCACGCTGAAACACCTATTGCTCTAACGATTGGTAATTTTGACGGCGTACATCTTGGCCACCAAGCCATGCTCACCCGTCTAAATAACGCTGCCAGTAAACTCGGACTACCCGCTTGTGTAATGACTTTTGAGCCACACCCAAGAGAACTTTTTATGCCAGACCAGGCTCCCACGCGATTAACTAGTTTAAGAGAAAAACTTGAATTACTAGATAAATCAGGTATAGACGGGGTTATAGTATACCGCTTCGACCATGATTTCGCAAAAATCAGCCCGGAAGCTTTTATTACACGCATTCTCGTTAACGGGTTTTCGGTGCGTTGGATTTTGGTGGGGGACGACTTCCGTTTTGGTGCACGGCGTGCTGGTGATCTAGTCATGCTAAAGACTTATGCAGAAAAACATAACTTTGAAGTTAATGAAATGCCAAGCTTTACTATTGGCGAACAACGCGTCTCAAGTACCGGAATCCGTGAAGCACTAACATCAGGGAATCTGAATCATGCCAAACAATTACTCGGGCGACCTTATAGCATTAGTGGTCGCGTAATAAATGGTGATAAGCTCGGAAAGAAACTAGGATTTCCAACAGCCAATGTTCAGTTAAAACACAACAAACCGCCTGTTTCTGGAATTTTTGTTGTATCTGTACATGGTGCTGTCGCATCATCGCCAGCAAAAATCATTCAGGGTGTTGCCAGCCTGGGCGTTCGTCCCACCGTTCACAAAAATGGCAAGTACGTACTAGAAGTACACTTATTTGACTTTAATCAGGAAATTTATGGTCGTCATTTACGCGTCGATTTTCTTCACAAGCTTCGTGATGAAGAAACATATTCTGATTTAGAAACGCTCACTAAACAAATCGCAAGAGATGTGGAAAATGCAAAAAATTATTTTCCAACATTAAATACAAATAATTAAAGATATTTCATGACCAATTATAAGAAAACGCTTAATCTGCCTGACACCCCTTTTCCAATGCGTGGCAATCTCTCAAAACGCGAACCAATTATGCTGGAATCCTGGAAAGAGAGAAACCTATACCAAAAAATCCGCACGACTTGTAAAGGACGCCCAAAGTTTATATTACATGATGGCCCACCTTATGCTAATGGCGATATTCATATTGGTCATGCCATCAACAAAATTCTTAAAGATATTATCATCAAGAGCAAAACATTGTCCGGATTTGATGCCCCTTATATCCCCGGCTGGGATTGCCATGGCTTACCGATTGAGCACCAAATCGAAAAGAAGCATGGTAAAAACCTACCCGCAGACAAACTACGTGAACTCTGCCGTACGTTTGCAGAGGTACAAGTCGAACGGCAAAAAGTTGATTTCATACGGCTGGGCGTACTCGCCGACTGGGATAACTCCTACCTCACCATGAACTTTAAAACCGAAGCAGGCATTATCCGGGCACTCGGTAAAGTTCATCAGGCAGGTTATCTCTATAAAGGTCAAAAACCCGTTAACTGGTGTATTGATTGCCGCTCAGCACTTGCTGAGGCTGAGGTGGAATACGAAGATAAAACTTCACCAGCAATTGATGTCGGCTTTGAAGTCAATTCTGCAAGTGCAGCGGATCAGCTTGCTCAAGCATTCGGTGTCACTCCGCCAAACGGTAGCAAGACCTACGCGGTCATCTGGACAACAACACCTTGGACACTACCCGCGAATCAGGCGGTCAGCGTTCATCCTGACTTTGGGTACTCATTAGTACAAACGCATAGAGGGTTACTAATCTTAGCAAGCGAACTCAAGCAAGCTTGTCTTGAACGGTTTGAGTTAACAGGAGAAACACTGGCCACATGTAAAGGTGACGCACTAGAGGGTGTTTTGCTACACCACCCGTTTGAAGAACGCAAAGTCATTATTATTTGTGGTAAGCACGTCACCCTTGAAGCCGGTACTGGCTTAGTGCACACGGCACCTGCTCATGGGTTGGACGATTATTTTGTCGGGCAAAAATACGATCTACCGAATGAAAGTCCAGTCAACGGAGATGGTAAATTTCAGGTCAACACTCCACTGGTCGGGGGTCAATTCGTCTGGAAAGTCAATGATCTAATCATTGACACCATGCGTACCAGCGAACATTTAATGTGTTTGAAAATGATTGAACATAGCTACCCCCATTGCTGGCGACACAAAACCCCCATTATTTTTCGCGCCACACCGCAATGGTTTATCGGCATGACCCAAAAAAACACCACCGGTACCGCCCAACAAGGCATGACATTACGCGAGCTGGCCAACGAATCCGTTGAAACCACGGCATTCTACCCATCATGGGGAAAAGCAAGACTAGAAGCCATGATCAAGAATCGTCCTGATTGGTGTGTTTCACGTCAACGCAACTGGGGCGTTCCGATCCCATTTTTTGTGCATAAAGAAACGGAAGAATTACACCCGAACACAGTTGAATTACTAGAGAAGGTTGCGCAAAAAGTCGAACAACAAGGTATCGAAGCCTGGTTTGCATTAGATGAAGCAGAACTACTCAACGATGACGCAAAAAATTACAAGAAGCTGACTGACACGCTAGACGTATGGTTTGATTCAGGCACCACACATGACACAGTGCTCAAAGCTGATCCACAACTTAATCACCCTGCTAATCTGTATCTTGAAGGTTCAGATCAACATCGCGGCTGGTTCCAGTCTTCACTATTAACCGGTTGCGCTATTGATGGTCAAGCGCCCTACAAGGCATTATTGACACATGGTTTTGTGGTTGATGGCAAGGGCCACAAAATGAGCAAATCAAAAGGCAATGTGATAGCCCCGCAAAAGATCATGGACACCTCCGGTGCTGATATTCTGCGTTTATGGGTTGCATCGACTGATTATTCCGGTGAATTATTTATTTCTGACGAGATTCTCAAGCGTGTTGTCGAGAGTTACCGTCGCATTCGCAACACATTACGCTTTTTACTCGCCAATATTGCCGATTTTAACGTTGACAAAGATGCGGTTCCATTAGATAACTGGCTAGAAATTGATCGCTATATGCTGGCACACACTAAAGCACTACAAGAAAACCTCATTCAACATTATGATCGTTATGAATTTCACCAAGCCGTACACAAACTTCATAATTATTGTTCTGAAGACCTTGGTGGGTTTTACCTAGATATCCTTAAGGACAGACTTTACACCGCGGCGGCAGAAGGCCTGCCACGCCGCTCAGCTCAAAGTATGCTGTATCATGTCATACACACACTGGTACGCTTATTCGCACCTATCCTGAGCTTCACAGCCGAAGAAGTATGGGAACAACTCGCCGGCAATTCAGAAGACAGCGTATTACTGCATACTTGGCATGAATTTCCACCGCAGCCTGATGCAAACGCATTGATAGCACGATGGGCGCGTATACGTGAACTGCGTTCTCGGGTACAAAAAAGACTAGAAGACTCACGTACTACCGGAGAAATTGGTTCATCATTAGCGGCCACAGTTGAGATTCGTACCAGCGGCGAAGACTTTACGTTACTGAACTCGTTAGGTGATGATTTACGATTTGTCGTCATTACTTCTGAAGCGCAATTGACATCAGTAGATAGCACTCAAGATGAAAGCATTTCTGTCGTTGCATCCACCCATGAAAAATGTGATCGTTGTTGGCATTACCGTCAAGATGTCGGCAGCCATACTGACCACCCAACGTTATGCAACCGATGTGTTTCTAATTTATTTGGAATCGGTGAAGTACGACATTTTGCTTAATCAAATACCTTCACTGGAGTCCTAATCAATATGAAGCTTCATACCAGCCTCGCCATCGCACTCGTCATTTTAGCGATCGATTTACTCACTAAACGTTGGGTTGAGTCCTCGCTATTTTTTGGCCAGCAAATTCCCATCACCAGTTTTTTCAACTTAGTGTTGACCTACAATGCGGGCGCCGCTTTTAGCTTCCTTAGTGAAGAATCCGGCTGGCAACGATGGTTTTTAAGTAGCATTGCGGCCGGGGCATCAATATTTATTGTGTATTTATTACACAAAAATAAAGATCAAAAACTACTTTGCATCTCACTAAGCATGATACTTGGCGGCGCATTAGGAAACTTATGGGACCGCATCACACTGGGACACGTGGTTGATTTTCTTGATTTTTACGTTGGCAACTATCACTGGCCAGCGTTTAATGTTGCGGATGCTGCCATCGTTGTCGGTGCCGCCTTATTAATTATTGAGAGTTTCCAGAATAAGGAAGAATCTAAAGAAAAGAAATGAGCCTAACTGCCAGTCCAAATTTTAAATCATACTGGCGGCGATAATTTATTCAACGCACCCATCAAACGGACAAAACGTGATTCTCCAGGCGACCGTGTATTAGCGGCTAATAAACTATCACGCGCTTCCTTGACAAGCTCAGGTTCCGATGTATTCTTTTGAAGATATGCAATAAGCACATAAGCCAAATTAAGCAACACACGAACATTAGTCGGCATAGCTTTATGAGCGCTTCGCATAGCATCAATAGCTTCTTTATATTGCTTCTTACTCACTAACAACACGCCGCGATTCATCATTTCCATCGCTTCTTGACGTGACACCTCTACCAACTTGGCACCCTCTTCACCCATCCCAGCAGCAACAAAAATTTCATTAACCTCATCAAGCAAAACTTTACTTTCGGGGTTATTCTTTACTTCACATCGTAATAAAGTAATCGCACTTTTTGTATTACCCGTCACCATAAATAAACGCGCCATTTCTAATGACCTTTCACTATCATGATCAACATCATCTTTACCAAGGCATTCGCCTAACTCTTCAGCAATTAATTTTGCCTTTTTATTATTACCACTCTCATGATAAATCATACCTTCAACGGCTTTCACTTTAAGGCGAATAGCATCCATGTCGAAACTCTTATTGAGTTTACCTAGCACTTTCAATGCTTCATCTGGATTTTCTTTTGCACTATATACTTTAGCCAAACTTAGATATACACCTTCAGATTTCAATATCGAATTCTCCCCCAGAGAAACACATTTTTGAAAAGCTCGCTCAGCTTCCTCTAACCGACCCATTTTTATTGATACTTCACCGAGAATCTTTTGCCTATTTACTGAATTGGGTGAAAGTTTTACGGCTTGTTCAAGTACACTATTAGCTCCCTCAAGATCGCCCATAGCCTGTAGCATTTCAGCAAGGAGATCATGCGCTTCAAGAAAAGAAGGGCTTACTGCTATTGTTTTTTCCAGCAAAGTCTTTGCAGCTTCAAAAGCTTTATTTTTAAATAAAATTTTAGCCAAACACACTTTTGCCCAAGGAAAATCACGCTCTAGCAATATTTTTTCTAGCAGCTCTTTAGCTCGCTCCAACTCACCACTTTTTAACAATAGATCGCACTTGGTACGTAGTAAATCTGTTACATGGGTCTTATCTGCAGCCATACGCTCATCACATAGGCTGATTGCCTTGGGGTAATCTAACTGCTCCATTGCTTGAAAAACATCTTTAACCACCTGTTTTTTCTTTATAATTTTTGCCAACCTTAAACTTAAAGATGCTTCAGCAATGGGTTTCAATAGATAGGCATCTGGTTGATGTTCTGCAGCACCCATAACTGTATCAGCAGTTTTGTCTGCGCTCACCATAATCCAAATACAATCAAGCGTAATAAGACCCCGGATTCTTGCCTCCGCAAGAACCTGCTGCCCATTCCTTCCTGAACCTAAATAGTAATCACAAAGCACTATGTCATATTGGCTTTTGTTTAACGATGCAATCGCCTCACTACCACTCGCCACCATTGTTATTTTCCTGACATCAGCTCCACAACCTCTCATGATGTCGCGAAAGATGCTCCGCATTGCATGGTAGTCTTCGATAATAAGAACTGATTTCCCAGAAATATCAATTTCTGGCGTTGGAGTGCTGAACGCGTTTGGGAACATGGCTTCTTATAATAGAATATTAACGATTGTATCAATTAAGGAAGTTGCAGTACGAAACAGCCACCTGCCAGAGACCCACCGTTCTCTAACATGACCTCACCAAGCTTCCCATGATTGCCGTGCATTCTCGCTACCATCGCTGAAAAATACAGGCCAAGACCAGTACCACCGCCTTGAAAATCAATACCGCGCTTGTTATCAACACTCTCTTGCAACATCATGGCCGGGTAGCCAGTACCATTATCTTCAACACGTATCTCAAGCATATCTTTATTTTTATTAGCGATTAAACGAATGCAATCACGGGTGTAACGCATTGCATTATTTAGCGCATTACCAATAACACCGTTGATTAGGTCTTCATCAAAATACCAGCACAAAGCTGGATCCGCCCGAATCTCTAACGCGATTCCATGGGATTTAAGCAATTCACTATTCTGTGCAGCCAATGAGTGCAGAAAATCTTCAACACAAACAGATTGTGGATCAAATGGATAAATTTCCTCCCCCAGCTTATAAAGTGTCAGCAGTTGCATCAAATTACTATTGATGCGTTTGATCTCATGATTCATTTGCACCAATTCAGAATAGACTGCTAAATTCTCTGAGTCAGCAGCAGCAAGTGTTTTATCCAGACCATCAATTAGCATGCTTACCGAATTCTTCATATCATGTACGGAAGAAGCTAGAAAGCTACCTACACTGAGCGAAGAAGGCTTAGCAGTTACATTTTTATTGTTCATTATGGACTCAAATAAAGGATTAGTTTTACTCTGCAAATCATTCATTCCCATGATTTCCCTTAAAAAGAAACAGCATCACAAAACGATTTCAAGAGCATGCGTTATCAAACAACATCTCATTGATAAACTCAGCTACTTAAAAATACAATTAAGCAAAGGCTTTCTATACCGCGGTCAAATGGCAATAGGGTCGCACTTAATTTAAATATTGAAACGCTATATTCTGCTATTTATTAAAATACAGTTAACTGTTATTTTTTAAATCTCTAATAAGGCAAGGAAAACCGCCCAAAAAGGGGTTTACTAACCAACATTTATTTGAAAAACTTGCATTAACATACTTTGTATAATTACGACACAAAATAGACGACATAAAGGAACAGCATCATGAGAATGAAAAGTATAGTTGCAGCGACTTTTTTGACAGCGTTGTTTTCAGGCTACGCCTCGGGTGTATCGCTCGTCTATCAAGGCTTTGAATGCCAAAATTCTGTTAATGCAAATGACACAACACCTTCAGAAACATTGATTGAAAGTAAATTTGAAGTGATAAAAGATGTTGGCGGAGGTATCTTTCATTTAATTCTTACCGGTGGTTTGCCGCGATTTATTAACGACAATAATAAAATTTGTATCGACAACGCGACTGCCATCGGATTCTCTGGCATTCCTGCAGTAGATGGCTTGCCCACGCGACTAGACGCAATTAATGCGACCGCTTATTTTAACGGTCAGGATCTTATTATTATTGTCAATTCTATCAATACAGACTTGAACTCAGGACGCGGCACCTTTTCAACATTTACAACAAGTTTTGTTTTCCCCTACTCTAATACATTAATACTAACGTACAACCCTGAGTCATCATCATTCACACTAAAGAATGTAATTCATAACCGGGGATTTGTTCATACCAGCGGATCAGCATCATCAACCACCCCTTTTGCTGAGACAATATTGCCATCTTTTAATGAAGAGGAAAACGATAAACCAAAAATTCTAACGCCAACATCACTAATTGAATATGTACTTAAATAAGACATTACACTACCCACTTAAAACGCCAATACATTCATAGACGCCAAGACTAAATGCCACAAGAGACCCAACAAGTAAAACATTGATAGCGAGTCTTTCAATCTTATTCAAACCATAAGCTTTGAATTCTTCGATATCAATTTCATTTAAAAAAAACTTTGTCACTTGACCGGAAATATATGTTGTGGCCTGATTTGAGACTGCCATTAGCGGAAAAAATACCAGCGCGGCCAATATTGCACCAACAAAGAATTTCAATAATGGCGTGGCCAACCCTAGCAATTGAGCTGAATCACCAGACATCGTCGCCATGAAAGTTGCTAACAAGACGATCCCCATACCATTACCTAATATCAGCAAACGAAAGAACTGTTGAGTAAACTGTTGCTCCTCTTGTGATTTGATACTGACAATATTTAAAAGTAGTCCACTAAATGCCTCTTGCTGCTCTCGAGTCATATCCTGAAATTTCATAATGCCTTATATGGACGCCTCCCGGTATGGCAAGCGATATTTCGTGTTTTGCTATCACCGAATTATCTACCTACGCAACCTATCAGCATTCCACTCCTTTTCAGTAGTTGCTCTTTGTTATCTGGGCACTTGGCTCACATAACCCTTTTGGTACTCTCGACCGTGCGCCAAAATCGCCCACGCCGTTCGTGCCATCTTATTGGCCATCGCAACAATAGCCACATTCGTCGGGCGCCGCTGCAACAGTGCTTCGCTCCACGCGCCTTTATCTTTGGCGTTAAATATGACTGCTCTGGCGCCATGTATTAGCAAGGTGCGTAAATACGTGTCGCCCCGTTTGCTGATACCTAACAGTTTGATCTTGCCACCCGTACCACTCTGCCTTGGAACAAGCCCCACAAATGCAGCGAATTCCCGTCCAGATTTGAAACTGTCTGCCTCACCCATCGTGGCGATGAGGGCAGTTGCCGTCAACATTCCCACACCAGGGATCTCGGCAATCTTCCTGCAAGCAGCCTGTTGTTTCTGCCAATCTTTGATTCTGCGTTCAATGTTTTGTACATCTGCTTCGATTTCATCGAGACGCTTTAACTGTTCCTTTAATGCCTCAAACAGCATGCCAGGCACAATTTCTTCCAATTCAGCCATGCGCTGTTGTATTTCTGCCAATCCAGCTTGCCGACCTCCTTTCAATGTAATGCCGAACTCGTAGAGCAAACCGCGCAGCTGGTTCACTTGCATGGTACGGAACTTGATCAGCAACAATCTCACCCGGTGCAGTGCCAACATCGCTTGTTGATCTTCTGTTTTACCCGCTACCGTGCGCATACCCGGTTGCCGTACCGCTGTCCAGATTGCCTTGGCATCCGCCGCATCAGTCTTGTTGCTTTGCACAAATGGCCGGACAAACTTAGCATGGATAAGTTTTACTTCATGCCCCATTGCCATCAGTCTGCGCCGCCACCAGTGCGCGCTACCGCATGCCTCAATTGCAATCAACCCAGCTTCTCGTTGCGCCAGAAACTCCAGCAGTTCCTTCTTGCCAAACTTGCGGTTATGAATCTCGCCGCTCTCGTGCGTCACCCAGTACAATTGAAAAACTCGCTTTGCGATATCCAACCCATATGTCGTAAAATTCAT
>JAJFJG010000033.1 GCA_021774265.1 Nitrosomonas sp.
CGAAACTAATTAACCTATAAATATGCTTCCGTTATCTGCAGCAAAAGACAAAGCCAAGATATTGGCTGAGGCGTTACCGTACATTCGTCGTTTTCATGGTAAAACGATTGTCATTAAATACGGTGGCAATGCCATGATCGAGGAAAATCTAAAGACGGGGTTTGCCCGTGACGTCGTGTTGTTAAAGCTGGTGGGCATGAATCCCGTCATCGTCCATGGCGGTGGCCCACAAATTGATGACATGTTAAAACGTGTTGGAAAACAAGGTGAATTCATCCAAGGTATGCGAGTGACGGATGCTGAAACGATGGATGTAGTTGAAATGGTATTGGGCGGGCTGGTCAATAAAAATATAGTGAGTCTGATTAATAGCCAGGGCGGTCAGGCTGTCGGCTTGACGGGTAAAGATGGTGCTTTTATTCGCGCTAAAAAATTGTTAATGGCCGATAACCAGAAAGCGGGTGAGTGGCTTAATATTGGCCAAGTAGGAGAGATCGAAAGTATCGATCCATCGTTAATTGCATTGCTAGATACGAAAAACTTTATTCCAGTCATCGCGCCGATTGGTGTCGGAGAAGACGGTGAGTCATATAATATCAACGCCGACGTAGTGGCGGGTAAACTGGCTGAAATCCTGCAGGCCGAGAAACTCATTTTGTTATCTAATATTCCAGGTGTTCTCGATAAGGAAGGTAATTTGTTGACGGGGCTGACAGCACAGCGAGTTGATGAATTATTTGTAGATGGTACGATTTCGGGTGGCATGTTACCAAAAATTGCTTCGGCGTTAGATGCGGTGAAAAAAGGCGTTAAGTCCTGTCACATCATTGATGGACGTGCTGAGCATGCACTGCTGTTAGAAATCTTGACCGACCAAGGTGTGGGTACGCTGATTAAAGAAAGTTAATTTATTTGTCCATATGCTTCTCAACTGCCGTCAGAATACCACGCAAGATATTGACCTCTTCTCTTTCGACGCGAGCACGCGAAAACAAACGACGCATTCGTTGCATCAGTCGTTTGGGTTCATTTGGATTGAGAAACTCACTGCGAACCATGACTTGTTCTAGGTGCTCGTAAAAGAACTCCATCTCATTAAATGCTGCGGGTGTTCTTGTGAGTGCAGGCTCTTCATCAATCTCAGGTAACGCCATGCGTAATTCATAAACCATCACCTGTACTGCGCTGGCGAGATTGAGAGACGAGTAATCCGGGTTAGTTGGGATATGGATAGTCATTTGGCATTTGCTCACTTCTGCTGTCGTAAGACCCGCTGTTTCTGCTCCGAAAAGTAAGGCAACGGGATGTTCTCGCGCATAGTCAAGCAATGCTTCTGCACCTTGGCGTGAATTATAAGTTTCATGCGGTAACCCTCTAGCACGAGCCGTAACTGCCGCTGCCATCATCGTGCCATCTAAAGCCTCATCAATGTCCGTGAACACCTTCACTTTGTTCAATATGTCTCGTGCACCGACGGCACGTATATCTGCTGTTTTATCAGGAAAAGATTTAGGGTTTACTAGACAAAGTGAGGTAAGTCCCATAGTTTTCATGGCACGTACCGCTGCACCAATATTGCCGGGATGGCTGGTATTACTAAGTATAATACGGATATTATCAAGCGGTGACATAGGGTTCATTTTTAAAGCTTTGCTAGGGATGCTGCATGGTACTTAGTCGGAGTGGTCGACAGTGTTCAAGTTGTGTCAATATTTATGAAGTAGGTTATCGCATGATTCTGATATTTTCACTCTAAGCTGCCACGAACATCATTGACCATTTTAGTTAATGCGTAGACATCTAAGATATGTAAGTCATGGCCTTTACGTTCAATCAGGTTTTTCTTAATTAAGCTGTTTAATTCTCGTGTCACGGCTTCACGGTGTGTGCTAACAAGATTGGCAAAGTCTGTATGGGTGGGGGCCGATTTGATAATCGCTAGGTTTGGTGTAGCTGTTTGTTTTTTTGCAAGTCGAAGTAGCTCTGCGTGGATACGGCTACGTACAGCCAATGTGCTGAAGTCATAAATACGTTCAGTAAGGCGGCGTACTTGTCCAGTTAGTCTGCTAAGTATAGCAGCAGCAATATTTTGATTAGAATAAATTAGATTAAGAAAGTCGGGTGCAGGCAATGAAGCCAGTGAAGCGTTTGTTCTGGCAACAACTGTTGCAGAACGAGCACGGCCATCAATGGCTGTTAATTCACCGAATAGTTCACCTGCAGGTAAATCACATAAAATAACTTCATGACCAGACATTGAATGATAGGTTACTCGAATTTCACCTTGAAGAATAAAAAAAACACTATTTGAGCTGTCGTGATATCTGACAATATTTTCACCAGATTCATAGCGATGCCAGTGGCAAATATCAGCCACCGCATCTAAATCTTTTGGCGAAAGATTTTGGAATTCTTTGATAACTGAAAGTATTGAACTGTTCGGCATATTTCTTTTTGGTATTTGTAAATTAAAAAAACTTTTATGCTGATTTAATAGATTGGCCAGTCTACGTCTGCTAGTTATTATAACTCTCAATCAAGAAAAAACATTATCTACATGATGGTTTAATAGAGTTTGACTATAAATCAGGTTGTTATATAAAAGAAATGTGCATTCTTGTCATAAAAAAAGCTAAATTATAATCCTAGCTTGAATATTGCACTAGTACATTAAACTTGCGATTCCCCGCAGTCTTGCCGTGAGGATAGGTGCAGGGCGCGCGGAGAAAATTTATTTTCAGCTTGTAACTCTTAGGTTTATTGATCTTTGAGAGATTGAGTAAATGTACAGTTTGTATCCAAGGTTTCACTTGCTGGTTTTAAAATTACTCTGATCTGAATTGAGCGCACATATTCTCTATGCCGCAGAGTACAACCGAAATTTAAATTTGGTAGTTGATGGATTGCAACCATTCTAATTGAGCTAAAATTTTATAGATGAAGAAACAATCAGCCAATGAATTGACAATGTTTAAGCCATACAGCATGATATTTTGAGCGCTGTGCTGCTTGTCATTTATATCCCGGGTTCTCAATGATTACAAGGGCTTTTAGTTTATTAAGCTTGAACAATTTGTCCTTCTTGACAGACTTGTTCGAAAGTTTCAGGATTGCCACCGAGAGCTGGAATTACTCGATAAATACAGCATACTTGGTCCGATGGACGCTTGAGCGCAGTATAAGTATTATTCCCGACTACTACTTCATTACCTTCATTGCAAACCACCTGATTAGTGTCTACATTGATTGCTTGGCATGCACCACTTACCTTCTTTACTGTATAAGATGTCATAATTTTCTCCTGTTTAAAAGTTTAAGGTCAAACGCGCAAAAAAAGTTCTTTCTGGAATAAATCGCGAGTTAATCGGTTCAGATGGGTTAAAATTATTTATATTTCTATAATAAAAACTCTTGTCCAATAGATTTCTGCCTTCCAAGTTTAGTATGCCTCGACGATTTGGCAGTCTGTAGCCCAGCATCGCATCTAGTAGGAAAAACGCATCAATGCCAGAGTTAGTTGTTTTGGGGTTTCTTTCTTTTCCTAAATCACCTTCGCGTGTGAGGTCTTGCTCGACAAAGGTACCTGTTACTCCTGAAAATAACCCGGAAGGATGAAAATACTCCACGCTGACAGGCGCGCTCAGTGTATGAATGCGGATGGGGTCTTTATTTCTGATTAGCGTGTTTTCATGAGCACGTTTATATCGTTCAAATTGAAACTCCCCCTTAATAGCCCAGTGTGGGTGAGGCGTCCAGTAAAGATAAGAGCGATATAAATATTCTGTGCCTGATTTAATTGAGGTTTTGGTTCTTAATTCTCGTTTTGAGGCTTCAACACCACCATAAAATGCTTGTGTGGCATGATAATCTAGTCCAACCCCCATACGCCGTGCACTTGTCCCATTGATATCATCAAAGAATTGATTGAATCCAGCCACCTGAGTTGGCTCCAATGTTTGTTGTGCAATTAAATGAGATTTTGTGGTCTCAAACCAAGCGGCACGCAAACGTAAATTATCGAGAACATTCCACTGCAACCCAAACTTGGGATTAATATGATCTTTCCTGGAGCCAGTGAACGTACTCGTAAAAGAATCAAAGCTTAAACCCAGTGTTAGATTTAAGTTGTGATGGTAATTGATGTGGGTATAGAAATAAGCATTTTTACGATCCATAACCTTAAAAGGAAGCTCTTGTCTTACACCATTATTTTCTTGAACCCAATCAAACCGATAGACGCCTCCTCCAAGGATGGTGTTGAAATATTGGTGGCGCAATAGATGTTGTGCTTCTAACTGGAAACCAGCGTTTTTTAAACTAAATGAGTCTGAATTTTCATGCCGATCAATATATCTGCCTGAAGCAATCAGGTCCTGGTTGGATGATAATTCGTATTTTGCGCCAATACGTGCAAGATTCTCTTTTATATTCCGTTGCCAGTTATTTCTAAAGGCATTTTGGTCAAAATCTAATAATAAATCGCCATGTTGCGTTTCCCGCCTGCGGATTTCAGCCTGAATATTGAGTTTAGGTGTCACAACGTACTGCATGAATGCATTGTATATATCATGATTCTGACCATTATTCTTGCGAAATCCATCGGACTGAAGATGATATTGGCCCACGCTAACTGATGCACGGTCATAGAGTACAGAAGCAACTACTTCATTGCCAAAGGTATTGTTGCTACCGGCAATACCTGAAGCGACTAATTGTGGTTTGTTGCGTTCCATTAGTGGCGTAAACTCATTAAACCCTGCTACGGCCGGGCCTGTATTGGTGATTATGTTGAGATCGGCCACCGTTAAATGTGGTTGCACCGGATTGACATTAACCGGTTGCATCAGTTGTGCTTGGAGTAATTCGCTAACTCGTGCAATTTCATGCCGAGGAATATTGACATAAGCATCAGAAAGAAACCGATGCGCCGAATGATTAGATGGGTCAACGCTTAAAGATTTCGCTGTTTCCATCAACGCACGACTTTCAAAGCCTAAATTATCGTATATTCTTGCCAAACTAGAGCCGCGCCCTGCTTGATCTTGATCCAGTAATAGTTTAGATCGATACACCGCACGGTTGCCATTCAGCTTAATCGACTTCTGAATATCCCGCAATGCCTCAACAGGTCGGTTTTGTGTTTGCTTCTGAATCGCATCATAAAACCATGGAGTAGGATCAGATGGGTCACGTTCCTTAGCCAGGTCAAACTGAGTTCCTGCCAGAGAGTAGCGTTTTTCCTCAAAATACGCTTTGCCTAAATAACTACGAATGAGTGAGTTAGCTGGGTCAAGGCTGGCTGCAATTTCCAACTCAATACGTCCAGCTTCAAGTTCACCTTCACGTATCAATGCCAAGCCTAAACCTAGTCTTGGCATGGGGTCTGCCTGATCAAGCAATATGGCCTCGATAAATACGGTTTTAGCATCATCAGTATTAATCTGCAGTAAATAAGCAAAGCCCAATACGGTGTGTGTTTTTGCGATGTCTGGGTTTAAGCTGACGGCTTGTTGAGCCGCATCTAATGCCCGGTCTATATAGCCTGCTGACATTTGTAACTCAGACAATCGTGCCCAAGCCAGCGCATTTCGTGAATTTAGTTTAACCGCCTCATGCGTCGTAATGAGTGCGTCTT
This sequence comes from Nitrosomonas sp., assembly GCA_021774265.1. Classification (GTDB taxonomy): domain Bacteria; phylum Pseudomonadota; class Gammaproteobacteria; order Burkholderiales; family Nitrosomonadaceae; genus Nitrosomonas. The sequence continues at coordinate 5,636 of JAJFJG010000033.1, forward strand.
CTATATAAAAATGAGCTTGCTGTGCGTAAGAAAGGGCAAGTTTTGCAGCTGAAGACGCAGAGTCAAGCTCGACCGCTTGCATCGCAAAACTTAGTGCTTGTTCTTTATCATTTTGTGTTACCGAGATAATGGCTTGTAAAGCGTGAGCACCACTGTTATTCGACTCAAACCTGAGTGCTTGCTCAATAATGTTAGTCGCCTCATCAACGCGCCCGACAGTTAATAGCTGGCCTGCTTGATGAATCAGAAAGCTTGCTGAATGAATATCTTGTGATGAATGACCCGACAAATCATCAATGATCGTTGGGTAATGCAGCGCCCACTGCACAGCATCAGTCGGATGAATGATGACTTCTTTTTGTGGTGCTTGATCTTTGAAAATAATTGCTGCTTCATTATCAAGAAGACTAAGGCTGCCTTGATCGTTACTAGCGGTCACTTGGCCTTCATAAACAATAAGCCGTGTGCTACTTTCATCAACCTCAACAAAGAATTCAGTCCCATCAACGGCTGCACTAACATACGGTGTTCTAACTCTAAAAGGCCTTGGGGTGCGGGTAATGACGTGTATCGCACCATTCAATAGATCGAGTAGTGACGTTGATTTGTCTGCTTGCATTGTTGGAAAGGAGATGGTTGATTTTTGATCAAGTCTGAGCATACTCTCGTTACTTAACCGCAGTGCTGCACGGCTATGTGAACGTGCGCGAATCGCGTCACCAGCACAGAGTAGGGTATTCATTGCCGCTGGTCGCCAGTTTGCTTGGTTTGCACGTCGTAGTTCGACAATGCCTTGCACCGAAACAACCTGTGCCATCGTGGGACAAAATTCTGCTGCATAAGTCTGACTTGTAAAGCTTAAGATTGCTGATATGATCGTAACAATGAGCGCTACTATTGATATTCTATCGCAATGTGAGCTTGGCCTGCCGCTATTAATACTTGTTCCCATGTTCTGTCTGACTTTTCTCTAAGAAATAAAAATGAAGGTACTACTCACCATTCAATCTCTATCAATAAATAAGAACTTGAGAGTCTGGCTCACCAGGGGATTATGCCAGAAGGTTAGCCCCTAGTGAAAGCTAGGGTATGTGATGTATTGATATAGCGTAAACTAAATTATCAATTTATAGAAATATTGTAAGATGTGATGTGGATTTTGTCATATCGGTTATTACTTTAAAACTATATAAAGACAAGCGCAGGATGGGTGTAACCCATCAAAACTGAATGCTATAGAAATTTAAATTGGTCATTAATGGGTTCTACTCATCCTACACGAACTGAGCTCGATACGAATATCAGCTAAAATTATATAAAAAAATGGGGGTATTTTATGTCAGTAATGCAGTTTATAACAGCGGAAGAACATTTAGCCAAGCTGGAGATTACAATGCAACATGCAATTGATTTTATTGACGCAAATATTGATCAGCCTGGCTTGATATATTCAACTGCTCGAGGATTTGGTGTGACAATTAACATGTTGAGTGAAATTACGGATTTTACAGTTAGTGACATTGATAAGTATTTCGCATCAAATGGACATGACAGTATTAAACTTAATTATACTAGTATATTGATTAATTCAGATTTAGGTGCTCTAGAAACGTTAGTAAATTTTAATACTAACTCCGGTGTTTTATCGAATACTGCACTTAGTGATGCAGTTGGCCCATTACTGAATGAACCGCTTACCCTGGGCTTTACTTTTAAACCAACCTACAATTTTCAACCTAATGATGGGATTTATGACGCAGAAGAATTGGGTGTGGGGCATCTGAACAATGTGCCGGCAACAGATGAAAGTATAGAATCTTTATTTTATGGCACTCTAATCAATATGTTCGAGGCACTTGATCAGGCGGAACTGAATCAAATTAACGTCTTTTCTAATGATGGCAGTTCCGAAGATTTTCAGGCGCTGGTTTTGGGTGCCTTGAGTGAATCACCTTCACCTGCTATTTGGACAGATGAGCAGCTTGCTGAGTTAGTGGCGGATGAGGCGGTTGATATCATCAATAAGTTTTGGACTAATGATCTTGTAGGTGTGCTTGATCATAGTTTTTTGGGACTAGCAACAGTCTAATTCAAATTCTATAAAATTGCACTCATCATAGGTAATATACTACCTATGATGAGTGGTAGCCATTTAGTTTAATATTTTTTCACAAAATAATTCTTCTCTACCACCAATATTAACCCAGCTACATCCAGGGTTTTTTTTAAAATCTACGATCGTAATTGCCGTGACACGATTTATTTCTTTTGCGGGCTCCATTGAACTCGGAGTGCTTCTGTCATATCTTGGGTTCTTCCTTATTCTAATATCCCCATTTTTGTTGTCAACAAGCACAAGAACAGCGCTATTTCCCGCTCCAATTTTTTCGAGCTCCTTGACAAGTTCCGAGGACATATCAGGAATATCATCAGGGAATGGTTGAGGTTCACCTCCATTGACATAAGGTGGTACATGAGTGGTAGCGCCTCCCGTATGTTCTTCTTTGCAGCCGGCCAATGTCAATGTAAAAACAATGGCAATGCAAAAAAATACAGTTATTTTTATCGATTTTGTGACATCTTTCATTCTACTTCTCCTTTTAAAAATTGATAGTTATCCGTGAAAAAATAGTACGTGTTGGAACAAACCTTACATTTACAGGTTCCGATACCCTAAAATTCATATTGCGGAATAAAAAAGACTGATCAAAAATGTTTCTGGCTTCCAGGCTAAAGATACCTCTACGATTTGGAAGCCGATAACCAAGTGCTGCATCAAAAAGAAAAAAATTCTCAATTCCTTCATCTACTGTTCCATTACGATCAATTTCTTGACGCACAAATGTGCCAGTTAAATTTGCAAAAAGTCCTTGTGGATTAAAATAATTAACACCGATGGGAATACTTAATGTATCAATCTGATGTGGTTCATTATGTTGTGTAGGTCGAGAAAATTTCTCAAATTGTATTTCATTTCTTATGGTCAAGTTTTTATTAATTAAGCCATATATATAGGTTCTATAAAGGTTTTCTTTTTGATTTTCAAAACTGATGTTATTATCTGACCCAAATAAAGGAACACTTAAATTGCGACTCGATATTTCAAAACCACTATATATTCTTTTAGCATAGTGCGTATCGATTCCTATACCAAAGCGACGGGATTTAGTACCGTTGACATCATCAAATAACTGATTAAATCCAGCTACCTGAGTAGGCTCAATAGTCTGTTTTGTTGCGAGTGATGCTTTAATTGTTTCAATCCAAGCAAAGCGTAGTCGCAAGTTATTGGCAATATTCCACTGAAGTCCTAATTTTGGATTTAATCGATCAATAGTTAAACCTTTTTCCTTATACGCATCGTAACTAAAACCAATAGTAGCATTCAGGTTTGAATAAAAATTTAAGTTAGTATATAGATAACCATTTGTTCTGTTTATATTAAAACTATTTGACACACAGTTCACACAAGGTAACTGATTATTAGAAAATATTTCTACTAATTTGTCATTTCTTTGTGCATTAATTCGATAAACACCAACGCCCGCTAAAAGATTGAATCTGTTGCCTTGTAATTGATGCTGTATTTCAGTTTGATAGCCAATATTTTTTTCAAAGAACTCTATGTTTCCATTACTATCACTAAAGGACCTCTTGCTATGGTCTTTTCTATTTACATACTGACTCGATAAAATGATGTTTTGGTTAGGCGTCAGTTTATAGTGGGCACCTATACGCGCCACATCTTCATTAATTTCTCGGCGAATGCGATTTTGTGGCAATGTTAGATCATTTGAATCTCGATCAAAATCCAATAATAAATTACCCTGATTCGTCGTGCGGTTACGTATTTCAGCCTGAATGTTTAATTTGGGTGTTATGGCATGCTGTATAAACGCATTAAGAATGTCGTGGTTTTGATCATTATTAGTACGAAATCCATTTGTTTGGTAATGGAATTGTCCCAAGCTGACAGAAGTACGTTCATAAAGTTTTGAAAATACAACTTCGTTGCCATAAGTGCTGTTATTTCCTGCAAACCCAGAAGTAACCAGTTGAGAACGATTCCGTTCCATTAGTGGCGAAAACTCATTAAATCCCGCTGCTGATGGGCCGGTTCCTGTAATGATGTTGAGGTCTGCGACCGCCAGTTGCGGTTGCACTGGGTTGACATTGATTGGTTGCATCAATTGTGCTTGCAGTAATTCACTGACACGGGCGGATTCATGCCGTGGAATATTGGCATAGATGTCTGATAAGAACCGATGCGCCGAATGATTGGATGGGTCAGCGCTTAAGGATTTTGCTGTTTCCACCAATGCGCGTTTCTCGAAGCCTAAATTATCGTAAATTCTTGCCAAACTTGAACCGCGCCCAGCTTGATCTTGATCCAGTAATAACTTAGATCGATACACGGCACGATTGTCATTGAGTTCGATGGATTTCTGTATATCCTGCAATGCTTCAACGGGTCGATTCTGTGTCTGTTTCTGAATCGCGTCATAAAACCATGGGGTAGGGTCGTTTGGGTCACGTTCTTTGGCCATGTCAAACTGAGTGCTGGCTAAAGAATAACGTTTTTCTTCAAAATACGCTTTACCCAAGTAACTGCGAATCAGCGAGTTGGCGGGATCCAAGCTGGCGGCTATTTCTAACTCAATGCGCCCGGCTTCAAGATCGCCTTCGCGGATCAACGCTAAGCCCAAACCTAACCTTGGCATTGGGTCAGCTTGGTCCAGTAGAATGGCTTCGTTAAATACGGTTTTAGCATCTTCAGTATTAATTTGTAGTAAATAAGCAAAGCCCAATACCGTCCGAGTTTTAGCGATGTCGGGGTTTAAGCTCACCGCTTGTTGTGCGGCATCCAAAGCTTGGTCTAATTGGCCTGTAGCCATTTGTAATTCAGCTAATCTCGCCCAAACTAGTGCATTCTGTGAATTCAGTTTAACAGTCTCATGAACAGTAGCAAGCGCATCTTCAATATCAAAGTGAGCTTGTTGTGCATATGAAAGGGCAAGATTCGCTGTCGCCGAGGTAGGGTTCAACTTAACGGCTTGCATTGCAAAATTTAGCGCTAGGTTTTTTTTATTTTGTACCACGGCAATGATGGCTTGTAAGGCGTAAGCATCACTGCTATCAGGTTCAAGCGTAAGTGCTTGTTCGATGTTGATGGTTGCTTCATCAACACGCCCAAATGTTAATAACTGCCCGGCTTGGTGAATCAGGTAATTTGCCGATTGCTCGTCTTGTAATGGCGGGTCAAGTAAGTCATCAATAATGGTTGGGTAATGTAACGCCCATTGCACGGCATCGGTTGGGCGGATGATTGCCGATTTCTGCGGCGCTTGGTCTTTAAAAATAACTGCGGCTTCGTTGTCAACTAGGCGTAAGCTGCCAGCATCGTTACTAGCGATAACTAAGCCTTCATAAATAACCAGGCGTGTACTGTCCTCATCAACGCTAACCAGAAATTCCGTGCCATCTACATTTGCATTGACAAATGGGGTTCTAACTTTAAAAGGGATGGGGGTGCGGGTAATGATGTGTATGGCACCATTTATTAAATCAAGTAATGACTTGGATTTGTCGGTTTGTGTTTTGGGGAATGTGACGGTTGTTCTTTGATTGAGCCTCAACATGCTTTCGTTGTTCAGCCGTAGCGCCGCACGGCTATGCGCGCGTGTACGAATCTTATCGCCAGCACATATTATGGTATTCATTATCGCTGGTTCCCAGCCGGTTTTCTCTGCGCGGCGTAATTCAATAATGCCTTGTGCCGAAACAACGCGTGCCATTGTGTGTAGACATGACTCCGCAGCATTTGCAGCATTTGCAAAACTCAGTACTAGTACGATTAATAAAATAAACCCCATAATGGGTGTTCTTCAGTAATATAACTGTTCAATACCATTTGTCAGGTTTGTTCTCATGTTCCATTTTTACTTGGTAAGAAAGTAGAAACGAAAATATTGTTAAACGATCTACTGTACATAAGAAAACATAGCTTGGGAGCTTTCCTCGACTATAAGTATATTATACGAGAAGTGTAATCCTTCTCGTCGGTCTGGGAATGCGATGCGTTGATATAACGCAAACTAAATGCTAATTTAAAAAAATATTGTTAAATATGCTGTGATTTTTGTCACATTGACTATCGTTTAATATTATTTACCGTCGATTTTAATGGCGTGATGCCAAGTGTCAGTAGATGATTTATTCTTATATTTCTGGCAATGATCTAAAAAGAATTTGGTAGGCCCGTCATCAGGGTGCGTTTTGAGAATTTCTAGAAAAACTTTGCAGGCTTCATCTAACTGCTGTGCTTGATAAGCATGTAAAGCCATGGTAAAGGCTTCGCACAACCATAATTGCTCACTGGTTGCAGCATGTTTGTGCGTGATTAACTCCGCCAAGCTCGCAGAAGAATGCCTGCCTTGCAAGATGAAATCGCCAAGTGGGCGCACCAGAAGACCATCAAGGCCTTCGATAACTTCTGTTGAAATTAATAAACGTGTGCCCAGATGTTTGTTAAGATTCTGAATTCGGTTAGCTGTGTTAATCGTATCGCCTACAGCATGGAACTCCTGATGGTGCTCTGTGCCAATTCTACCGAGTGCCATTTCGCCAAAATTAAGTCCTATGCGGGTGGGTAAGACGGGCTTATTACTGTTTTGGTTGAATTTCTCTATTGCATCTGCAAGATCAAGACAAGCAAGACATGCTTGTTGACACAACTTTTCATTTGCGACTGGTGCTGCCCATATTGCGAGCATGCCATCACCGGCAATGTCTAAGACAGTCCCGTTATGCTGTTCAATAAGTGCAAATAAGACAAAATAATATTCTTTTAGTAATTCCCTTAGCTGTAAAGGACTCATGCTTTCAGAAAGCGTTGTATACATATCAACATCTGTTGCTAGGCAGGCACCATAAACTGATTGATCGCTCGGAATGTTGGAACTCGTTTTCTTCACGATGTCGTCAATGACACGCTCAGGTAGATAATATTCGATTGCATGTACAATTCTTTGGTGCTCAGATTTCGCATTAATATATTTCAGCGATATAGAACCGAATAAAGCTAAGGGCATCTGTAAAAAGAGTGGAACGATAAGTGGCAGCCAAATGCCGGCTTCTTTAAATTGGTGATAAACGTAGAAGACATAAAGTGCGAACAACAAGCTACCCAATGCCATTGCATTCCGGTTAGATAGAAACAGAAAAATAATACCCATTCCAAAGCCTAGAAGAAAAAGAATACCTAAGTTTCCTTCGGTAGGTAGCGGTTGAATGGGGCGATTGTCTAGTAAATTAGCAAAAGCAGTTGCCACGATTTCAACGCCGCTAATATACAGTCCGTCTATGCTAGAAAATACCGTGTTGTAATCATCCCTGACTTTATCTTGCGCTGGCTGCGTCATGGCAGAGAAACCAACAAAAATAGCTTTGTCTCTAAGGTTAGGCCACTCAGACGAGTCTATGCCGTTAAGCTGTAGCACTTGATAATAAGGAATGGTTTTTACGGTTCGAGGAGGGCCATAGAAATTCAAATAACGCATTGAATCGCCAGAATATAAATTTATTAATGAGATGATGAGTCGTTTATCAGAGGGGCTTAGGCTTGAGTCGCGGTCTAATGCGACTTTCATTTGTTGTTTAATCCGTTGGTTATCGAGAAACAGGCTGCGTAATGTCAGCATGAGGTCCTCAATGTCTGCCGTTTCTATATTGGCGGGTAATGTTGTCGTATATTTAGGGTTAACATCATTTAGCAGCCGAATAAAATCATCATAAATCGGTATTGTAAAAACTTGTAGCGCCGAGGTGGCCATGGTTGGCACGTCGCCTGCACCTGTTTTGAAAGCCCAATAATTATTTACACGAGAGACTTTAGGTAATGGAAAAGGTGAATGTGCCATGGCCGTATCAGCAATGATCGGCAGGAGTTGCGTAGGACCTTCTTTACTAATGATGTATTGACTTTCATGAGCATCATCCATCAGCATCTCAGTCTCTTCAAAACCTAACCGCTCAGCCAGTACCACATTGCGGGATTCCTTAATGGCTCGTGCCAGTATTTCATCGTCTTTCACGTCATTGCTTGGCTGATCAAAAACCAAATCAAACGTAATTACCCGTGCGCCTGCTACTGTTAGATTCTCAACTAACTTCCCATGCAAACGTCGTGGCCATAAATTCGGTGTGATAGGCAAGTCGAGATGTGTAGCAGAAGGCTGGTCAATAGAAACCACAATCACATCTTGCGGCGCAGAGATTTCCCCGCGCATATTAAATAACCAGAATAAACCAAATTTCTCTTCGAGCAACAGGCCCCACGGGGTGAGATTGATCACCACGCCAAATAAGCCAATGAGCACACTTAAAATCAATTGTCGGTACCAATGGGTCATGGCTGGTTTTTATTTGGGTTTATTAAAAAACTTTAAAAGGCCGGGTGATCCTTATTTTGGGAAGAAGAGATGCATAAAGCATCTGAAACAAGATTAATTAGGCCTGTGCTTATTGGGCCATTCTATCACTACATATTCATTTATAATTCTTCACTATTTCGTTAAATGGGTAACGACATTCATGATCGATTGTGACAATTTCCAGCAATTAGTCAAACATCTGGAGTTGCAGTTCGCAAACCATCAATCTCTAGACCCAACATTACCAACGCTTATTCAAGAGGTAGTGGCTGAGTCGGTTATTCAGCGGTTTGAAACCAGTTATGGTTGTCCATGGAGGGCGGTGAAACGCTATTTATTTATTGGAAGAACTCGGTGTTCCAGAAGCCCCGAAGAGCCCAAAATCTATTTTTAGGCTAGCAGCTGAAAATAATTTGTTGGAATGATGTGTCAGAGAATTTTCGTGGGACGATTCAGAGGAAACATCTGCGTTGGTTTACGCGAATAACAAGTACGCTAATTAATCCACTATCTTACCTAAAACGTCCCTCTAATACCCACCACAACTGCACGTCCAGGTAGTGGTGAGGTATTTTTTAGAAAGGAGGTATGAACACGGATGTCGCTGTCGAGTAGGTTTTTGCCTTGCACAAAGAAGGTGTAGTGTGTCGCTCTTCCACCTTTAATATTGTAGGCGACTTCTGCATTCATCAGTGTATAGCCTTGTGTTTCTGATTCTAACCTGGCGACACGGTTTTGTCGGGCTACGCGGGTGACGTTGAAATTCGATTGCCACGACCCTAATTGGTGATCGAGTTCTAACCCAAAACGTTGTGGTGTGAGGCGCGGGACGTTGCCGTTATGATTGAGTTTTGCGTATACCATGTCGGTGAATAGGCGTAAATTAAGCATCTTAGGTAGTAACTCTATATTGGCTTCTGCTTCTAGGCCATAAAACTTCGCACTCGTTTGGGCAAAATTTTGCACCACATAAGCCCCATTAAAATCTAAAATACCATCGTCATTGACACGATCAGCCAAGCCGTCACCATTGCTGTCGACACTTTGCTGAAAAATGTAGTTATTCACATGGTTATAAAACAAGTTAACCTTTCCCTTAATGACACCTGTTGTTTTGTGTAGTGCAAAATCAAAGTTGTTTGATGTTTCTTTGACTAACGCCTGATTGCCACTGTCAAATGTATTGGTCGCAACATGAATGCCATTAGCATACAATTCAACGGCTGTGGGAGCGCGTTGTCCGCGTGTAGCGGATAAGTCTAATTTGTAACCATCGGTAAACTCCCATGTGCTGCTAGTTGAGAAGCTGTATGGATTAAAATCCCGTGAGCGTAATACGTTGTCCTGAGGGTTTTGTGCAGCATGTTCGATACGTCCTCCGGCCTCAAACTGCCATTGGTTCCATTGGCGTTTTTCGACCATAAATAATCCGACGGAATGTGACTTTGTTGACGGCATAAAAGCTTCCTCACCGGCGATGGAGAAATCGCGATTCTGGAACTGTATGCCCAGTACGCCTTGCCAATTGGCAAGTGGGTTATGCAGCATCTCCACACGACCTTCTATTTCATCATTCTTAAACCGAGTGCCAATATTGCCGTCGTCTTCAAGTTCGTCATGCTTGTAATCATTGTAGTTAAAGCGCATTTTAAGCTGTTTGAAGCCATTTATTGGATCATCCAGCTCACCCGCCACACCATAACGTGTTTGTCCCATGTCGATTTTTGCGCCTTCGGGACCGGGGATGCCGTATAGACTCTCCATGCGTGAAATGGACATACCTAAAAATCCGCGCTCACCCACATAGGATGTACCAAAAGACAAATTATGGGTGTTGGTTGCACTGTTTTTTACAACACCGTGTTTGCTATTTGGGTCGTTCTTATTCGCACGACCAGGAATTTTTATATTGCTGGTTTTTCTTTTAAACGCTTCAAGGTTCCAAGCAATTTTTCCCAGGCTACCTGATGCATTAAAAGCGCCACCATGTTCATTGGTTGCCGAGTTGAAGCGTGACTCAAGATTACCTTGCGGTCTTTTGAATAAACGATCAGGAATGCGGTTGGTGATAACATTAACTATGCCACCAGATGTGCCGCTGCCATAAAGCAGGGTTGATGGGCCGCGCAGAATTTCAATGCGCGAGGCATTTAATGAATCAGTTGCTACGGCGTGATCCGGACTGATTATTGATAGGTCGCCCGTGCCAATGCCGCTTTCCAAAATGCGAATACGTGGCCCATCCATGCCACGAATAACCGGACGACCTGCGCCTGGTCCAAAGCTTGTTGATGTGACACCCAACTCGCGTGACAATGTATCACCCAAATTGGCCTCGCGCTTGCGACGTAAGTCATTGCCCTGCAACACTGTTGCAGGCTTAAATATACTGGGTTCAGTTTGCTCGGTCGTTGGTGCTGCCACGGTAACGCTTGGGAGCTCTACGGTTCTACTGCCTGTCTGTGCTAGGATGGACGTGATGTCCAAGCAGAAGAATGTCAATAGAAACGCAGCGAGTTTAAACAACTTGACTTCACTTCGAATGTCAAAATTATGTAAATTTTGATCTAAGTATTTCATGCGATTCCTATACAAGCAACTTTGTTGCATTTACTTTGCTTTCACTACATGCAGAAAATATTAATGAAACTATGTTGCATTAGTGAGAAAATTGACTATTGGCAACTATAATTGACAGATTATTTGTTAATAAATAATTGTTAAAGCAACCAATTAAGAAACAATTGTCGGGGCTATTGGAGGTCCGCGTGGGCAATAAGGCGAGGATTTTTTGTACAGACTATATTTCGTTTTTAGCGGCACTAACCGTTGACATCTGACCTGGTCGACCAAGAGGAACACAAGTGCGTGAAAAAGCACGCTGAGCCCGGCCAAAGCAAGGCAATCAAGACAGATACCATCAATATCAATGTCATGATCATCCTCGTTATGTGGGCTTTCAGTGTCAGCTATACTGATCGCCTCAGCTTCAACAAAATGTGTGAAAGCATGTGCCATCAGAAATACTGGCACAGACAATAACGCTAACGCTAAGATCAGAAATAAGCTTTTTCGCATCATTTGGGGCTAAAACTTGGGCGACTCTAACTTAGAGTGACAATATGTTACAGGTAAAGTGTTTCTCATACGCATTTTGCACAAAGGCCTTTTACCGTTAATTCTATTTCTTGAAATTGATACCCGACGGGTAAAGACCAATCACGCTCATTTGGTAATTTGTCCAGACAAATGACGCTGGCGCAGCTGTTACATTTGAAATGTGCATGCTGATGTGAATGTAATTCATGATTTGCATGAAATCGCCATACGCGATCATCACTAACGACTTTGTGTATCAATTGCTTATTAGTTAGCCATTCAAGCACACGGTATAGCGTGACTCGATCTAATGATTGCTTCCCAAGCAAACGTTGTTCAATTTCTCGATGAGTAATGGCTTGTTGCTCCGTAAGTAAAACAGCCAAAATTCTAACTCGTCCAGTAGTCACCCGACCGCCGCACTGTCGAATCATCTTTTCTGCTGCAGTCTCAAAAGTATTAGGCATAAATCTATTAATGCAACAATGTTGCAACTAGTATAATTGGGTTGCCTTCAATGTGCAATGATTAGTAATCAAAAGATACTGCATTTGATTCTTGGTGTCGTTGTTATAAAGTAACTAAAATATAGCATTCCCATGTAGGTGCTATGTAAACAAACGATTCACTAGTTTTGACTGCTAGAAGGTAAATTCCGTCAGGATTAATGCTTACATAATTAAGTATTCTGTCCTCAGAATTCTTTGGGTAAATTACTGCTAGTGGTTTCCTTCGGGCAGCTCTTAGCTGATGAATCCTTGCCATTCGTTAGAAATCAATAGCAGAAATTAAGAAAAGGTGAATTCACCTTTTCTTGCTAATGATTCAGATCTTGGATTATGGAATAGTAATCGCGCATTGCTAGTACCCAAGATTTTATGTCAATTTCTATCTTCCAAACTTTTCTATTATGATCGCCCAACAATACACAAGATCCATCCCAATATCTAAGCTTTAAATCAGTGGTCTCTTTAGTGGCAAGTTCCAGTGATTTAGCATGAATAATCTTGCTACAACACTCTCTGATGGAAAGAGATATTTTACCTTCAAGGACCTTTGCACAATTCGAGTATTTGCCATAAGCCTCTTTGTCGGGACAATATTCCTGATCTTCGGTCGAAAAATCAGAGATATCCTGCATAATTCTAGTACGCGTTGTACACTGGATTAAATAATCGCTCACAAGTTTATGCAGATTGTCCCAATACCCTTCAGAGATACCTTCAAAGCCATAAATAGCTGACTCGACTTCGGGGGCACTCCAGTCGTGCTCTTTTTTCCTATCAAGCGTTTTTTCTATTTACCGAACGTACGAGAGGCTAGCATGTACTAACTGTTCAAGGAGAAAAAGATGCTCAAGCACTGTATTGTAGTAGATCGTATGAGACATTCTACTTCTCTTTAAAGAAATCAATAGTCAATCAATAGGGTCAATCTGACCACTTTTCGAACCGGTATCTAGATTCTCATCTATAAATACACCTAGGGTGTTTGTCCAAGATTCTCGCATAAAAATAAAGCCATTGTTGTGCCCGCCTTGTAACTCTAAAAACAGCTTTGGCTTCGCTGCTGCTTGGAATAAATTCTGACCATGCTCAAACGGTACGACTTCATCTTCTGGGCTATGTGCGACGAGTACGGGGCTGGTGATAGATTGTAATGATTCCAGCGTGTTGTAATCAAATCGAGCAATTAAACGCACAGGCAAGAAAGGATAAATCTTCTCGGCCATGTCGGGTACAGAGGTAAAAGCCGATGCCAGTACCAGTAGTCCCGGATTTTCTTTTGCCGCCAGCCATGCAGCAATTGCGCCCCCTAATGATTCGCCGAATAAAACAATTTCAGTAGGTGAGATTTTTTTATCTTTAGTGAGGAACTGCCAAGTAGCAATCGCATCTTGATAAGTTCCTAATTCTGAGGGTGAGCCACTGCTTTTACCGTAACCCTGGTAATCAAAAATTAACGTGTTATAGCCCAGCCGGTGAAACATCGGTAAATAATCCATGCGATGAGAAATATTGCCGGCATTGCCATGAAAAAACAATATGGTTGCTTTTGCTTCGGGCGCGGGGACATA
>JAJFJG010000034.1 GCA_021774265.1 Nitrosomonas sp.
TGATCAGTGTGCTGGCTGTCATGCTCGACTCTATCGAATCAGTTCGTGGCCAGTTTGGAAGCTGGTTATTCCGGATTGAATGGTTTTTTACCATTTTGTTCTCAGTGGAATACCTGTTAAGAATTTATGCTTCACCGAAGCCACTGAAATATATTTTTAGTTTCTATGGGCTCGTTGACCTACTTGCGATTATCCCCAGCTATCTAGCGTTATTTATTCCCGAAGCCAGTTATTGGCTGGTATTACGATTACTTCGTGTGCTACGTATCTTCAGGATATTAAAAATGGCGCGTCATCTCACTGAAGCGAATCTGTTAGTACGATCGATATACCAATCACGCCGCAAAATACTGGTATTTTTTACTGCGATACTGGTCATCAGTATTATTTTTGGCAGTCTCATGTTTTTAGTCGAAGAACCAGAACACGGTTTTACAAGCATTCCAATAAGTATTTATTGGACCATCGTCACTATTACAACCGTAGGGTATGGCGATATTACGCCGCAAACGCCATTTGGACAGATTATTGCAACGTTGGCAATGCTAACCGGTTATTCCATTATTGCCATTCCTACCGGTATTTTGACCGCGGAAATTTCCAATGAAATGAAAAAAGAAAGGAACACTCGCCGCTGTGACAATTGTAATCGTAGCGGTCATCATAATGATGCTAGCTATTGTTATCATTGTGGCGTAAAGCTACCGGACAGTGATATCTAGGGAAGCACCGAATAATTCATGAACCAATGTCTGACAGCTAAAATCTTCCAACTTATTGTTGCAAATCTTGGCAATAGTGGCTATTACCTGCAATTTTCGCCTCAGTTTGAAGGGTTTTATCTCATCATCCATTTGGCTCAAAATTAATCGGTGCTTCCCTAAGCCGATGTGGATAAAAAACTACCAGTGGTGCGTAGAAACGCAATGGTAAGAAAGCTGGCGCCAATGCTATAGGTTGAATTGTGGTGGCGACAATATGCAACTTGCGCAATTGCTTTAAAATGATGAGCATCTACTTTAATTATTTGGTGAATATCCAGCGGTGTTTGCGTCGAGAAATTTAAACCTGTGGGTGACAAATTTTCAAGTGAAACTTGTGTTGGATTTTCAGGCCAATACACATAGATGTTGGCTCTTTCAGATTGTTGCATACGGGAGAGACTACGGCGAGGGGTGCTGACAAAACTATCTGCTGGCGAAGACAATGGGCTTGAACACTCAGTACAAGAATGATTTTGACCCATGAAACTTCCGCCGACATAGGGCGTTTTACAGAACTGGCAGTAGTACTCAATGATCGATTTGTACGCTGCATTCAAAACAGTTTCTTGTTTAAGATTGCTTTTGTTTCTACGGTCCATTGTCGAAACGATCATGGTATTACTTTCATCCAGCTGTTTTTCTAGCTGTATCGGGCATTTCAATTTTTCAACACTGGCTGTATGTGAGTATAGCTTAAGCAAAGTATCATATTGCATCCGCCGTATTTGATCTCCAACGACGGCAAAAGCTTCTATTATTAATTGTAGTTTTTCACCCGTTAACTGTTTAGAAAGGACGCGATAGCTTGCTTGGATTATTTCCGCTTCGGCATCATTTTGAATGTGTAATATCCGATAATAGTTACGTTGGTTTTTTTTACCATAGGATGTCTTATTCGGTTTTGAAGCGCCCCCCCCAGAATTGAATTTGCCACCGGTTGATAGGGTTTTTATATTGTACTGGCTGAGTAATTTAACATCGTATGCGGCGCGCAGTTCAGGAATACGCAAAATGGCGTAGGCTTGATTAATGATACGGGCATTACGTACTTCTCCACCCAGGTCTGGGTGGAGCCGCAATTTCTGCATCAATGAGCGATAGCTCTGTTGAATGACATCAAATGACGCATCGGGTTGAACGCGTAGAATGCGGTAAAAGTTTCGGCGGTTATCCATTAATCGTTATTTTTGGGACAATGCGATCTATTTTACTATTTTTATTGGGAAAAACAGAATCAAAACAATGAATAATAATAAACAACTAAAAAATCGGTTGCTATTGTTAGGCGCGAGTAATCTGACACTATCGCAACGTCTAATTATACAGCTCATGCAACAGCGTTGTGGTAGTCCCAGTGAAGTTCTAGTTGCCTGTGGTCATGGGCGGTCTTATGGTCAGCCTAGTCAAGTGTGGATGCGTGGATTGTCCGGTATCATAGGATGTGATTTGTGGGCACAGCTTGATTCAGCGGATGAATTGCCCACTTATGCCTTTTTGACGGATGTTGGCAACGATATTCCTTATGAATATACGCCTGGGCAGATTCTGGCTTGGGTGGGCGAATGTGTTGAACGGTTGCAGCGGCGGTCTGCTTATATTGTTATGACCAATTTGCCGATTGCGTCTATCGAGACATTGTCCGAACGACGTTATAATTTTTTTCGTAATTTGCTTTATCCGCTCTGTCGGTTGTCTCGTGATGAAGTTGTGGATCGTGCGAGAGCGGTGCATCGTGGTTTGATTATGCTGGCATCTAGCCGGAATTTTGAATTATGTGAGCAGGAGCCAGAATGGTTTGGTTTTGATGGCATTCATTTAAGTTATTGGAAGCGTCGCAAGGTTTATCAACAGCTCTTTGAACGGCTTCCAGTGTCTAATGATGGCGAAACCTCAGTTGTTTCAGGATGGAAGCAAAGACCGCAATTTGCGGTTAAGACAATGTGGGGGAAGGAACAACGTTGCCAACAACCCAGTGGGCGATTAGTTGATGGGACTGTGGTGGCGATGTACTAAGCTGGTGCTGCGCTAACCGCACAGTTTCTGCCAGCTTTTTTTGTTTTCTTCAAGTGGTGTGATAAGTCGTTGTGATAGAAATGCACACCGCATCAATTGGTGTTCCATGTTTTGGAACCGACGCAAAATATAGTCGTTATCCCATGCTTGTTTGGTGAGTGTCGTAGCGTTGGTTTAAAACTTTTTATTTTTGACGTGTATTCTTCTTGTGTTTCATATTCGATGAAGTTTCGTTGAAACAAAGTTCTTTCGTTATTGAGTTTATACTATAGATGACTAAAGTTTCGCGGTTGATTCGAGTTAAATGAGTACGTTTTTTCTTGTCTGCAAAGAAAAAAATTCAGCTATTATTCTGTAGTACTTCATCCATTAGGCTATTTACCAATGTATAAAATCATTTTATTTCTTGTTACAGCAGCTTGTGTTTATTCTGTTCAGGCTGAAACATGGACGTTACCACCTGCCGATATTGATGTTTTTGGCCAGATACGAACAACGACGACAAGCCGTAAAGAAACGTTGTTAGATGTGGCGCGTGAATATGATATTGGTCAGATTGAAATTTTGTTAGCTAACCCAAATGTTGACCGTTGGTTGCCTGATGATGGTGCTGAAGTCATATTACCCAGCCGGTATATTATTCCTCAAGCTGAGCGTCAGGGATTGGTTCTTAATTTACCTGAAATGCGGTTATATTATTTTCCTCAGCCAAAGAAAGGCGAAAAGCCTGTGGTGGTCACGCATCCAGTGAGTATTGGCCGCATGGATTGGGAAACGCCATTAGGTAAAACAAAGATTGTAGATAAAAGAAAAGATCCGACTTGGACACCGCCGCAGTCATTGAAAGACGAGGCCATTGCAGCAGGTGGTCCCCCATTACCGGATGTGGTGCCTGCAGGCCCAGACAATCCACTGGGTCAATATGCATTACGGTTGGGTACAAGTAGTGGTAGCTATCTTATTCATGGCACGAACAAGCCGTATGGCGTTGGTATGCGTGTAACCCATGGTTGCGTGCGTATGTATCCAGAAGATATTGAACGGTTATTCGATATAGTTTCTGTCGGCACACAAGTGCAACTGGTTAACCAGCCGATAAAGCTTGGTTGGATTGTTGATACCTTATTTATTGAGTTGCATCCACCACTTGATGAGGATGAAGAGAAATATGCGAATTATGAAAGAATGGTGATGCAGGCAATCAATGATTTTTTTGCGCTAGAGAGCAATCGTGCTTCTAATTCAGTGGTGGAAATAGATAATCATGCTTTGAAGCAAGCGATTGCTGAGATGAGTGGTATGCCGGTTCAAATATCAAATTAGTTAATAAAGTTAAGTTCTTACTCATAAAAAAAGCCTCCGAAGAGGCTTTTTTTATGAGTAAGAACTTACTTATGCATGGCTTTCTTAAACATATTGTCGATCTTTGCTTCTGTATCCATTGACCGTTTGTTAGCTTCCATCGCAGTATTAAATGCTTGGTCTGCTTTGGCACTAGCCGCAGCCGCTTCTGCTTTAGCAGCAGCGGCATCAGCCGCAGCTGCGTTAATTTGTGCGTTAAGTTGTGATTGTAAGCTATCAAAATCACTTGTTGATGCACAACCTGATAATCCAATAAAAGCGCCTGTTGCAGCAGCAATCGTCAATAAACGTAATTGACGTTTGATTCTTTTGTTCATCCCTTTCTCCTCAGAAATTATTTAGCATGAAACTTATGAGCACCTAAAATACTGTCAATCAATTAAAAATTGACAGCACTGGATCTTATATGATTTTGTTAATTAAATAAACGTATCCTATCAATAATCTTAATAAGAAAGCATCAAATATTAACCAAAACGCTGTATTGTAAAAAAACGGGTAGTGGCCTTAATGAATCTTAACCATCACGCCCGGTTCTAGCCATTGACCCAGTTGGTCAATTTGTTGGTTGGTCAATGCGATACAACCATTGGTCCAATTAAATTGATCATGAACTTCAGGGTCGCCGCGACCAATACCATGAATGCCGATATAACCGCCTAGTGGGGTATTTTGTGGTGGTGTTTTGCCAATATTGGTATGATTTACTATTGTTCGCCATGTTTCTTCTGTGATTCTGTTTTCCTTTAAGGCAAGATCAGCTGCAGGACGATTTGGGTAATCTAGCCCAAAGAATCGATAATAGCGGCTTTTCTCGTTAATCCAACCGATTTTAAATTTGCCAAGCGGCGTTTTATCGTCACCTTTCATCTTGAAATGAGTTGTTCCAAAGCGCCCAATGGCAACATTCTTAAATGTGATTTCTATGACATCGCCATTCATAACAGTTAACGTATGCTTTGTCGTATCGACATCAATCCAGATATCATTGGCGCTTGCAGGCGGATGGGAGAAGAATAGGCTAATGAACCCAATTAGGATAAATCGACGAATGAAAGCGTGTTGCGTTAGCATGTTTCAGGTCACCAATAATAAAGCAAGGTTATTATGGCACAATTTATGAATCACAATTCTTGGAAATTTTAATATGTGTCTTGCTATCCCGGTTTGTGTTGAAGAATTGGTTGCTGACGACAGTGCCATTGTGAATTTGGGTGGGGTACGTAAAGAGATCTCGCTTGCATTGGTCGATGATGTTGCGTTAGGAGACTATGTCATAGTGCACGTGGGCTATGCGCTACAAAAACTCGATCAAACTGAAGCAGAACGCACATTGACTCTATTCGCTGAAATGTCAGCCATGAGCGATTCGCAAGACATGTTGCCTGGTGATGACTTATGAAATATATCGATGAATTTCGTGATGGAGTAGTGGCGCGTAAAATTGCGGGACATATTGCGGCTGAAGTAGACTCTTGCCGTGATTATGATTTGATGGAATTTTGTGGCGGTCATACCCATGCCATTTCACGCTACGGCATTACTGATTTATTGCCGGATAATGTGCATATGATTCATGGTCCTGGTTGTCCTGTTTGCGTGCTGCCCATGGGACGCGTGGAAAATGCTATTCAATTAGCGCAAATATCTGGGTTGATACTGTGTTGCTATGGTGATGTCATGCGTGTACCAACAGCTAATGGCATGAGTCTGTTGAAAACAAAGGCGGGTGGTGCGGATATACGCATGGTGTATTCCTGTGCAGATGCAATAAAAATTGCACATGATAATCCGCAGCGACAAGTGGTTTTTTTTGCTATTGGTTTTGAGACAACGACACCGCCGACTGCGGTGGTCATCAAACAA
>JAJFJG010000035.1 GCA_021774265.1 Nitrosomonas sp.
CCTTTTAAGCAGCAAATGGCAATAAAGGACGATATTTATTCAGTTTATTTGATTAAAATCGGCTGAAAATACGGAATTTGCAGTAAAAAACTGCATTACCTTAGGCTTAAACCTTAACGAGCGTGTTTTGCAAAGGTCTCCATTGATACGACTATTGGGCCATGTTGGTAGTTTTGTAAGCGTGTCTTTGAGCCAATCAGATGGATTCAGGCCGTTAAGCTGAGCAGTTCCGAACAAAGTTTGGATAGCAGCTGGATGTTGACCGGTACGCTCCGAGCCTGTGAATAGCCAGATGATATGACCTTTATACTAGTAACGGCAAGATTGTACTGTCACTGTGGAGGTTGTATCATGACTACGACATTATTACACAACGTTTATATAGGGTTAGATGTTCATAAGGAAACTATCGCAATAGCAATTGCTGATCCGGAACGCGCAGGTGAAATACGTTTCTGGGGTAATATCAATAACACGCCTGATTCTGTCATGCGTACGTTCACAAAACTCAAAAACAAATACTCTTCGCCTTTACTCTGTTATGAGGCTGGTCCGTGTGGTTACCAGCTTTATAAGCAACTCACGCTAATGGGGCTAGAAAGCCAGGTAGTTGCACCCTCCAGAATTCCTCGCTCGCCAACTGATAGAATCAAAAACGATCACCGAGATGCGGTGGCACTGGCAAGGCTTCTGAGATCGGGTGACATAACCATCGTGTGAGTTCCTGATGAAACGCATGAAGCCATGCGTGATTTGGTTAGAGCATGCTCAGCAAGTAAAAAAGATACTAAAATTGCACGTCAACGAATCCAAAGTTTACTTCTGCGTGTAGGAAGAATTTATGATAAAAAATCGTGGACGAAACGACATCGTATCTGGCTTGCTAACCAAACGTTTTCCAACGCGTCACGGCAAATTGCTTTTCAACATTATCTCCAAGCGCTAGAGCAATCACAAAACCGGACTGAACAATTAGAGCAGGAAATCAATCGCTTGTTGGGAGAATGGTCACTCAAAGATATTGTTATTCAGTTACAGGCACCCAAAGGAATCACCAAAGTGGGCAATAAAGAAGTCCGACGACTTTTATACGAGGCTGCATGGTCGTACCGCAGCAATGCAAAAATAGGTAGCTGAATGGTTGCGCATACCCCACCAGAGGTGACACAAATCTCAAGAGATATCGCCTGGAAGGCGCAACAACGTTTGTGTTTCCGCTATCGCAGCCTGGCAGCGAAGGGGAAAAATCTCAAGTATCAATTACTGCGATTGCACGCGAACTCCTCGGTTTTATGTGGGATATTGTGCACACTTAAAAACAACAGAATTCAACGGTTTAAATAGTTTTGGTTGGACGACATCAGTGCCCGACTTGAGTAATCCTCGATAAGAATTTAAGCAAAAAATATTTTTTTATGCTTGCAGCCAGAAAGAGGCAGGCTCAATACGAATATCATACTGGGGCTAATAGATCCCCGAATAAGAGTCTGTAAAATTCAAGCAACTGCACTATGCTGTTCCAACCAATCTAAACTGCCGGCTAATGACTTTAGAGGACAAACTCTGGGGAAGATTGCGCCTAAAACTTGACAAAAGGTCATAAGAGCTCTTTTTGCCAATCGCGATGGGGCGAATGATATTTTCTACTGGGTTGTTGTCAATCAGTAGATGACCGGTGTGCGCATAGCGAAGCAGGCTGTCCCAACGTTTCAGTGTGTATCCAGGGCTTTGGCGGAGCCGCCGCCGTTTGTGGTTTTTGCACGGATTTGTATCAACCAGTCGTGCTAGGCTTTCAACTCAGGCAAGCTTTTTCCTTGGCGTAGTTGTTGGCGTGCTTCTATGGCCAAGTCCTTGCACATCGCTTCAATCGCATATAAATTGCCGATACGCTGTAATGCTTCAAAAGCCATCGGACTGTTATTGGCTTTGTGCAGTTCGATGCTTAAATGATAAAAATAGTTGTGTTGAGTATTATTAGCGTTGCATTGTTTTGCGGTACTATCAGTTAAAATTTAACTTGTAATTCCCTGTTCTCGTGGCTTGCGAAGGAAGCATTATAGATTGTTTTTTTGAGGTTGGCGTAGCGTCGTACCATTTTTGTTTTTTTCTGCGCCGTAATACCCCACGGGGATAGGCGCAGGACGCGCGGAGCAAATTTATTGGCATTTGAAGATATCATAATGATTAAAAAAATAGCATCTATCACTGTTTGTGCGCAGAATCTGTGTCGTAATTTCGGCGCTCATGTGGTAGTGCAGGGCGTTGATTTGGTGCTTAAACAAGGAGAGGTGTTAGGTTTGCTCGGTCCCAATGGTGCGGGTAAAACATCGACCTTGCGTATGTTGACCGGAAATCTTGCACCTAATGTTGGTAGCTTAAATATATGTGGAGTGGATTTATTAGGTAAGCCGCAGAATGCCAAAGCATTTATTGGCTACTTGCCGGAAACACCTCCTCTTTATCAAGAAATGACGGTGGATGAATTTTTACGGTTTGTCGCTAAATTGCATCGAATGCAGTGTCATGAGATCAAAGTTGCATTAGGTGATGTGAAACAACGTTGTGGCTTGAGTGGCATGGGCAAGCGTTTGATAAATACCTTGTCCAAAGGTTATCAGCAGCGTGTGGGTATTGCACAAGCCATTATTCATCGTCCAAGTGTGATCATTCTTGATGAGCCAACCGTGGGCCTGGATCCGAACCAGATGCGAGAAATACGCTCATTAATTAAAGAATTGGGCGCTCAATATAGTGTCATTCTTTCGACTCATATTTTGTCAGAAGTCGAAGCGGTGTGTGATCAAATAAAGATTATGCATCATGGGCGTATTATATTTGCCGACACGCGAGCAGGCTTGCAACAAAGAGAAGAAAGCTTAGAGGAAATTTTTTCGCAACTTACGTCAAGCAACGAGTCTGTGGCTACTAAGGATATTTGATAAGTGATTACTACTATTGTTGAGAAGGAGTTGAAGCAGTTATTTACCGCGCCGTTCGCATGGATATTACTCGCGTTGATGCAGTTGGTATTGGCTTGGGTATTCTTGGGTCATCTTGATGCCTTTCTAGAAATACAGTCACAATTAATGCAAATTACGAACCCGCCAGGTGTGACGGAAATTGTTGTTGTACCAGTATTTGCGATGGCTGCAATTGTGTTACTGATGGTGACGCCCTTGTTAACTATGCGTTTAATTGCTGAAGAGCGACGTAATCACACTATGGTTTTGCTTGTTTCTGCACCTGTTTCGATTACGGATATTGTGTTGGGTAAGTTTCTAGGCTTGATGATTTTCTTTGTCATGATGATCACTCTGCTTGCGGGATTGTCATTTTCGTTAATAGCGGGTGGTACATTGGATTTTGGTTTGTTGATGAGTAATATACTGGGTTTGCTGCTTGTTGTAGCTTGTTTTGTTTCGTTGGGGCTTTATATTTCTAGCCTAACGGCTCACCCAACGATTGCTGCAATAGGTACATTGGGCTTGTTGTTGGGGTTGTGGGTGGTCGATATAGTCGCGAGTGATATGGACAGCTTTGCGCGGAATTTTTCCTTGTTAAAACACTATGATTATTTCAATCGCGGTATTATTGATAGTTTTAGCATTGTCTATTTTGTCCTGTTTATTGTGACATTCTTAATATTAACAATTCGGTGTTTAGATGGTGAACGGCTACGTGGTTAAGCGAGTATTCAAATGACCGAGCTGAACAAAAAGATACGTTTGCAATTATCGGTGCATAATTATTTGTTTGCCATTTTGTTATTGTTATTGGTTGCGATGTTGTGTTATTTCGCGCTAAAAACTCGTATGCAATGGGATGTTAGCCAAAATGGTCGAAACAGTTTGAGTCAAGCAAGCTACGAGACATTGCAGAAATTGAGTGGCCCTGTTGAAATAACGGCCTATGCTACGGAAAGAGATGCAAACCTCGGGAATCTACGTCAGGTCATAGGTGATTTCGTAGCGTTGTATCAACGCGCTAAGCCTGACATGACGCTGGTATTTATTAACCCGGTGGAAAAACCACGGCTTGCTAAGGATGCCGGTGTGAGTGTTAATGGTGAAATGGTCATTGTATTTAAAGGCAGACGAGAACATTTGACAGTGATTAATGAGCAGGCGCTAACCAATGCATTAATGCGGTTAGTGCGAGAGGATGTAACACAAATAATGGCTTTAACGGGTCATGGTGAACGGAAGTTGGATGGCGTCGCAAATTATGATTTAGGTGAATTTGGCAAGCAATTGTTGGCTAATGGTATTAACAGTGCGACGGTTAATTTAGCGGTTGAGCAAGAGGTTCCAGCTAATACACGCTTGTTCGTTATTGCGTCGCCACGAGTTGATTTAATGCCTGGAGAAGTGGATAAGTTGTTGGCCTATATTAATCGTGGGGGAAATTTGTTGTGGTTAGTGGATCAAGAATCTTTGCGAGGTTTAATGCCACTGGCAGATCAGCTGCAATTAACACTGCTTCCGGGCGTAGTCGTTGACCCGCAAGCACAACAGCTTAATGCGCCGATTACATTTGCATTGGGTACGGATTATGGTCAGCATGCGATAACAAACGATTTCAGCTACATTACTGTTTTTCCTTTTTCGCGCCAGGTTGTGATTAATCATGAAAGTGAAGAGTGGCGTGGTGTGTCTTTGGTTGATGTGGCGCCTGAGGGTTGGGTTGAAACCAGCGATTTAGAGGATGAGATAATATTTGATCAGCTGTATGATGTGGCTGGACCTGTCAGCATTGCAGCAGCATTAAGTCGTGTTGTAGGGGACAAGGAACAACGTATTGTTGTGGTGGGTAGTGGACATTTTATTGCAAATACGTATTTGGGCAATGGCGGCAATCTGGATTTTGGTATTAATTTAATTAATTGGCTGGTTGGTGATGATAACCTCATTACGATTCAACCACGCGCTACTCGTGATAGCCAGTTGATTTTAAGTGAAACGGCGTTGACGATGATGGTGGCTGGGTTTTTGATTGCATTGCCATTGATTTTTTTTCTGAGTGGCGCGTTTATTTGGTGGCATCGTAGAAGAAGATGAATTTATGAATTATCACGCAAAACTTAATCGGATTATGCTGGTGACAGTGATAGGTTTGGGACTGTTTCTGTTTTTTAATCCATCACTTGAAGATGCCGAAGCCTATGCGCTTTCATCATTGTCGGTAGATGCGGCTGAGCATATCCAAATATGGCACCGAGAAGATTCACTGATCTTGGAGAGAAATGAAAGTCGTTGGTATTTAACCTCACCTTTCCATGCACGCGCTGACGAAACAAAGATCGAGAAAATTTTAGAGATACTATCTAGCAAGAGCCATCATCGTCTTCCTCTTAGCGATTTAGATAGTTTCGGCTTGGATAAACCCAACATTCAGTTGCAGATCAATCATGAGAAATTTTCTTTTGGTGGTTTAACTCCCATTACGAATGAGCAGTATGTGGCTGTGGGAGAGAGTATTTATTTGTTGTCGCCGCGATATTCGGTCATGCTGCCATCTCAATCTCTCAATATAGCTAGCACGAGCTTGCTAGACAAAACTGAGGTTCCCGTTGGGCTTGAATTGCGTGATTTGAGTGTTGATTCAAGTGAGTTTGAACCGTTGTTTAGTAAAGGTGAGAAGGGTGGTTGGGTTCAGTTATGGCAAACGTCAAGTGCGGCACACGTATATTTTAGTGCGGATGAATTATTGGGTGAAGCGCAAAAAGAAATAAGAATAATCTTACAGAATGGGCTGTATATTGACTTTAAAGTCCATCAAAATGAGACAGAATTAATATTGCTGCGTGTCGATGAAGGGATTGGTTACCTTTTTTCAAATGAATTGGGTGAGCAACTACTTGACTTCTCTGATGACAATCCTACTTAATGCCAGAACTGCCAGAAGTTGAAACAACGCGAAGAAGTATCGCTCCTTACTTAACGGGGCATCATATTGTGGGTGTTGTCATACGAAATGCTAAGTTGCGATGGCCAATACCAGAACATTTAGTAAAGACACTTTCTGGATTAGAAATTTATCGTGTTACACGGCGTGCAAAGTATCTTTTAATAGATTGTGGTGAAGGGACGTTGATTCTGCATTTGGGAATGTCAGGTAGTTTGCGGTTATTAATGGCAACACAGTCTCCCACGCCGCCTGAGAAACATGATCATTTTGATTTGGTGCTAGATGATGGTGCCATTATGCGTCTGAAAGATCCGCGTCGTTTTGGCGCGGTTTTATGGCAGGCGGGTGAAGCGATGTGCCATCCATTGTTAGTTAATCTTGGTCCTGAGCCGCTGACTGCGGAATTTAACGAAAAGTTGTTGTACGATAAAACACGGGGTTGTCGTGTCAATATCAAGGCATTGTTAATGAATAGCCAGATTGTCGTGGGTATCGGAAATATCTATGCCAATGAGGCGTTGTTTCGTGCAGAAATTAACCCCAAGATTGCTGCGGGACGAATTGGCCTGAGTCGATATAAACGGTTGGTGCTGGCTGTGAAAGATATACTTACGCTAGCAATTAAAGCGGGTGGAAGTAGCCTACGAGATTTTGTGAGTAGTGATGGTAAACCAGGGTATTTCCAACAACAATACTGGGTTTATGGGCGAACGGGGCAACCGTGCCGACAATGCGGCGAAACAATCAAACAAATAAAACAAGCGCAGCGTTCGAGTTTTTACTGCCCCAAATGCCAGCGGTAGTGTCATTGTGACAGTGAATATTAAAACTGAAATGGATATTGAATGAACATAACTTTTATTGGTGGCGGTAATATGGCCGCTGCTTTAATTGGCGGTATGTTGCAGCAAGGGTTTGCTAAATCACAAATTAATGTGGTGGAAATTAGCGCGGAGAATCGTGAAAAAATAAAGCATACTTTTGATATTAATGCGGTAATGGAATTAATTGCGGGTGTGCTGGATAGCGATGTCATTATTTTGGCAGTTAAGCCACAGCAGTTAAAGAAATTGGCGAGAGAGTTGGCACCGCTACTTAAAAATCAAATGATCATTTCAATTGCTGCTGGTATTCGCGCTACAGATATTAGTAGTTGGTTAGGTGGATACCAATGTGTCGTGCGTGCGATGCCGAATACACCAGCCTTAGTACGAGCGGGTGTAACGGGTCTTTATGCGTTGCCTGCTGTCAGCGAACAAGAAAGGAATAATGCTGAAACTATTTTGGCTGCAGTAGGAATGGTGTTGTGGGTTGAACAGGAAGAAATGTTGCATACCATTACGGCAATTTCAGGTAGCGGTCCTGCGTATATTTTTTATTTTATTGAGGCCATGCAGCAAGCGGGTAAAGAGTTAGGTTTGGATGCTGATCAAGCGCGTCAGTTGAGTTTGCAAACTTTTTCTGGGGCTGTCAAACTAGCTAATCAGAGCCATGATGATGTTGCAGAGCTACGGACTAGAGTCACTTCAAAAGGTGGGACAACCGAGCAAGCGATACAATCAATGGAAAAGAATGATGTTAAGGGTAATATCATTAGTGCAATTCATGCAGCAAGTTTGCGCTCAAAAGAGCTTAGTGACAAATTGGGTGAAGATTAACAGAAATTTTCCGTTAAGAAGTCAAAGGTTCTCTTAAAAAATTTTAGATAACAGGTATTCAGGAAATAACTATGTCAGATCAAATTGTTTTTTTTCTTATTGACACAATATTAGGATTGTTCTCAATGGTATTGTTACTGCGTTTTTATTTGCAGTTATTTCGTGTTCCTGCATACAATCAGTTATCCAGATTTTTGTTTGCTGTAACAGATTTTATCGTGCGTCCAGCGCGTCGGGTGATTCCGGGTTGGAAGGGAATGGATCTTTCAACGCTGTTATTGGCATGGATGATGGAATGTATTATTGTTACGAGTTTTTATCTGTTGCAAGGTTTTAATGTTGGCGGTTCTATCGGCGTAATCGCGTTGCTGGGTGTCTTTGAGTTGCTCAAGATGACACTTTATATTATGTTAATCATGATTATTGTGCAGGCGGTGTTGTCTTGGATTAACCCGCAAAGTCCCTTGGCACCCATGCTGAGTAGTTTTACTCAGCCTATTCTGGGTATTTTTAGGCGACGAATTCCTTTGATTGCCAATGTTGATTTGTCGCCGTTATTTGCTTTAATTGTCATTCAGCTTCTACTCATGGTTGTGACGAGTATGCAGATGGAAGCTCGTGCCATGTTTTAATGAGCTGGTATCGTTCTGATCGTGACAATAACCTTGTTATTACATTGCATATTCAGACAGGAGCAAAACGTACTGAAGCAGTTGGATTGCACGGCGAAGCGCTAAAAGTAAAGTTAGCAGCATCACCCATTGAAGGCAAAGCAAACGCGGCATTGCTAAAATTTCTTGCCAAGCGTTTTAATGTTCCTTTGAGTCGAGTGACTCTGAAAAAAGGCGCCAAATCACGGCATAAAGTGATAGAGATTCGACAATCAGCACGTGGACCAGGTGTGTTGTTTAAGTCACTGAAAGGTAATTAGGAGTTAATTGATGGAACTTATTTTGTGGCGTCATGCTGAGGCTGGAAACGGTACGCCAGATACTGCTCGACGGTTGACCCATAAAGGAATAGATCAAGCGGCGCGCATAGCCAAGTGGCTTAATTTAAGATTACCTGAGAATGCACAGATTCTTGTGAGTCCAGCGCAACGTGCGCAACAAACAGCTGCTGCGCTAGGTAAGCCTTTCTTGACAGATGAAAGTGTTGGGTTGAGTGCAACGGTAAAAGGGGTGCTTGCAGTGGCTAATTGGCCAAATGTGAAAGGTGCGGTTGTCATTATTGGACATCAACCTACATTGGGAAAAATTGCAACTTTATTGGTTTCTGATGATCCTATGTCATTAAATTTTCAAACGGGCGAGTTAAAGTGGTTTAATTCCACGGATAAAAAAGGCGCAATCACGTCAGTACTTCAACATGACATTTATCCTGAAATGCTATAAAACTGAATTATGTTGATTTAATTAGCGTTAGCTTACTTATTTATGTCACGATTAATTTTATTTAATAAACCTCATGGTGTGATTTGTCAGTTTACACCTGAAGCAGACCATAAATCGCTGAAGGATTTTATTTCATTACCTGATTTTTATCCAGCGGGTCGCTTGGATACAGATAGTGAAGGATTAGTTTTATTAACAGATGATGGTGCACTTCAAAACAAAATTAGTCATCCTAGGTTTAAATTGCCCAAGACTTATTGGGCGCAAGTAGAGGGTGTAGCCGACTTGGTGGCCTTGGATAAATTGCGCCAAGGTGTTAAGTTGAAAGACTTTAGAGCGCGGCCTGCACAATCACGTTTAATTGAGGAACCAGCAGATTTATGGCCACGAACTCCACCCATTCGTTATCGAAAGAATGTGCCAACCAGTTGGATAGAGTTAATAATTACTGAAGGTAAGAATCGCCAAGTACGACGTATGACTGCCGCTGTGCTGTTTCCAACGTTACGATTAATTCGTTGTGCAGTAGGTGCGTACTCAATTTCAGGAATAGAACAGGGTGAATGGCGTATGCTTGATGTTTCTGATGAATTAACGCGTAGCACGCATTGATAATTAGTTTGTTATGTTTTGCGAATAATTGTATGGTCGTGGAATTACTTTTCTTGACTAAGCACTTGTTTACCTTTAAATTGAATATACCTTCTTGTAAGAAGGTACTTAAAAGTAAAAGGATTATAATAATATGATTTCAGGATTTCTTGATTTAATCTCTGGGGTAGTTGATATGCCCTGGTGGGGATATGTCGTAGTAACGTTGGTTTATACGCATATCACTATTGCAAGTATAACGATTTATTTGCATCGCCATTCAGCTCATAGGGCGTTAGAGCTCCATGCAATCCCTAGCCATTTTTTTCGTTTCTGGTTGTGGATGACTTCCGGTATGGTCACTAAGGAATGGACCGCTATCCATCGCAAACATCATGCTAAATGCGAGACGGTGGATGATCCGCATAGCCCAGTTGTTCTAGGTATAAATAGAGTATTAGCTGAAGGCTCTGAGTTATACCGAGCTGAGGCCAAAGATAAAGAGACTATGGAACGGTATGGCTATGGCACGCCTGATGATTGGGTGGAACGCAATGTTTACACTAAACATAGTGCGTGGGGTGTGACATTGATGATGATTATAAATATTCTTGTTTTTGGCCCAATTGGTATCACGATATGGGCGGTTCAGATGGTTTGGTCACCTGTTATGGCAGCAGGTATTATTAACGGTGTGGGCCACTATTGGGGTTACCGTAATTTTCAAGCAGAAGATGCGAGCCGCAATATCGTACCTTGGGGTATTTTGATTGGTGGCGAAGAATTGCATAATAATCACCATGCTTATGCGACTTCTGCCAAATTATCTAATAAGTGGTATGAATTTGATATTGGTTGGTTGTATATTCGTATATTAGAGGTGATGGGGTTGGCCAAAGTTAAAAAGGTCGCACCTAAGCTACGCTTAGATACAGATAAAACCAAGTGTGATATTGATACCCTTCATGCGGTTATATCTCATCGTTATGAAGTGTTAACTAAATATGCGCAGTCATTGAAGGTGACACTCGCGAGTGATTCCGAGCGTGTAAATGAGACCATTGCGCAGCAGGGAGTGGATCAACCAACATTTAAGCGTTGGTTGTTGGCTGACTCTAAAACTTTGCAAGAAGATGAACGTACTAAGTTGAGCGAAGTTCTGAGCCAGACGGAGACACTCGATAAGATGTATGCTATGCGGGAAGAGCTTGCATCTATCTGGCAGATTTCTAGCGCATCTAAAGATGAGTTGGTGAAACAGTTGGAAGACTGGTGTCATCGTGCTGAAGAAAGTGGTATTGAGGTGCTGAAAGCTTTTTCACAAAGATTACGCTGCTACGCATAATAGTATTCAAAAATAAGAAGCGCATAAAAAAACCCCGCCAGTGGCGGGGTTTTTTTATGCGCTTAAATAAAATTATTTATTATTATTTAAGCTTTGTTTCTTTGTAAGTAACGTGTTTACGAACAACCGGATCAAATTTCTTAATCTCAAGTTTTTCAGGCTTGGCACGTTTGTTTTTGGTTGTTGTGTAGAAGTGACCTGTGCCTGCTGAAGATTCAAGCTTAATTTTCTCGCGCATAATGACTATTCCTTAATGGTGTTTTGATATTAGAACTAAATGCTTTCACCACGTGATCGCATTTTTGCCAATACGGCATCAATACCATTTTTGTCAATCGTGCGTAATGCGGCATTAGACAAACGCAAGCTGATCCAACGATTCTCGCTTTCAATCCAAAACTTACGGCGTTGCAAATTAGGTAGAAAGCGCCGCTTGTTCTTATTGTTAGCATGGGAAACGTTGTTTCCTGACATGGGCCGCTTGCCCGTGATCTCACATACTCGTGCCATGGTAACGTACTCCAGAATTCAGAAAAGGCGCATTATATCCTGAATTGCTGAATTTCCCAAATTAAATCAGACCATTTTCAGCAAATGAAAGTGTGGTTCCATTGCCAACAATAAAATGGTCTAGCACATTTACATCAATCAGTGCCAGTGTCTGCTTGAGCGTCGCAGTTAGCACCTTATCTGCTTGACTGGGTTCGGCAACGCCAGAAGGATGGTTATGAGCAAAAATAACCGCTGCTGCATTATGATATAACGCGCGTTTAATGACTTCACGTGGGTAAACGCTGGTTTGTGTCAACGTGCCATTAAATAATTCTTCAGTTGCTATGGTGCGATTTTTCGTATCAAGAAAAATGCCCAAAAATATTTCATGTTCTTTGCCTTGAAGTGTTAAGCGTAGATAATTGCGAACCAATTCTGGTGAGTTCATGATGTCACCATTTTTGAGTTCATCGCCCAATGCACGCCGTGCCATTTCCAATACAGCTTGTAGTTGTGTATATTTGGCGGTACCAATACCGGGTAGAGAGCAAAAAACCCGTTGATCTGCTGTAAATAAGTTTGTTAAGCTACCAAACTGTTTTAGCATATCTCGCGCAAGATCCACCGCACTTTTACCCATCATGCCGGTGCGAAGGAATATTGCGAGTAATTCGGCGTCAGAAAGGCTTGTCGCGCCATTTTTTATCAGTTTCTCGCGTGGACGTTCTGATTCGGGCCAATCTGAAATAGCCATAGCAGTGAATTAGATTGTTTGACTTATTAAAATATAAGCTTAATAGTACGGAATATTTAAAATAAAATTTATGTCAAGCTCATCTTCATCGGCCTCTAATCGTATCTTACTTGGTATAACAGGTGGTGTAGCTGCTTATAAAGCTGCTGAATTGGCACGCCTTTTGATACAATATGGCATGAATGTGCAAGTTGTTATGACACATTCGGCCTGCCAATTTATTGGCCCTACAACATTGCAAGCATTGACAGGTAAGTTGGTGTTTATCGATATGTGGCAGACTAATGATGCTAGCAGCATGGCACATATTAATCTTTCACGAGAAGTGGACGCGATACTGGTTGCTCCAGCTAGTGCTGATTTTATTGCTAAGTTGGCGAGTGGGTTGGCTGATGACCTATTGTCAACGTTGTGTTTGGCGAGAGATTGTCCATTAATGATTGCGCCAGCAATGAATCGTCAAATGTGGGAAAACCCAGCAACACAACGTAATTTAATAATTTTACAAAAAGATGGTGTCAAAATACTGGGCCCCGCTAGTGGCGAACAAGCTTGTGGTGAGGTAGGAATGGGGCGGATGCTTGAAGCTGACGAGTTAGCGCAAGCTGTACGAGCGATGTCTCAACCTAAGTTGTTACAAGGTCAGCGAGTATTGATAACGGCTGGTCCTACATTTGAAGCGATTGATACTGTGCGTGGTTTGACTAATGCCAGCTCTGGGAAAATGGGCTATGCCTTGGCTCATGCAGCATTGGATGCAGGTGCTGAGGTTACCTTGGTTTCTGGTCCAGTATGTCTTAAGCCGCCTATTGCTGTTAAATGTATCAGTGTGGTCAGCGCAAGAGATATGATGGTTGCTGTGAAAAGAGAAGCTCCGCAAGCAGATATTTTTATTAGTGTTGCTGCAGTGGCAGATTATCGAGTTGTAAACACTAGCAAACAAAAAATAAAAAAAACGGAAGATAACTTGACGTTAGTACTTACGCCTAACCCAGATATTTTGAAATATGTGGTAAATATGCGAAAAGCACCATTTTGTGTCGGTTTTGCTGCAGAGACAGAGAATTTAGAAAAAAACGCTGAGTCAAAGCGGCGCAACAAAAAGTTACCGCTATTAATTGCAAATAAAGCGCAAGATGCGATTGGTTCAGATGAAAGTGCATTAATTTTGCTAGATGATGAAGGTAAGAAGTATTTGGCGAAAGCACCTAAAATTGACCAAGCGCGTCACATAATTAATCATATATCCTTATTATATAAGAAATAAATAAATAGTTATTCTATGAATAAAAAAGTAGACTTAAAAATTCTTGATTCACGTATAAAAGACCATTTACCTGGTTATGCAACTCCAGGTTCTGCTGGTCTTGATTTGCGGGCTTGTATTGATGAAACTTTAATCATTGCGCCAGGGGAAACGCATCTTATCCCGACAGGTATCGCCATCCATATTGCAGATAATAATTATGCGGCAATTATATTGCCACGTTCAGGGTTAGGGCATAAACATGGAATTGTGCTGGGAAATTTAGTGGGTTTGATCGATTCAGACTATCAAGGGCAAATTTTTATTTCATGTTGGAACAGAGGACAAGAAACGTTCGAACTAGATTCAATGGAGAGAATCGCTCAGTTGGTTGTTGTGCCGGTGGCTCAAGTTAATTTTAATGTGGTTGATGATTTTCGTCAGAGTCGCCGTGGTAAGGATGGCTTTGGTAGTACCGGAAAACATTAATGCGTTTTGTTATTTTATCTGTAGCTTTGTTTTTTCCAACGGCGGTTGCGGCAGAAAGTTCCACAAAGATAGTTATTCCGCTTCAGGTATCAGGTCATTCATTAATCGTAGAAGTTGCACATACGGTCACAACTCGTGCGCAAGGCCTAATGCATCGTGATACGTTAGCAGAGAGTAGTGGCATGTTATTTGTTTTTCCTCGTGTTGGGCGTTACAGTATGTGGATGCTCAATACCCATATCCCACTAAGCGTGGCTTATATTGATAAAAAAGGATTTATTTTTAATATATTCGATATGGTTCCTCACACCACAACAGCGCATAGTTCGGTTGGCTTGGCAAAGTATGCGCTGGAAATGAATCAAGGTTGGTTTACTGAGAATCAAATAGAAGTCGGTGAGAAAGTGGTGGGTTTGGAGCAAGCGCCCGCAGCAGAGTAGTTGTTTAGTATGACCACTCCATGACCGCGTAAAAGATAATCCTCTGATTGCATTTCCATGAGCCGTGAGATCGTGCGCTCGAATTCAAAACTACTGTCACCTGTTTCGTATAATGAATGAGGTAGTACAGCAGCCGAGCACAAAAATTTCACGCCATGCTCATAGAGCGCGTCAATAAATGTAATGAAGCGCTTGGCTTGATCGTGGTTTTCTTTGCCCAGTTGTGGAATCGCAACCATGATGACCGTATGGAAAGTTCTGGCAATGGTGATGTAATCCGCTGAGCCTAGCGGGTTGGCGCATAGCCGTTTAAATGAAAAAACGGCAACGCCACGCGCTGCCTTAGGTACAAAAAGTGTGCGCCCTTGAATGTTTAATTCGACGCTGGGAACCTTCGCGCGGTCTTTCACGTCTCGATCTGTTAGTCGGAAAAAAGCTTCAGAGAGCTTGGCAGTAGTTTCCTCGTTGACGGGTGAGTAATAAGTATCAACACCTTTTAATCGGTCATAGCGATAGTCGGTAGGCCCATCGAGTGGAACAATTTCTAGTGTTTCTTTTAGTTGGTCAATAAAAGGTAAAAATCGCTGACGGTTTAAACCGTTTTTGTATAAATCGTCCGGTGGTCGGTTGGACGTGGCAACCACGATAACCCCCCGATCAAATAAAGCTTTGAATAGACGTGCCAGTATCATCGCATCAGCGATATCGGTGATTTGTAGCTCATCAAAGCATAATAGCGTTGTTTCACTTGCTATTTGTCTTGCCACGGCAGGGATGGGGTCTTCATCATCAGTACGCCAGCCACGCTTGCTCCGTTCATTTGTTGAGCGACCGCGCAATACTTGAAGCCGAGCATGAATGTCTAGCATGAACTCATGAAAGTGAACGCGGCGCTTTGTTTTTAATGGGGCAACAGAAAAGAATAAATCCATCAACATCGACTTGCCGCGCCCCACGCCGCCATACATGTATATGCCTTTGGGTAATTGCCTGTTTTTGCGTAGCCAACCAAAAAGGCGCGCAGACCATCGGCTATTAAACAAGAATCCCAATTGGCGTGAGCCAGCCTCTGGGTAGTTAATCAGTTCGCCGTGCAAGCGTTCAAGTCCAGACACTACGCGAGCTTGATCTGAGTCAGGTTTTAACTCGCCTTCGGCCATTAATAATTGGTATTCAGCCTCTGGCCCGTTTTTTATTATATGCTTTGTCACACTGACTCCTTGGTTGTGATGACTTTACCATGGCTGTCATTTATCTGCCGCTATGAATGTTAATGCCGAGCGCAATGAATTATGAGATAAAAACTATCATATTAAAATGTAAGTTGCAGGTAGTATCAGGCTATTATTTGTATTTGTAATGGAAAAATAGAAGATTTAGCCGTTGGGCAACTATTTGAGATAAAGAGAGATAAATGCGTATTTCAACAATAACCACCGTACTTTTAATTTTAAGTTTGCCTTTTTTTCTTTCGGGCTGTTCGATTTCGTATTCAGGAGGCAAGTCATCGGACTCAATCTCTGCTAGTCTGGACTCCATATCTGATTCTTCAAGTGGTGGTGACGATAGTTCAGCTGCTTCAGCAGCAAATAATTATGCCGAGGATGTGATTGCTGCGACGGCAGATTATGCATCTAATCAAAGTGGTGTTGAACGATTTTTACAGGTCATATCAAGTATTGCACGAGCCCATGGCGTCGTTGATTGGGAGCGGGAACAATTAACCTATACATCTATGGGTAAAGGACTAAAGCAGGCCGATGTTGATGAGAAAACTATCGTTACACTGACTTATTTTCAAGGGCTGATGAACCGGTCTGATTATCTTTTAGTGCTGAAAAGTTATCGTCAGTCATAAATTACGGAAGCTATCAGTTTATGCATAAATTGATAGTTTTTTGGCTTCGTTTGTTATTGCTAGCCTGCTTTTTTTGGGCAAACAACGCAAAAACCGAAGACGTAGCAACCCTAGATTTTATTTACGTCAATGCCAATACCGGCGAAGCTGCTGGTGGTCATACTGCAATACGGTTGGGGTCAACCGTATTTCACTATCAATTCTATCCTCAAGGGCAGTTCCTCTTAGTGCGTGAATCCTGGTCGCATTTTCGTTATGTTTATAACGAATTACGCAATCGTACTATTTTCGTTGCGCAAATATCGCTGACACCACCGGTATATGTCAAATTAAGAAATCACTTTACGCGTTTACTTATTGCGCAACAACACGATCTGGATCAATTGCACGTTGCTGAGGCTCAGCTTAGTATTTTGAAGCGATTAGCCTCGGGTGCGGAGCAGTTGGAAATGGATTTTGTCGGGTTATTTGACGCAGAGAAAGTGGACGATGCCGATATGCTTCATCTATATGAACGCATCCAACAACAGCTAGGCCATGATTATCTTAAGCATCTACGACAGCAGATTGAAGCCAGACTTGTAGATTTAGTTGATGAATATGAGGTGGAAAGTAACGGTATCTCCTGGGTTGCAAGATTACAGGCGCTATTACTTGAGCGAGAACTCCTTCAATTACTAACGACAGGTGCTTCTCTGACTGAGGACAGCGTATTGGGTTCTATGGTTGCAACTAAGCTGACTGTCAAGCAACGATCTATTTTGGAAGGTTATCGGGAAAAGCTGGCGGTATCCGTGGTGGGTTTGCTGCAATCCCAACGTTTAGACCGGTCAAAATCACTGATGCTGCAGACAGCAAGATACCTGGTCGTCAGCCGTTCGTTAGCAACGGGTACGCTATTGACCCTGGACCCTTTCTCGTCGCAGGCTAATCTTGTTACGGTTAAGCAGAAAAATGAATTGCCAGGATTGCAAGCGCAATTGCAGCAGGACGCGCTGCAGGCGAAACACGGTTTTTTTACAGAAGCGGCGCATCCCGATATCGCCTACGCTATATTGGAATCATCCATGGGTCGGTGGCATGAAATAGCCGGTGTTGCCCGTCATGGAAACGTTGTGAGGGTGGAACCCGGTATATTGTTGCCCGCTCGAACAGGCAGCGTATCCATCACTGAGCAGTTTTTCCCTCGCGACAAACTGTTGGCTCTTATTGATGACAATCAGGTGAAAATGTCGCAGCTGCAGCAACGAATTGATGAGCAATACGCCTACGACTTAATGTTGCGAAACTGTGCCACTGAATTATTACGCGGACTTAATTCAGCTTTTGTTGACAAAGCAACGGGACAGAGAGAACTGGGTGGTTGGCTAGCACCAGACGATGGCCTGGTATTTATTCCCAGCCAGTTTTATAGTCAAATTGCAGCACGTTATCCCATCCAAGAAGAAGAATTATTCCCTTCGCGTCGATTGCGGCAAATGGATGAATTTTACCGTCAAGATGATAACTTGAGCGTTTGGCTGCGCGAGTCAAACACCCTGAGTTCAACTGTTTATACGCCCAGAACGGAAGACACGCCTTTCTTGTTTTTTACCGATGACACATTACTGCTGCGACCCGTTCAGGGAATCGCAAATTTATTATGGGGCGCAGCAAATAGTGTGGGTGGCGTGTTTACTCTGCCGGTTGATGGTGGCGAGCGGCTGCATCAAGGTATGCGCGGCATGTTTTATAGCCTACCGGAATTGGTGTTTAGCAATATTCGTAAAGGGACTTATGGTTTTGCTGAGACGACGACGGTGGGGCCGTGAATGCATCTGTGAATCATGTGCTTTTTATCAAGTTCCAATCTACGCGCTATAAGTAGAATAGTAGTGCAGGAGAAATGAATTGTTCTATCATTTGTGGATGGCGAGCATGAAAGAAACCAAGTGCCATCATTTCTCCCCATAAGAACAGAACAGAACAGAACAGCAATCAGCCACAAGCGTATTCTATCGATGCTTTTTGCAATGGATAAAAATTCGGTCTGGTCTGTCGAGGTTAATTTATTAAACTCATTGGGGGGTGTCAGTATTGAGCCGTGACTGGCTTTTAGGTTTCTTGATTTAATGATCAGAAGCATAATCAACAGACAACCTAAACATGCCAATGCATAGCGAAAACCGAGGGTGGGAGGGGCAGGTAGGTTGGCGTGAATCGTGACGTATTCAGCAGGTAGCAGTGGTAACCATGTTTCCAGCAGCGGGGTAGCGGATAGCAGCCACAGTATGCCAACCGTAGCAATAAGAAAATATGGCCAATGCCACGCATGAAGAATCGCCATTTTGCGACGGCTGCCCTGTGCTTTTTGATTTTGCAGTGGTGGCGTCAACGCCAAGGACAACGGAAACCATAACCAAGCGCTGGCTTTTAAGCTCCAACGATAGGCCAGAGCGGGGAGATAGCAAATCGCAATAAAGGTGGATGTATACAAATGATCTATGCCTTTATTAGCCTTCCGCGCTGCCCAAATCTTTTTTACACTTAGCGCGGGGATGATGGTGCTAGCTTGCGGCAGAAGTTCGGGAGGATGAGTGAAATCAATCACCAGTAATGTTTCACGCCAATTTTGTGGTAACTGAACTAAGCCAGTGAGTGGGTAACACATTGTTGCGTAGAGTCGGATGATGAGACCCCTGATTAAAATGCCTAATGCCATAAACGGAAAAAATAAGGCTAATGCAACCGTACCCGTACCCGAAACCACAGTAACACCGACAGCGATACCCGCAATCACGCCCGCAAGCACACCCGCAACGGCAACTGCAATCCCAACCACACTCACACCCAAAAGCACACCTGCAATGGCAACCGCAATTCCAATCACACTCACACCCATACCTGAAATCGCACCTACACCCGAAACCGCAACGGCGCCCGCAACAGCAACTGCAAATGTACCTAGTACAGCAGAGCGCCAAAATAATGACCAGCCAACATAGTCCACTAACCAATACATTGCCAGCCAATAACTCGCTATTCCCGCGATTAATGTCGCGGCTAGAAAGATGATTATCTTGTCTCGGCGAAGTATTTCTCTCTGATTGAATTTCCAATATGAGCGCAGCAGTTCGACCCCAAATGCAATAGATTCTTTTGATCGAAGTAACAATATCGGTGCGGCAATCATGCTCAGAAAAGCCATTCAAGGCCATTCAAAATGAAGGGCAAGCCACCAGTACACTCCGACCGCAATTAACGTTTCGAAAACGGCTAACATGGATATTTCTTGGTTTTTAATGGATGCGCCGGTGCAGCGCCAAACCCAACTTGATCTTGGTTTTTCTGGGCCTGTAGGTGAATTATTTTTATCGGGCGCCATGGTTGCTAATTATTGTATTCATTTCCGCTTATTA
This sequence comes from Nitrosomonas sp., assembly GCA_021774265.1. GTDB lineage: Bacteria > Pseudomonadota > Gammaproteobacteria > Burkholderiales > Nitrosomonadaceae > Nitrosomonas. The sequence continues at coordinate 19,573 of JAJFJG010000035.1, forward strand.
TAGTGGCAAATGTGTGAGCGGTTATGTGCAACGCATTTGTAGCGTTGAGAAAACAAGCTTGCGCTTTAGTGGGCATACTTGTAACCTCTTAGAAGTGATTGTGAATGAATAAATACAGGGGTTTTAGGGCATAATGTGAGTGTGCGGTTCGACCATGAGTGTGGTTTCATGGCGTTGATAAATAACCGATCAAGCAGGGGGAGAAATTGAGTAACGATAACTTAGTGGTACGCAAAGCAGCAGTATTGGGTGCTGGGGTGATGGGGGCGCAGATTGCGGCGCATTTGGTGAATGCCAATATCGAAACGTTGCTGTTTGAGCTTCCAGCTAAGGAGGGTGATCCTAACGCGAACGTGATTACGGCGGTGGATAAGCTCAAAAAACAAGAGCCCGCACCTTTGTCGGTCGCAACCAAGGCAAGTTATATTCAGCCAGCTAATTATGAACAGCACCTTGAGTTACTTAAAGATTGCGATTTGGTTATTGAAGCGATTGCCGAGCGTATGGATTGGAAAAGCGACTTGTATGTAAAAGTAGCGCCGCATCTCGGTGAAAACACTATTTTTGCTAGTAATACGTCTGGGCTGTCAATCAATAAGCTCGCCGAAGCATTCCCTGCAGCCTTGCGTCATCGTTTCTGTGGTATCCATTTTTTCAATCCCCCGCGTTATATGCATTTGGTCGAATTAATTGCCTGCGAGGGTAGTGATGCGACCATGCTGGATGAGCTAGAGGCTTTTCTGGTGACTTATCTGGGCAAAGGCGTGATTCGTGCCAAAGATACACCGAATTTTATAGCCAACCGCATTGGCGTTTTTTCCTTGTTGGCGACCATGCATCATGGTAAAGAATTTGGCCTGGGTTTTGATTTGGTTGATGCG